>JAFDYH010000055.1:6735-8006 GCA_018267535.1 Bacteroidota bacterium
CTTTTATTATCAGGGTTTGGGTTTAAAATTTCGGCTGTTCCTTTTCATTTATGGACGGCAGATGTGTACGAAGGCTCTCCTGTAGCGGTTACCTCTTATCTGTCGGTCATTTCCAAAGGTGCCATTTTATTTGCCCTTGTTTCCATATTATACAAAGTGTTTCAACCTTTAGGCGACAGTTGGTATAATATGTTATTTATTTTATCCATTGCCACAATGGTTATTGGCAACCTGTTTGCTTTGCGCCAGCAGAATATGAAACGGTTTCTTGCTTTTTCTTCTATTGCACAAGTCGGTTTTATTTTAATTGGCATCACGGGGCAATCAGTGCAGGGAACGACTTCCGTTGTTTACTTTATTCTTGTCTATATCTTTTCCAATCTTGGAGCGTTTGGCGTTATTTCATTGGTAAGTGTCATTTCAGGACGAGAAAATATAGATGAGTATAAAAGTTTTTATAAAACAAATCCTGTATTAAGCTGGGTGCTGGCGATCTCTTTATTTTCATTAGCCGGTATTCCCCCCACTGCCGGTTTTTTTGGCAAATTCTTCTTATTACTTGCCGGTGCAGGTAAAGGAAATTATCTTTTGATAACTATTGCCGCGTTAAATATGGTGATTTCGCTGTATTATTATCTGAAAGTAATAAAAGCGATTTTTATAGATAACAATGAAACGCCGGTTGAAAAGATCAGGATTGATTTTTTACCAAAAATTGCAATGACAATCTGCATAGCAGGAATAATTATTACCGGGCTTGTAAGCGGCGCATACAATTATATTTATTCGTTAGTGAAATAATTTCAGCAATTATGGCTATCAATAAAAATCATGAGTTTGAAGATCTGAACGGGATAAAATGCGCCATTGTTGAAAAGAATGCCAAACCGGAACGTGTTGCATTCTTAAAAGAATTACTGGAATACAATCGGTATACCGTAGTTATCACTGCGTCACCGGCGCCGAAAACCCCTGCTGCGGCTGTGCCAAAAGAAGGCGAAGCAGCAGTTCCTGTACCAGCCCCTCCCCCTGAAACTTTTACAGTTGGGGTAACAGATGTTACTTTCAATCCCACCAATGCAATATTTGGCCGGCTATTAAAAACAAAAGACGCTCATGTTGTGACGCTGGCTTATTGGCAACAGAAGGATAAGGTATCGCATGATGAGGTTCCTTATTTTGAATAAAAGAATTTTATACAATGTGTGCGAAATAAATATGCCTAGGACATTTCTATGCTTTGTGGGTTACCACTTATGTTGTTTTTCATA
>JAFDYH010000056.1 GCA_018267535.1 Bacteroidota bacterium
GGATAGTCTTGTAAAAGCAAAGGCGCCAGATAGCTTGATTAACGCCATTAATGAAAGGGGCCGCTTAATGCTTGAAGATTTCAGAAGTTATGTAGGACAATTTGTAAAAAATTCAAATAGCCCGATTGCATCTATTTTCTCATTGGGGACCTATCGTTTGTTTAATGCAGATGAGTATGATAGTTTGCTGACTGGCGTGATAAAAAAATTTCCGGGTAATAAGACATTAGCATTGGTTAAAAAGGATTTTGATGACCAGGTAGCAAAGATGAATCAGCAGCAAAATACAGCCGGACCGCAAAGGTGGACAGGTAAACAAGCCCCGGATTTTAGCTTGCCGGATGTAACGGGAAAACAAATAGCCCTGAGTTCTTTTAAAGGGAAATATGTATTGGTTGATTTCTGGGCAAGCTGGTGCGGCCCTTGTCGTGGTGAGAACCCCAATGTTGTTGCAGCGTATAATAAATTCAAGGATAAGAATTTTACTATACTGGGTGTGTCACTTGATGAGCAAAAAGACGCATGGGAAGCGGCTATAAAAAAAGACGGCCTGACCTGGGCGCATGTTAGTGATTTAAAATATTGGTCAAGCAGCGTTGTTCCTTTGTATGGCATAGAAGGGATCCCTTACAACGTATTGGTTGATCCGCAGGGAAAAGTAATTGCTGAAAGTCTTCGCGGTCCTGCACTCGAAGAAAAATTGCAGGAAGTATTGAAGTAATAGGTCACAAGTTCCGGCTGTGAACTTCAAGGCGTATAGCGCACAGTTATTTCTTATCCTTTCCAATCGTAATCAGCAACGCCGGTAATAATACAAGGTTTGTAATTGTTGCCGATACCAATGTTAGTGAAGTTAACCAGCCTAATGCTTTTGTTCCCCCAAAGCCACTGAAGCAAAAAATAATAAAGCCAGCAATCAATACCATCGAAGTATAAATGATGCTGATACCGGTACTGTGAATAGTGGCGATTACAGTTTCTTTACTATTATAATTGTGATTGGGTAGCTCCTGTTTATAGTTTACCAAAAACCGGATAGTAACATCTATTGCGATACCTAACGCCACACTAAATACCAGTACGGTTGATGGTTTTAACGCAACCCCTGTCCAGCCCATCACACCGGCTGTAATAACCAACGGGATAATATTTGGTATCAGCGAGCATAATAAGATGCGGAACGAGCGGAACAGGTACAACATGCATAATGCAATCAATAAAAAGGCCCACATAATGCTTTCTTTGAGGCCATCAATGATATATCGGCTTCCTTCCAGGAAAGTGACGCTGGTGCCTGTCAGTTCAACTTCATATTTCGTGCTATCAAACAACTGCGATACCCTTCTTTGAATGCTATCCAGTATCATCGGCAGACGCTTACTTCCTACATCGGCCATATTCACACTAATCCTGGCCTCTTGCCTTGCACTATCCATAAATGAAGCAACCAGTTTTGAAAAAGAATTTTTTGTTCCGGATGAATCCCCTTTGAAACTGAGGTATTGGGCCAATGCAGGTAAATCATATTCAGCGGGCATTGAATAGTTATTACTATCCCCTTCAAAGAAAGCCTGCTTGGCAAATTTCAGCCCTTCAGTGATACTTAATGGCCTTGCTATATCCGGTATGGTTTGAATGTAACGGGAGAGCGAATCTATTTTTAAAAGGTTGCCAAAGTTTCTTGATACGCCATATTTCTTTTTTGTATCAACAAGAATTTCAAGCGGCATCACACCTTTGAAATTTTTTTCGAAAAATTTGAGGTCAGTGTATAATTTATCTGTTTTAGGGAGGTCGTCTACGATATATCCTACGCTTTGCAGGCGGAACAAGCCTACAATTGAAACAGCAACAATTAAGACGGTAGCAGTATAAATCAGGTTGCGATGACCTAAAGACCATGTCTCGAGACGATTCAGCCACCTGTTGAGCCGCATACTTTCAAGATATTTTGTGTGTTTCGACTTAGGAACAGACAGGAATGACAGGGTAACCGGTATCAGGATTAAGGAAATAAAGAATAAGGAAATTATATTAATACCTGCCACCACCCCAAATTCTTTCAACACCTGGCTTTTGGTGAATGCAAATACGGCAAAACCGATAGCGGCAGTAAGATTGCAAAAGAGGGTAACGATTCCCATCCTGGAAACCATTGTTATCAGCGCTTCTCTTTTTTCACCCGTATCATTATAGGCCGTATGATATTTGTTTAAAAAATATATGCAATTGGGTATACCAATCACGACGACTAATGGTGGAATAAGGGCAGTAAGTAAGGTGATTTTATAATGAAACAAATGCATGGTGCCCAGGCTCCATAATACGCCGATAATAACAACAGACAAAGACAAAAGCATTGCACTTACGGACCGGAAAAAAAATAAAAGGATAATAGCTGAGAGGATTACTGAGATTAAAAGAAACAATTGCATTTCTTTGGCGACGCGGGTGGTCATGATCGTTCTTACCAGGGGTAATCCGCTCAAATAAACTTCCAGGTTTGTTTTTTTACCAAAATCATTCGCAATATTGACAATATTTTCTACTACCGCATTCCTTTTCTTCGAATTCATTACCTCTTTATTGATGCGGACCCCCATTAGCCATGCATGGGTTTGAGGGTTATACAACAGGCCGCGATAAAAAGGAAGACTGAGGAAGACATTCTTACAACTATCAATTTCTGCCTGCGAAAGAGTGGTATCCCTGAAAATGTTTTGTGCCTTAAGTTTCTCTGTTTCCGGAACTTTTACCAGGTTAACAGCAGAAGGAATACTTATTATGTCTTCAACTTTGCTTGCTTTTTTCAGAGTTCTTTGAAGTGTGCAATATGCGTTAAAGATTTTTTCATTAAATAAATCGGGTGTTTGCAAACCAATCACCAGCAAGTTGCCATCTTCGCCGAATTTGCTTTTAAAATCCTGGTAGGCTTTATATTTTGGGTTATCAGTCGGGATTGCTCTTGCAAATTCATAGCTGAGTTCCACTTTGCTCGCCTGATAGCCCATAAAGGCTGTAAGAGCTATTACCAGTATAAGAAGGGGCCAGCGGAAACGAAGAATAAACTGGCCAAGGCTTTTCCACATTTGATACGATTTAATTATGGATTGGTACAGATGGGCAAAGAAAAGCAATAAAAATTGAACCGGAAAAGAAAGCAGGAAACAGCAAAGAAGTATGGCATGCTATACTTGAGCTCATTGCCAGCAATTAAAAGGTATGATAGATATGGTAACTACAATAAAACCTTTCTTAGTTTTACGCTTCCATGCCGGATAAGCTTCATAAAACAAAAGGAATTGTATTAAGGGTGGTAAAATATGGTGAAACCAGTTTAATTATAACCCTATTTACTGAATTATTTGGCATTCAATCTTACCTGGTGAATGGGGTGAGAACTTCTTCAAAAAAGGGATCCGGGAAAGCTAATCTATTTCAGCCTGCAGCAATACTGGACCTGGTGGTTTATCACAATGAATTAAAAAACCTGCAACGGATAAAAGAATTTAAATGGAATTATATCTACCGTCATATCTTGTCTGATGTAAGGAAAAATACCGTTGCATTATTCATGATTGAATTGCTGACCAAATGTTTAAAACAACCTGAAGCCAATCCTGAATTATATGAGTTTACAGAAGATTCCTTATTGCACCTCGATAATAGTACAGGATTAGTTGCTGCTAATTTTCCTTTGTTTTTTGCACTCAACCTTGCAGGCTTTTTTGGCTTGCGGATTAATGACAGCTATTCCGAAAAAAACAGCATCCTTGATTTGCAGGAAGGAGGATTTGTTAAGGATAAACCTTCACATCCCTATTTTATTGAGGAGAGGGAAGCAAAAATTACGTCTGATATATTGAAAGTAATGCAACCCGAAGAACTGGAACAGGTTCAGTTGAATCATGATTTTCGACGGAACTTATTGCTCGCTTATGAACGGTATTATGCATTGCATATACAGGAATTTGGGACAGTGAGAAGCCTTCCTGTATTAAGTGAAATATTGCGATAAAAAATTCTATAGAATTCTTTTTGACTCACTGAGATCACTACTGATCACAACCACACCGGGTGTTTTGTTTTTTTCAAAACTTCCGAAATTATGATCCCATTGTAGTGCTTTTGCTCCATTAATGGTTGCCCATTGCAAAATTGTTTCCAATGAAATGGCCGGAAAATATTGATGAATGGATTGAATTTCCTTTACAATACTTAATTGCCAGTTACTACTGTAGCTGTCTGTTCCCAATACTATTGGTAAATTATGCTTCATAAATAACTCCACCGGCGGAACTTTATTTTCTATGTAGAGATTGGCATTTACACAAAGGCACCAGATTAAAGACAGATTATTTTTTTCGGCGTATTCTTTTGCAAACAAAATGTCTTCTTCAGGCATATATGTATTGTGAATCAGAAAAATCGTTTGTTGCCTGTTGAAATAAGGCAGGCAGGATTGTAAGCTGCTTTTTCCTGTCACAGGAAAGGGTGTTTTTTCAATACCAAAAATTTTAAATAGTTTCAGGTAGTCGCCTCCTCCTGTTTTGTACAATTCATCTTCTGCCGGGTGCTCCTGGTTATGAATTGAAATTATTTTTCCCTCAGTTTCCTTATTGATCAGTTCAAAGGTTTTGGGGCTGATACTATAGGGCGCATGAGGTACCAGGTTGGAGCGTTGATTATTTGTAAGATTTTTTTTTTCTAATTCATTGACTACAGCTTTATAATGTTTTATATTTTCTACCGCTTTCTCATCAGTAAAACCCAGCACTTCTACAAAGTTTTGCCAGTACAGCTTACTTTTTGACTTTACAAAAGCGGTATCTGCGGTATTGCCAATATCACCGATAGCCATAATACCGTTATTATACATTTCCAGTTCAGCTTCTTTTATTTTCTGCTGTATAATGGCTGGATCAAATCCTCTTTTGGTAACTACAGAGCAGAGAAACTCAATTAAACCGGTATGTGGTGGAATTACGTCTTTCAGATGGCTTAATTCCAGGTGACAGTGGCAGTTGATCAGCCCCGGAGATAATATCCCTTTCATTTTCTCGATACCATCTCCGGCATCCGCGAGTGGAACAATGTCATAAATCTTTCCATTTTCATCAGTTACCAGTACTTTGTTATTGTCATGTAACAGGTATCCGTCGAAGAGATTGTCTGCATTGAATTTGCGATAGCCCATGCGATTATTTCAGTTAACTTTGCTGCCCAAAATTAAAGGAAAGCCTCATTAGGCAAAGGCTGTCCTGACTTCATAAAAACATAACGCCGGAGATACAAAATGCTGGATAAATTAGAAGCGATAAAAGCAAGATTTGATCAGTTAGGGGTAGCGCTTACGAATCCCGAAATTGTGAATGATAATAAGAAATTTGCAGCTACCAGTAAAGAATACCGCAGTCTTGAGAAAATCGTGAATGCTTACACTGAATATAAAAAACTCCTGGAAGATGCAGAGTTCTACAAAGAGGCATTGCGCGGTGATGATGAAGAATTAAGAGAACTGGCTAAACTGGAAACACCAGCATTAGAGGAAAAACAAAAGAGCCAGGAATCGTATATTCGTCAATTACTGATACCAAAAGACCCGCAGGATGACAAGAATGCGATTGTGGAAATCAGGGCCGGAACAGGGGGTGACGAAGCGAGTTTATTTGCCGGTGATTTGCTACGCATGTATATCCGCTATTGTGAAAGAAGGGGGTGGAAGACAGCTATACTCAGCGAAAATGAAGGAACAGTGGGAGGGTATAAAGAAGTTCAGTTGGAAGTGAGCGGCGATGAAGTGTATGGAACGTTGAAATTTGAAAGTGGCGTTCATCGTGTACAGCGTGTGCCGGAAACAGAAGGATCAGGGCGTGTTCATACGTCGGCAGCAACTGTAGCAGTAATGCCTGAGGCAGAAGAAGTGGATTTTGAATTAAATCCCGCTGATGTAAAAATGGAAACAGCAAGAAGCGGTGGCGCCGGAGGCCAGAACGTTAATAAAGTAGAGACAAAAGTAATGCTGACGCATATACCAACCGGAACTGTTGTGGTATGCCAGACTGAACGATCGCAGTTAGGGAACCGTGAAAAAGCAATGCAAATGCTGCGTACAAAACTCTACGAAGAACAGGTACGCAAACAGGAAGAAGAAATAGCAAGGCATAGAAAAAGTTTAGTAAGCAGTGGAGACAGAAGCGCAAAAATCAGGACTTATAACTTTCCGCAAGGGCGAATTACAGACCACAGGATTGGATTAACACTATATAATCTCGATGCCGTATTGAACGGTGATATACAGGAAATGATTGAAGCATTGCAGTTTGCCGAAAATTCTGAAAAGATGGCGAAACAGAATTAAATAAAATTCAGTCTTTCCCGTGCTTCTTGAAAGGATGGAATCAATATTTATTCAATTCAAATAACTTGTAAAATGCTTGAACAAATTGCTGATCTTGTAAAGGAATACGGACAGGATACGGTTGTAAATAATTCCGCAATTCCAAATTCTCAAAACAATGCTGTGCTGGCTGAAGCCACACATTCAATTACCGGTGGTTTACAAAGTATGCTTGCCGGCGGCGGTCTTCAGGATATACTTTCTCTTTTTACTGGTGGTGGCGGTAATAATCAGCAAAGCAGTGGGGGAATAGCAGGCTTATTAAAAAATCCTGCTGTGGCAATGATGATTGGAAACCTGGTGAACAGCCTGGTTAGTAAATTCAATATGAACCCCGCACAGGCAAACAGTGTTTCAAGCAGCCTTATTCCAAATGTACTGAACGGATTGATTACCCGTACTACAAGTAATGACCCAGCAAATGATGCATTTGATTTGAACGACCTTATTGGCTCGCTCACAGGGGGTAATGTAGCGACCAAAGAATCTGCCGGTGGCGGTTTTGATTTCCAGGGACTGCTGAATCAATTTACAGGCGGCGGTAATGGCGGTGGCGGTTTTAATATACAGGATATTATCAATCAGGTAACACAGGGTGCACAGCAGCATCAACAAAAACAATCAGCAGGTGGTGGTGGAATTACCGATCTTATTAAAGGATTTTTCAATTAAATCCCTTTTCTGGGTTTTTACCCTAGATATTTTATTGCGATTTGTTGAATTAAGAGGATATAATTTGCAGAATTGAAAATTGTTCCTTTGATGCAATGAAATTAACAAGAACTAAAGTATTTATTTGCAGGTAAGTAAATTGTTTCCTATATTTTTGTAGAACAAATAAGATTATTAGTTCTTTCTGGCAAACGATTTGAATAAAGATTAATAGTTGCGCAAGATTCTTTGATAGATTGACGTCTGATAGAGTGAGAGTTTTAAAGAATTCCTTTTAGACTTTCATTAACAGCAGGTGTTATACTATTGGCAGTAATTTTGCGTTATACATAAAAGTTCTTACTTACACAAAGCAGTCAATTTTCTCATAAGCAGTTAGTTTTGGTTGCGACCCCTGTTTCCACAGGGGTCTATTTTTTTGCAAACAGTTTGGTTGCGACCACTAAGCCTATAATACTGCCAATAGCATCCGCCAGCATGTCAATGATGTCAAAAGAGCGGTTCGGGATAAAATATTTCTGTACAAATTCCATAATTACCCCGTAAACACATCCCCCAAGAGCAATCCACACAAAAATCTGCTGCACGGATCTGAAAATATTTTCTTTTTTTTTAACAGACCCGCACCAGAGGAATACCAGTCCGGCAAACATGCCTATATGGACAATCTTGTCGAAATCTATTTTACTTAGCCAATCCTCCTGCGGCAGCACCTGCCCGGGCAGGCACATAAGAACTGTAATAATGAGGAACCAGGAAATAGCAAAAGGGAGGTAATTAACTCTTTTTAAGAAATTTAGCATAGGTGAATTTAAATGCAATTATAGCGAAAAAAAGGAGCCTCCAAAAGGAAGCCCCCTGTTAACCAACTATAGAACCAAAAACTACTACTGTAGCCTGGTTAATATTTACGGAAATATCAAATTTTCAGATTGTTGTAAACAGAGTGTCAGAGTTTTATTTTGCCCATTGTCTGTAGTTCGTCCAGGTTGGGACCGCCCTTATTGCCCCGGTTTTCTATGGTTATTGCAAATGCATCGGCTTTTTGTGTGTTATTCATTTTGATCATAATCTTATGATCTCCATTAGGCAAGTCAAAGAGGCCGAGGTCTTTAGGTTTTCCATCAATCAAAGCCCATAATTGATACTGTTTGGTATCAGGCAATTGAGGAAGGTTTTTAACCAGTAACCAGACATTAGATGAGGTTGAATCCCAATAAATACTGGCGGATGCGGCGGGGGCTTTAGGCATTCCTGTGAGATTCACAACACTGATCTTTGGATCATTAATGACCTTTTGCTGGTCTTCCAGTATCCTGAGCCTGTTATCCAACCTGGCCTGACTTTCTTTCGCCGTTTGCAGTTCAGATTTTAGAGAAACGGCTTCGTTATAAAACTTATAAGCCAGCCCTGCAGAAATAATAACAAATATTATTGATGCTGCAGCGAGCCAGCGAAAACCCGAACCTTTGGCTATGCTTTTTTGAATAGAAACAACATTGGTTTCACTATTTGTCTCAGGCTGCTTAATAAAATCAATGAATTTTTGTTTTGCAAAGGCGGGTGCTTCAGGGGCTTCTTCAAGAACCTGTCTTTCCAATGAAATTTCAAAGGAATTCCGGGCATCGATCAAATCGGGATATTGCAGGCACAGCTTTTCAAACTCAACCCTTTCTTCTTCTGAAGCCAGTCCGAGTACGTAGCTTTCTACAATTCCACTTAATATGTACTCTTTTATGTTCACTGTTGATCCATCATTGATCTTAATTGCAATAATGCAGTTCGTATTCTTGTTTTTACCGTTCCCAATGGTATGCTTAATCCTTTCGCGATTTCCTCATGAGTATATCCCTGGAAATAGGATAATTCAATTAAAGTACGTTGTTCCTCTCTCAGCCTTCCTACGATCTTTCTAAAGCCGAGATTATCCATGTTGGGTCTTATCAGGTGACTTTCCAGGTTATTTACGTCTTCAGGTATCGACTGGTTTTTTAAGTCATTTTGCCAGGCTTTGGAGCGTATTTTATCAATAGAAGCATTTCTTGCAATATTCAGCATCCAGGTAAATAAACGCCCTTTGCTAAGATCATATGTTCCTATTTTTCTCCAAATGTTGATAAACACTTCCTGCAGCACATCATTAGCCGATTCCCGATCAGGAACAATCTGGTTAATAATTCCATAAAGCGCACCTGAATAATTATCGTATAAATAAGTAAAAGCCTGATTATTACGCTGCTGCAACAGAGCGACCAGCTCTACCTCGCCGTATGTAGTTTTTGAAGTCAATAGATGGTTAAATAAAAAACCCTGTGTTTCCACAAAGGTCTTCTAAAATAAATACGAGAGTTTAATGATTTCGGATTGAAAAATCAGGCCACTATCGCTTCATAAGCTGAAGCATCCATCAATTTTTCTATATCGCCAGCGTTTTTTACGGTCATTTTAATCATCCAGCCTTCACCGTAAGGATCCGTGTTAATCAATTCAGGCGAGCTGGTAAGTATAGGGTTTAACTCGGTAATCGTACCGGTTACTGGCAGGTACAGGTCAGATACAGTTTTTACCGCTTCAACAGTGCCGAATACTTCACCTGCTTCCATGTCTTTGCCAATGGTTTCTACTTCTACATAAACAATGTCACCCAATTCTTTTTGTGCAAAATCGGTAATACCTATTGTAGCTGTATTGCCTTCAATTTTAATCCATTCGTGGTCTTTTGTATAGCGAAGATTAGCGGGAAAACTCATGATTTTATGTTTTTTAAAATGCAAATATTAATAAAACATAGGCAGAAAGTTCGCCGGTGAAAAAGTTTTTCTATTTATATCGGTTTATCCTGCCGTTCACACCGAAAAAAATGCAGTTTACCGGAATTCAGTTCCTGCCGCTGTAGTAGCAGGATAGTTTTGTGAGATAAATAGCAAAAACAAATTATTATGAGAAGATTCGCGTTATTGACTGTTACTTGTTTCCTGGTTGTGTCAGCGTTTGCACAGCAGGTAACGGGCAATGTAAAAGATCAGCAGGGAAAAGCCTTATCAAATTCTACGGTTTCATTACTGAATGCAAAAGATTCATCCATTGTAAAACTGGCAGCAAGTAATAATAACGGCTCTTATTCCTTCAATGGCATTAAACCGGGAAATTACATAATAAGTATTTCACATGTTGGTTATGTACAGGTGTATTCGCAGAATTTTGAATATTCCGGTTCCGGTGATTTTAATGTGCCTGCTTTACAGGTTAATAAAATCAGCGGTGAACTTAAGGAAGTGATAGTAAATTCAAAGAAGCCGATGGTGGAAGTAAAGGCTGACAAAACGGTATTAAATGTGGAAGGAACGATCAATTCAGTAGGTACAGACGCTTTGGAACTACTGCGTAAATCGCCGGGCGTAATGGTGGATAAAGATGACAACCTGAGTCTGGCTGGTAAAAACGGGGTACAGATTTATATCGATGGAAGGCCTACACCATTAACCGGAAAAGATCTTTCTGATTACCTGAAATCAATCCAGTCCACACAGATTGAATCAATAGAAATTATTACCAATCCATCTGCAAAGTATGATGCTGCCGGTAATGCAGGTATCATTAATATCCGGCTGAAGAAGAATAAAAGCTTTGGCACCAATGGTTCTGTAAATGCAGGATATGGTATTGGTATTTATCCGAAATACAACGGGGGGTTGTCCTTAAACCATCGAAACAGCAAAGTAAATATTTTCGGCAACTATACGTTTAACGACAATATCAATGAAAGCTCCATGAAACTGCACCGCGAATTGCTGGATACATTATTCGATCAGCAATCGAAAATTTATCTTAAGAATGTAAGCCATGGTTATAAAGGAGGGGTGGATTACTTTGTTAATAAATTTAATACCGTCGGGGTAATCATAAGCGGTAACTCGACTGATATGACTATTTCAAACTACAGCAGAACTCCGATCAGCTACATACCAACGGGTGTGGTGGACCGTATCCTGGTGGCAGACAACAGCAGCAAATCAAAGAGAAATAATACAGACTTTAACCTGAATTATCGTTTTGTAGACACATCCGGTCATGAATTAAATGTAGACGCTGATTATGGTTTTTACAGAATTAAATCGAATCAATTGCAGCCTAACTATTATTTTGACCCGGTCAGTAATGCACAAACCGGGCAGTTCATCTATAATATGATCGCTCCAACAAACATCGATATGTATACAGCAAAGGCTGATTATGAACAGAATTTTAAAAAAGGGAGATTGGGATTAGGTGTCAAAACATCATATGTAAAGAGCGGCAATGATTTCGAGAGGTACAATATATATACAAACAATACCAAACAACTGGATACTTTGCGCAGTAACGGATTTAACTATAAGGAAAATATAAATGCTGTATATGCTAATTATAATCGTTCTTTCAAAGGATTTATGATACAAGCGGGATTAAGGGTGGAGAATACAAATTCACAGGGCCGTTCTTTAGGACAGAAATGGACGGGTGCTGATTATAGCCCTTACGATTCTACATTTAACCGCCATTACACAGATTTCTTTCCAAGCGCAGCATTAACCTATAACAAAAATCCAATGAACCAGTGGAGCGTAAGTTATAGTCGTCGTATCGACAGGCCGGCTTACCAGGACCTGAACCCATTTGAATTCAAACTGGATGAATATACTTATCAAAAAGG
>JAFDYH010000057.1:0-1189 GCA_018267535.1 Bacteroidota bacterium
GCATCGCTGATTACCTCTCTGTCTGCACCATTGGTCTTTCAGCATGGTGTGAGTATAATCAGCTGGGAATTTTTTTACATCCTGATTGAAAGAAATAATTCGGAAACTGCGCTGGCCATATCGAATACCATGCGCAATGTATTCGGCCTTTTTGGCTCTTATACATGGGCATTTGCCGCAGCAGCAAGCTCAATGGTAAGTAATATTATTGGCCAGGGAAGACAGGATGAAGTACAACAACTCATCTGGAAAATTGTAAAAATAAGTACAGGTATTTCGATTATAGTATTTGTTATACTGAATGTTTTTCCGCAATTACTACTTTCTATTTATGGGCAACCTGAAGAATTTATCCGCGAGGCAATACCCGTGGTGAGAGTGATATCTGTAGCAATGCTGCTGATGTCATTTTCGGTAATATGGGTCAGCTCTGTAACCGGCACCGGAAATACAAAAGTGAGCCTTATGATTGAAGTAATGACGATTATTTTTTACTGCCTGTTTGTTTTTATCGTTCTGGAGAAGCTGAAACTCGGCATCGTTTATGGCTGGATGAGTGAATGGCTTTACTGGACAAGTCTTTTCATCCCTTCGCTTATTTATATACGAAGCGGGAGATGGAGGAAGAAAGTTATTTAGTTTTGAAGTCCGCAACGCGCAGATTATTACCGGGACATCAGTTTTTGAGTGCCTTTCACCGGTCTTAAACCCTTAAACATTAAACTTTTAAACTTGCCAAAATCCATTATCTTCGCCCCTTAATGAAAATCCTCATTAAGCAAGTAAAAGTTGTTGATCCTTCCTCGCCTTACAACGGACAAATCACTGATATTTTTATTGAAAATGGGATTATCGCCAAAATAGGCACTGGCCTTTCTGTTGAAGCGGATAAAATAATCAATATCGATGGTTTGCACGCCTCGCCGGGCTGGTTTGATGTATTTGCCAACTTCGGTGACCCGGGCTATGAGTATAAGGAAACATTGGAATCCGGCGCAAGGGCAGCTATGGCCGGAGGTTATACAGATGTGATGGTGGTTCCGAATACCAACCCGGTGCTGCATAATAAAGCGAACATTGAATACATCGTGCAAAAAAACGGGTCATTGCCGGTAACCATTCACCCGATCGGTGCTGTAACCAGGAATACTGAAGGCAAAGAACTCGCAGAAATGTATGATATGAATGC
>JAFDYH010000057.1:1282-2299 GCA_018267535.1 Bacteroidota bacterium
CTACTTGTAAAAGCTCTTCAATATGTAAAAACTTTTAATGGTGTTATTATCCAGTTGCCGGATGATAAAAGTATTAATCCGCATGGGTTAATGAATGAAGGAATTGTTTCCACCCGCTTGGGGCTACCCGGAAAGCCTGCCATGGCAGAAGAATTGATTGTAGCTAGAGATATTAAACTGACGAGGTACGCGGAATCAAGATTACATTTTACAGGCATTTCATCAAAGAAATCACTGGAATATATAAAAAGGGCAAAGGAAGGAGGAATACAGGTAACCTGTTCCGTTACTCCTTATCATTTATTTTTTAGCGATGTGGATTTGCAGGACTATGACAGCAACCTGAAAGTAAACCCACCCTTACGCACAACCGAAGACCGGGAAGCTTTGCGCAAAGCCGTTGCAGATGGAACCGTGGATTGTATAGCCTCCCATCACCTGCCCCATGAATACGATAGCAAAGTGCTGGAATTTGAATACGCTAAATACGGAATGACAGGCCTGGAAACCGCTTATTCAGTTTTGAATACTGCATTAAGCGGAATCAGCCAGGAAAGTTTGGTTGATCTTTTGTCATCCCGGCCAGCAGCACTATTTGGCAAAAAAGTTTCTCCAATACAGGAAAAAGGAAATGCCGCCATCGCTTTGTTCCATCCTAACCAAAGCTGGACGGTGAAAGAAAGTGATTTAAAATCAAAATCAAAAAACTCGCCTTTTATTGGTAAAAAGCTGAAAGGAAAAGTTATCGGTACAATTAATAAACACAACCTATTTTTGAACGATTAAAAACTGCGATATGGAACAACAAAAAATAATGACGCATATTACAAAAGGCTTAATTATCGGTCTTATTGCCATAGTAATGGGTATCGCTGCTTATATGGGGGGCTTTGATCAACAAAGCTGGTATAGATGGACATCAACCCTTATAATGTGCGGTTTAATTATCTGGGCTTGTATTTATTATGCGCAGCAACTGGATGGCAGGGTTACATTCGGTAACGTTTTTGCGCATGG
>JAFDYH010000057.1:2344-7508 GCA_018267535.1 Bacteroidota bacterium
GAGATGAAAGACAAAGCTATAGAGACTGCAAGGGAACAGATGGAGAAAGATGGCAAAATGTCTGAAGAACAAATCAATCAGGGGCTAGAAATTGCGAAGAAATTTTTTATTGCTTTTGGTATCGGAGGTGTTATTCTCGGAACATTAATAGCTGGCGCTATAGCCTCACTTATTGGAGCCGCAGCTGCAAAGAAAAAACCAGTTAATCCACTGGATCAATTACCGTCATAATGGATTTATCAATTGTTATTCCCCTTATTAATGAAGCGGAGTCATTGCCCGAGCTAACCGCATGGATAGAAAGGGTGATGACCGAACATAATTATACCTACGAAATCATTTTTGTTGATGATGGCAGTACAGATAATTCCTGGGATATAATTGAAGGATTAAGAGCAAAAAACCACAACATAAAAGGAATAAAATTCCAACGGAATTATGGTAAGTCAGCCGGACTAAATGAAGCCTTTCGTGCTGCCTCAGGGGAAGTGGTTATTACAATGGATGCCGATCTGCAGGACAGCCCTGATGAAATACCGGAATTAAGGAGAATGATTATTGAAGAGGGATATGACCTGGTAAGCGGGTGGAAAAAGAAACGATACGACAATACATTTACAAAAAATATTCCTTCCAAACTTTATAACGCGATTACCCGCCGCATGTCGGGAATCAAACTTCATGACTTTAATTGTGGTTTAAAATCATACCGTAAAAATGTTGTAAAAAGTATTGAAGTTTACGGTGAAATGCATCGCTATACTCCCGTGCTGGCTAAATGGTCTGGGTTCAAAAAAATCGGGGAAAAAGTGGTGATGCACCAGGCCAGGAAATATGGAGTAAGCAAATTTGGTATCAACCGGTTTATTAACGGACCATTGGATCTTGCATCCATTATGTTTGTGGGGCGTTACGGTAAAAGACCTATGCATTTTTTTGGATTATTAGGTTCTATATTTTTTATTATCGGTATTGGCATATCCGTGTACCTGGTCATTGCAAAAATCATGGATTCGAATGTGGCGTTAACGAATCGCCCGGGCTTTTATTTCGCACTTATTTCTACTGTATTGGGTATGCAATTATTTCTTGCCGGTTTCCTTGGTGAATTAATTAGTCGGAACGCACCCGGAAGAAACAGCTATTTGATAGAAAAGAAATCCGGATTATAATGGCCAGTGTTGTTATTATAGGACCTGGGTACCCTTTGCGTGGTGGCTTAGCCACCTTTAATCAACGACTCGCCAAAGAATTTATCGCACAGGGTTATGATTGTTATATCTGCTCCTTCTCTTTACAATATCCTTCTTTTCTTTTTCCCGGCACAACACAATATAGCTCTGAGCCTGCTCCTGTTGATCTTAAAATTTTTTCATGGATCAATTCTGTAAACCCATTTAACTGGATAAAGATTGGCAACCGTCTCAAAAAACAAAAACCCGATCTGATTGTCGTACGGTATTGGTTACCTTTTATGGGGCCCGCATTAGGAACAATCTTACGTAGAGTAAAAAAAAACAGGCATACGAAGGTTGTTTGCATTGCCGATAATGTAATCCCGCATGAACACCGACCGGGAGACACGGCATTTACAAAATATTTTCTCAAAACTTGTGACGCATTTATTACCATGAGCGAAAAAGTACTGGACGACTTGCGGCAGTTTGAAAAAACAAAACCGGCTCAATTGGTAAGGCACCCGCTGTATGATACATTCGGAGCGATTATTTCAAAAGAAGAAGCCAGAAGAAAACTGGGGCTTGATATAAATGAACGAGTCGTATTATTCTTTGGATTTATCCGGAAATATAAAGGGCTTGATTTGCTGCTGGAAGCAATGAGTGATGAACGGATCAGAGAAGCGGGTATAAAATTATTAATCGCGGGGGAGTTTTATGAAGAAGCTAAGCAATACGAAGAACAGATTGATAAGCTCGGTATACGTGACAGGCTGATTTTAAAAACTGATTTTATTCCCGACAGTGAAGTAAAATACTATTTGTGTGCGGCGGATGCTGTGATTCAACCTTACCGCAATGCAACACAAAGCGGGGTTACTCCCCTTGCCTATCATTTTGAAAAACCTATGGTTGTTACCAATGTTGGCGGCCTGCCCGCTCTTGTGCCTGATGGAATAGCAGGAATAGTAACAGTGCCGGAACCAAAGGCGATTGCAACGGCTATATTAAAGTTTTATCAATTAGGTGAAACCTATTTTATTCCGCATCTTCGCAGCGAAAAACAAAAATATAGCTGGGCTGTTTTAGCTGAAGCAATTAGGAGCATGGCGGATAGTATTACAGATAACAACTCCTGATAGTAATAGCAAAGCTGGTTCAAGGTATTTTTAAAAGCAATGTCCGGAAACATGATTTACAGAAGTAAAGCACCTTTACGAATTGGCCTTGCCGGAGGCGGCACTGATGTAAGCCCCTATAGTGATTTATATGGTGGCGTAATATTAAATGCGACCCTTTCCTTATATGCTTCCGCTACTATAGAACCTTTGGATAAAGGGGGAATTATTGTTGAAGCGATCGATCAGCAACAGGAACAGCAATTTGAATGGGACAATAAATTGCCGGTTGATGGTACACTTGATTTACTAAAGGGCGTGTATAACCGCATTCAAAAAGACTATGGTATCCCCAAAATCAATTTCAGGCTGTCCACATTTGTTGAAGCTCCTGCCGGTTCGGGGCTAGGAACTTCTTCTACCCTTGTTGTGGCAATCATCGGTGCATTCGTTGAAATGTTACGCTTACCCATGGGCGAATATGATATCGCCCATTATGCGTATGATATTGAGCGCAAAGATTTGAAATTGGCTGGTGGCAAACAGGACCAATACGCCGCAACATTCGGTGGCGTAAATTATATGGAGTTTTATGGTGATGATAATGTGGTAGTAAATCCTTTACGGATCAAACAACAATATTTGTTCGAACTGGAAAATAATTTATTGCTTTATTATACGGCTACTACACGTGAATCGGCAAAGATTATCGAAAAGCAGGCAACGAATGTTATCAATAAAAAAGGAGACCCTATTGAAGCTATGCACCAGTTAAAGGAGCAGGCAAGATTGATGAAAGAGGCCTTGCTGAAAGGGAAGGTGCATGATATAGGGTCAATATTGGATTATGGTTTTCAGCAAAAAAGAAAAATGGCGGAAGGTATTTCCAATGATTTGATTGATGAGATTTATGAAACTGCAAAAACTGCCGGAGCTACAGGCGGTAAAATTTCAGGAGCCGGTGGTGGTGGTTTTATGACATTTTATTGCCCGGGCAACTCAAAATATAATGTGATAAAGAAACTGGAAAAATTCAGTGGCCATCACGTGAAATACCAGTTTGTAAAACACGGATTGCAAACATGGACGATATAATCGTTCGGCCATGACCTGTCAGCAGGAAGTTTTTTTGAAATAAAATGATTTTTGAGAAATGAAAGAAAAAATAGCTGGAATAATAAAATCTTCAATCGAAGTAAAACAGCAGGTTTTAAATAGTACTGAATTGATTGATACAATCGGGAAGATTGTTGACGTAACAATAAAGGCCTTTAAGAGCGGCAACCGCATTTACTTTTGTGGTAATGGGGGTAGCGCAGCAGATGCACAGCATCTCGCCGCAGAATTTTCCGGTCGCTTTTATATAGACCGTAAAGCGCTTCCGGCAGAGGCGCTTCATTGCAACACATCTTATCTCACTGCAGTGGCAAACGATTATAGCTATGATATGGTTTACTCCCGCATTATCGGTGGTATCGGCGATGAGGGAGATGTATTGATCGGCTTGTCTACTTCCGGCAATTCCGGCAATATTATCAAAGCATTTGAAGTTGCCAGAGAAAAAAAAATAGTGACAGTTGGGCTTACCGGCAAAAGTGGCGGCAAAATGAAAACAGTAAGCGATTACCTGGTCAATATACCTTCAACAGATACGCCGCGTATACAGGAAAGCCATATTATGGCAGGTCATATTATTTGCCAGTTGGTTGAAGAGAAATATTTTGCCTGAACCACAGTTTTGTAAGACTAAAAGGGTTAATGGGAATAAATGAAGGAAGCAATACTATTAGCAGGAGGTTTAGGCACAAGACTACGTTCAGTTGTTGCTGATTTACCAAAGTGTATGGCACCTGTTGCAGGGCGTCCTTTTCTTTTTTATGTCATTAACTATTTGCAAAATCAGGGTGTTGAAAAATTTATCTTCTCATTAGGATATAAGCATGAAGCCATAGAAGAATACCTGCAACAGCGATTCCCAACAATAAGTTATCAAACAGTAATAGAAGAGGAACCCCTAGGCACCGGCGGCGCGGCAAAATTAGCCCTTACAAAAGCTAGCGAAAAAAATGTACTGTTGGCCAATGGAGATACGATGTTCAAGGCAGATGTCAATAAACTTGCAGCATTGCACAATCAAAAAGATTCCGCCTGTACCCTGGCTTTAAAGCCCATGAAAAATTTTGACCGATATGGTGTTGTTGAATTAAATGACGACAACACAATTAAAGACTTTAAAGAAAAAAAGTTTTATGCATCTGGGTATATTAATGGCGGTTTATATGCAATAAATACAGAAAAATTTTTAGCATCAGATTTTCCTGAAAAATTTTCATTTGAAAAAGACTACTTAGAAAAATCAGTTGGCGATGAGCATATAAAAATGTATGGCTCGGTGCAGGATGAATATTTTATTGATATTGGTATACCCGAAGATTTTAGCAGGGCACAAACTGAATTTAGCCTGGCGCCACTGGATATAGAGAAAGTTGACAAAAGCTGGACCCTATTCCTGGACCGGGATGGTGTTATTAACAAAGACAAGCACGGCAGTTATATTTTTAATGCCGGTGAATTTCATTTTTATAATGGGGTATTGGATGCTTTTAAAATATTCGCGGAAAAATTCGGAAGAATAATAATTATAACAAATCAACGCGGAATTGGCAAGGGATTAATGACGGAAGCCGACCTTTCAACAATTCACACCAAGATGCTTAATGCGATTAATAGTGAAGGTGTGCCCATTGATGCCATTTATTATTGCACTTCATTAAGCAATAATGCGTTTGAACGTAAACCTAACCCAGGCATGGCCCTGCGGGCGAAGAAAGATTTTCCTGCCATCGATTTTAATAAATCGATCATGGT
>JAFDYH010000057.1:7591-7929 GCA_018267535.1 Bacteroidota bacterium
CCCGGTTTCCAGCTTCTATACACTATACAATTGCTTTTTCCGTTTCCAAACCAGCATAAGCATGTACCTTTGAATTTATATATGACATATATCCTTCGCCCCCTGAATTATCTACTGAAAGCGACATTTCTGTTTGCTTTTATAGCTATCATTTCTTTTTCATCTCTTGGCCAGGGTATAATAACACCGGCTGATAAAAAAATCCTGCAGCAAAAAGAAGATACATTAAAAAGGCTGGCAAAGAACCTTATTATTGATAGTATCCAGGAAGGACGTATGCGCTCCGACAGTATTTTTATCCGGGCCCTGATACGAACACTCCAGGTAAGAAACTCTTT
>JAFDYH010000057.1:8003-10387 GCA_018267535.1 Bacteroidota bacterium
CGCATTTTTACATGGAATCTTTCATACGATGAATATTATTCACGCCAGCGTGGTGCTATCCAGTTAAGAACAAAAGATGGATCATTAAAGCTGATACCACTTCGGGATGTATCTGAATTTACAGCTGACCCAATGGACTCTGTACGCAACCGGATGAACTGGATTGGCGCCGTTTATTACCGTATCATATTAACCAAATACAATAACAAGAATTATTATACCTTATTTGGTTATGACGCCAACAGCGCTATGACGAATAAAAAATGGATCGAGGTAATGACATTCAATGATAATAATGAACCGCAGTTTGGCGGTAAATTTTTCAGTTTTGACCAGGACAGTATAAAAAAACCTACGCAATACCGCTTTTATATTGAATATAAAAAAGCAGCGAGCACTACGATGAATTATGATGATGAACTAAAAATCATCCTCTACGATCACTTAATATCCGAAACAGATGAACCTGAAAAACCTTTTACTTATGTGCCCGATGGAGACTATGAAGGGTTCAAATGGGAAAAAGGCAAATGGGTACATATTGATAAGGTATTTACCTATAAACTTCAGGATGGACAGGCGCCCGTTGGTGATCCTATTTTGGATCAGCAAGGCAATCATGATGAAAATAAATTAAAGGAAAAGACAAAGAAAAACCAGCACGAATGAACCCCGGTATTAGCTAATTGACGCGAGTAGAATTATAATAAAGAATAGCTCGCAGTAAGTAGATTGACTTTATGCATAGAAAAGTTGTTAGCTAAGTTTGACCGCATTAACATACTTTCAACTCCCTAATCATCCAGCTTCAGCACTGCCAAAAAAGCTTCCTGCGGTACTTCTACACTACCTATCTGGCGCATTCGCTTTTTCCCTTCTTTCTGCTTTTCCAAAAGTTTACGTTTACGGCTGATATCACCCCCATAGCATTTTGCTGTTACATCCTTGCGCATGGCTGATATGTTTTCCCTCGCAATTACTTTGGCGCCAACAGCAGCCTGTATAGCAATTTGGAATTGCTGACGGGGAAGAAGCTCTTTTAATTTTTCGCAAAGCTTACGGCCAAAATCCTGTGCGCGGCTGCGATGGATCAATGCACTTAACGCATCCACTTTGTCGCCATTCAATAAAATATCCATCTTCACAATATCCGCATCACGATAACCGATGGGGTGATAATCAAAGGACGCATAGCCTCTTGTTTGCGATTTTAGTTTATCATAGAAGTCGAATACTATCTCCGTAAGTGGCATTTCAAATAACAGTTCTACCCGCGTGGTAGTCAGGTAACTCTGATTTATCAGGATGCCCCTTTTCCCAAGGCAGAGCGTCATGATATTACCGATATAGTCCGGTTTACTGATAATTTGCGCTTTGATATAAGGCTCTTCAATCCGGTCTGTTTTTACCGGGTCAGGAAACTCGGTCGGATTGTTTACAATTATCTTTTCTCCTTTTGTTGTGTAAGCAATAAAACTAACGTTGGGAACGGTTGTAATTACAGTTTGATTAAACTCACGCTCCAGCCTTTCCTGGATGATTTCCATATGCAGCAATCCTAAAAAACCACAACGGAAACCAAAACCCAAAGCCTGCGATGTTTCTAACTCATAAGTTAAAGAAGCATCGTTTAACTGCAGTTTGTCCATGCAATCACGCAATTCCTCAAACTGGTCCGTATCTACCGGAAAGATACCAGCGAAAACCATTGGCTTTACCTCTTCAAAACCCTTGATTTGTTCTGGTGTAGGATTAGAGGCCAGGGTAATTGTATCCCCTACTTTTACTTCTTTTGCATTCTTTATACCCGTGATAATATAGCCCACATCACCGCAACCAACCTCTTTTTTTTCAGTCATCTTCAGTTTTAAAATGCCCACTTCATCAGCCTCATATTCCTGCTGCGTTGAAACAAACTGAACCTTATCTCCTTTTTTAATTGACCCATTTAATATCCTGTAATACACGATAATACCTCTGAAAGAATTGAAGACACTATCGAAGATAAGCGCCTGCAAAGGTGCATCAGGATTGCCCTCCGGGGCAGGTATTTTGTCAACAATTGCCTTTAATATATCTTCTACACCAAGACCTGTGCGGCCGCTGGCCAGTAATATCTCTTCAGGCTTACAGCCTATCAAATCAATTATCTGATCCTTTACTTCTTCAATCATTGCCCCGTCCATATCGATCTTATTCACTACAGGAATGATCTCAAGATCATTGTCAATTGCAAGGTATAAGTTACTGATAGTCTGAGCCTGGATACCCTGTGTTGCATCCACTAAAAGAAGTGCCCCCTCACAAGCTGCCAATGCACGGCTCACTTCATAACTGAAGTCTACGTGTCCGGGAGTGTCGATCAGGTTCAGGATATACTCCTG
>JAFDYH010000057.1:10444-12018 GCA_018267535.1 Bacteroidota bacterium
TCTCTCTCCAGGTCCATATCATCCAGTACCTGGTCCATCATGTCCCTTTCACTGATAGTATTAGTTGCTTGCAAAAGCCGGTCTGCCAGGGTAGATTTGCCGTGGTCAATATGTGCGATTATGCAGAAATTGCGGATATTCTTCATTAAAACTAAACCCTCTTTTTCAGGATGCGCAAAGGTAGTGAAAAGCCGTTGGGAATCCTAAGTGGAATGCAGAGGTATAGAGGCGGAATATGCTTTTTTGATACCGGTTTCAGAATAACTATCCGGCTCCTGTTGCGACACCCTTTTCAGGGTTTGTATTTCCATTGAGCCTGGTTTTCAGGAAGGATATATTCTGAAGATAAGACTTCAACCGATTTTCAATTACGCTGATTACTTTTAAGCTGGAAACCGGTTCAATCCTTTTTCCTTTATACATAGGGTGCCATTCCGGCTTTCTGGTAAGATAGAAAAGTGATATGGGGCTGTGATTTTAGAAAATGATTAATCGGTAGGGTTAGAGTTTTTGCTGGTGGCAATTGCCTTGTATGTTTCCTGTTAGTAGCTTGTGAATAACCAGGCCCGGCCTAATCGGCTACTCAACTCCCTTCACGTTCATCTTAATCGTATAAATAGATTCCATCGCGGTAACAAACAACGTTTTCCTATCCTTACCACCAAAACAAACATTTGCTGTCCAACCTGCCGGTACCGGAATATGGCCAATCTTTATTCCGTCCCTATTATAAATACTAACTCCATTTCCTGTGATATAAATATTACCTTGACTATCCAGGGTCATTCCATCTGAGCCCTGCGAAAATAAAAGTTGACGGTTTGATAAAGATGCATCTTTATTGATATTGTACTTGTATGTTTTACCAGCGCCGATATCGGCAACATACAATGTTTTTCCATCTGGTGAGCCAACAATTCCATTGGGCTGCTTCAACTGGTCATCAACGACTGTTGCTTCTTTTTTCCCTTTTGCCAGATAATATACTTTCTGCCCTTCAATATCTGGTTTTGTCCTGTTCCAATATTCCCGTTGATAATAAGGATCCGTAAAATAGATCCCCCCCTTCCTATCAATCCACAAATCATTCGGCCCGTTGAAACGATGGCCTTCAAAATTCTTCAACAATACAGTCACTTTCCTTTCAGGGCTTATTGACCATAGTTCATCTTTATTATCCGCACAGGCTATAATATTTCCTTTACTATCAAAATATAACCCATTTGAACGGCCTGTCTTATCCATAAATAAGGATAGCTTTCCGTTAACATCGTACTTCCATATTTTATCATTGGGCTGGTCGGTAAAATAAATATTACCGGTCTTATTAACGGCAGGGCCTTCCGTGAAAGTAAACTGACCGGATACCTTAACCAGGTTTGCGCCCGGCATTACCAGCTTCAATGAATCGAATATTTGTTTATCATCCTGCGCGTCCAGGTTTGTAACAATAAACAAAAAGAGAATAAAAATGATTTTACGGGTTGCAATCTTTGTCATATAAAAGATTTAGAAATTGTAAAAATAAGTGTGAATTGCGCGAAATCCTTTGTGTCAACCAGCCTAAAGAGATT
>JAFDYH010000057.1:12080-15871 GCA_018267535.1 Bacteroidota bacterium
CTCTTCATTTACTTTACTTATCATTTTATTACAATTTTTTTTTCAAATCGCTTGCATTTGACAAATATCAACTCTACTTTTACACCCGTAATATCCTTCGAAAGATTAGAAAATCCTTTTCCAACATTAAACCCAAAGCCGATTAATCCGATCCATAGAAATTACCAGTCGTTCTTATTACCCTTGAAAGAATCCAATCCTTTTAAAAACGAAGATTAAAGTCCGGTTCGATGAAAAGCTAAACAGTTCTTTTATTTTTTAATCCTAAAACAAGTTACCCTTGATGATTAAAATTTACTTTAAATTTTAAAATCCGAGCCTTTTGTAAAAACCTGTTGAAATCTGTTCCCCTTGAAAATACAAACTACCGACTGATTCATAAATTGATTTCAACATAAATAGCCAAAAAGCCTTCAGTGATGAAGGCTTTTTTATTCGCTTACTGCAAATAAAAAAAGGTCCGAACTACTTTACCCTGAAAAATTTAATTTACAGTATGCGCAGGAAGGCAAGGCCTATATTATTTCCACTATAATCAGGCTTCACTCCCCAGCAGGCAAAGAACGATTAAAGAATGAAGAAAACCTGCTAACAAGTTACGCTTAAATGAATATCCTTTGTTTAATCGTAAATGATGAACCTCTTGCCATATGGTTTGTGAGCTCCTATATACAACAAGTGCCGGGATTGGAAATAGTCGCAGCCTGCAATAGTGCCATTGTAGCGTTTACAATTTTGCGAGAACAAAGGAGTTTTGAAATAGGGTAAGGCAAGTTATTTAATTGGTTATTGCCTCGCGTTTGAGACCTATTTCAATTCCTTTACTTCCACAACCACGCTCATTCTTCCCCCGTTTACATCAGGATTAAATCCAACTGTCATTAATTCTTCTCCTGTCAAAACAAGATCGTTTTTCAATGAAGATCCTGTCCCTGGATATAAATTTATTTCCCGGATACTGTATTTTTTTTGCGGGTCAAGTCCTCTCAATTGCACAGGGGTCAGTGAAGAAGTCGGGTTCATGTAGCGGTTATTTGTTAAATAAGAAAATACAATTGCCCGATTCTTATTTTCATTTACAAACATCAATGAGGCAAATGGTTTTTCATAAGGGCTAACCAACCGGTACATATCGCCATGCCAGACCACGTCACTAAACGATTTATAATTGGCAACAGCCTGCTGACTGAATTGCAGGTCCTTTTCATTTAATTTACTCACCACTATATCATAGCCCATTTTACCCATCATGGCTACATCTGTTCTGAATTTTAAAGGCAGCTTACTCCAATCGGTAATATGATTACAGGTTGCAACCACCGGAAAGAAATAAGAATACTCCCATTGCATATAGATCCGCTCCAGCGGGTCCGTATCGTCACTCGGCCAGAATTCAGTAAAATACTTCAAGGCTTCATAATCTACACGGCCACCTCCTCCCGAACAAAGCATCATTGGCACTTTTGGATATTTGCTACGGATTCGCTCCAGCACTTTATAAAGCCCCTTTACATAATCAACGTATAAATGTGTTTGCGGTTGTCCCGTACGTTTCAGGTACTCCGAATTTGCATTATATATAACCGCATTACAATCCCATTTTATAAATGCTATTTCCGGATTTTTAATAAACATTGAATCCAGTATGCCAAATACAAAATTTTGAACTTGCGGGTTACTTAAATCCAATACCAGCTGATTACGGAAATAGTGTTCCGGCCGTTCCGGTTGACGGATTACCCAATCCTTATGCTTTTCATATAACTCACTTTTAGGGCTTACCATTTCAGGTTCCAGCCATATGCCGAATTTTACGCCGGCTTCTTTAGCCTCCTTTACCAGGTAGCCAATACCGTGCGGGAGTTTCTTTATATTTTCCTGCCAGTCGCCAAGCGCCGTATGATCGCTGTTGCGGGGATATTTATTTCCAAACCATCCATCATCCAAAAGAAACATATCAACGCCAAGCTTCTTTGCATCTTTAAATAAACCCGTGAGTCTTGGTTCATCAAAATCAAAATAGGTCGCTTCCCAGTTGTTTAATAATGTCAGCCTCGACCCTTCTCCATCCAATAAACGATACTTCCGGGCCCAGTTATGCAGGTTGCGGCTGGCTTCTCCTTTTCCATGCTCGGAATAGGTTGTAATAAAAGAAGGTGTTTTAAATTCCTGCCCGGTCTTCAACGTATATTCTGAAGCAAAGGGATTGATACCGGCAATCAGCCGCAGGTTATGATACGAGTCCATTTCAAATTCAATCTGGAAATTGCCAGACCATGCCAGTGTTCCCAATAAAACTTTTCCTTCATCTTCTGATGCAGGCTTATCAAATGATAACATAAACGTTGGCGGCTGAAAGAGGTTTGCCCTGGTTCCCAACTTTGAATCCAGTACTTTAATACCCGCAGTCAATTTTGTCTCCTCCGGTTTCATTTCCTGCGCCCATGTTCCATGATAATGATTCAGGAAATAATTATTGGCAATAAAGTACAAATTGGCTGACGCGTACTTACTCAGTACAATGGGTTTCTTTTCTTTGTTGGTAATTACGGTCCATTGCTCCATTACATTTTCCTTATTATACACTTTATAAAATAAAGAAACCTCAACTGCATATACAGGATCCTTAAGCAAAACCGCCGTTACACTCACATTATCATCCTGCTTTGTCGTTTGATGACTTATATACTGAAGATCAAGAGAGGTATTGCCATCTCCATGGGTGATCCGTATTGCCGGTTCGACGAGGTTCCAGGAACCACTGGGCGTATATGCTGAATTATAAATACCGGCATTATCCTCTACCTGTTTATACTGGCCCGAAATAGTACTATAATCTTCAGCATTCATTTTTTTACCGAAATACATAATCTCTGTACGCTTTTCTTTATTTACCTGCAGAACAAAGGCATTTTGGCCCGTTTCAACAGGTATAATGATATTTTGCTGGGCATACAGGGATTCCGGGATGAAAAAGAAAGTATAAAGAAGGAGTAAACTTAGCTTGCAGAAAATTGCGGTAATAGATCTGTTCATAATGGTGTTACAATGATCGGTTGGGTAATCAGGCTAAGATACATCGAACCAACCGGCTGTCAATACCAGTATATTTAATTTTATAAAGCAACTACCCTTTTGTTATTTTGGTGAGGATAAATTTTACTTACTTATGCCGCTTATTGACATCATTGGATGGATTGGGTCATTCCTCGTTGTTTTGGCTTATGCTTTGAATATTGCTAAAAGAATGGATGCCGGGTCCTTATCTTATATACTACTGAATATGACAGGCAGTGGCTGCCTTATTGCCAATACCATTTATCATAATGCGATCCCTTCCACAGCTGTAAACGTTGTATGGATTGTTATTGCCATTATTGCCCTATTCAAAAAAAAAGAAAAAACAACTTCCTGAAACCCTTATTAATAATTTCGGTAAAAGCGGTTGATTATTTTCAAAACTTTGACTTTAAGTCGAAAAAAATAGTGCTTGAGGGGCAAACAAACTAAATCAATTAGAAAAAGCTATACAAAACAGGTACCGGCAATTATTATTGACCGATATATAAAACCAGTAGCATAGTCATGGATTGTTTGACGGGGCATTAGTTATGATCCGTAAATTAAAATCCGGCGGCGCCAGGCTTTATTCAAGAAAAAAACAAGCCCTTTCAGTATTTCAAACATCGTGGATGCTGGCTTGTGTCTATTTAGAACGTTAAGCTGAGGCCTAAGCTATTTCCCGAAAACTGAACTTTATCAAGGAGTTTATACAATTGCTTACCATGAGT
>JAFDYH010000057.1:15940-17291 GCA_018267535.1 Bacteroidota bacterium
CTATACTTGTTTTTATCAGAAGTATTGTTTGCCTTTTCCAAACAATAAATACCAGAAGAGATATAAACAAGGTCCAGGCCACCGTTAATAAGAAAAGTTTTTTCTATTCCTACCTGCTGCTTTACCGATTGAGAAAGAGAGATACTGGTTTGCCTTTTTCTTAGCCCAATAAGCGCTGATCCTGCAATTGCAAAATTGGTCACGCCCCATATAAGATTCATCTGGTGAAAATATTTTGCTTCCCCATTAGCAGATGCCAGCCCGATTGCACCAGTGATTGTATTAATAGCACCCCATGAACCCAGTACATACATCCCGCTCTTTGTTATACGAATGCGATCCTGATTAAATGATTGCAACTCGTTTTGTGAGTAAACAGTATTAGCCAAAACGATAACCAGGAGCAGGGCCAGTGTTCTTTTCATATCTTAAACTACGAAAAATAAATAAGACAAGGCTTAGGTTTGTGTTCCAACTTTAATAAATCGCAATGAGCAAGGAAGAAAATAAAGACCTTGGAAAATTCCTGGAATCCTATCCTCCAAAGGTACAAATCATCGCTTGTGGCTGAGAGATTTTGTGTGGAGCTTACACCCAAAAGCCAATGAACTGGTATATTATAATTATAACGCGGCTCCTTCGGTTGGTTTATAACTGAAAAACTATAACACGCCTTTTATTCGGTCACTGTTTATCCAAAACATACTCATTTTGGATTTTACTACGGCAGCCAGATTGCTGATCCGGAAGAAAAATTAAAAGGAAAAGGTAGCCTGTACCGTTATATTGTGGTGAAAGAGGAAAAGGATTTGCCTAAAACTTATATCAAGAAACTAGTCAAAAAGACATATGCAAACTCCCTGGCAAAAGTGAAAGACAAAAAAAGGTATTGCAACTGGTAAAACGATTGTAAAATCAATTTCTCCTATAAAAAGACGGCCCGGCAATACAATACCAAAGAAAAAGAAATAACTTCCACTTTTATTAAACTTCAAACAATGCCTGCCAGACTTAACCGCAGTAAATTAAGTTCGCTGCTTATATTTATTCTTGCTATTTCAATTATATTTTTTTCCTGCAATAGTAATACGGAGCCTGTTGTAGCGGGTGATGAGTATAAAACCACACTGAAATTCGCACCTGGCGATGAAGCTAAGATTATTGAAGCCTTTCTTACATTGAAAGACAGCAGCCGCATAGAATTGAAGGAGGGAAAATACAAGTTTGACAATCTTAGCCTTGCCCAACTAAAACATATTGAAATAAAAGGCGAAGGGCCTGATAAAACAATTCTTGACTTTTCGGCCCAGTCGCAAGGCGGCGAAGGCATACGTGTAACAGATGTAAAAGG
>JAFDYH010000058.1:0-9280 GCA_018267535.1 Bacteroidota bacterium
TCAACAGTGTAGGAAGGGCGGGAAAGTTTAAATTCTATATCGGACACAGATATGCGGGTATCTCCGTCAACTGCAAGCTTTACAAGATGCAAGCGATCATATTCATTGAGCAGGGAATTACTTTTTTTCAGCGGATTTTGTGGAGAAACAATGAACCATACTTTTTGAATATCAGTCGAATTCAAAACATGATTGGCTATTATCAGATGACCAACGTGGATTGGGTTAAAGGAGCCAAAATACAGTCCAATTTTCATTAACTAATTGATTATCAATTAATTATTTTTACTATTATATTTTCAGCCTCATTAATTCGTAGGCTTAGGCGATACCCGGCGACAGTTACAGATATAGGATCTCCCATGGGGGCTATCTGCTCTAAAAGTATTTTTTCCCCCGGAACGCACCCCATTTCCATGAGTTTTATAAAAATGTCACTATCCTTGAATTCGCAGATCGTACCCTGTTCACCTGGCTTTAATTGCGATAATCTGACTATCGTTTCTCTGCTCATAATTAGCAAATCTACTCCCGATGATTCTTAAATGTTTACGAATTTTGAAAATATGGCGATTCAATCAAATAATACAATCCGATTTTTCTTTTTATCAAAATCTATAACAATTATAAACAGGAAGAAGTTAAAGGCTTTCATGATTAGGTTACTGAAGGCGGAAGGAAAGATAGCTGATAATATAAACTTCATTTTTTGCTCCGATGAATACCTGCTTGTCATAAACAAAGATTACCTGAAGCATAACTATTTTACAGATATCATCACCTTCGATCTTTCCTCAAGCTCTTCTTTATTGGAGGCAGAAATTTATATAAGCCTTGATCGTGTAAGGGATAATGCCAAAATGATAGGCACAACTATTAAGGAAGAAATTCATAGGGTGATGTTTCATGGACTTTTGCACTTGTCCGGATACAGTGATAAGACGAAGGCAGATACCAAGGTGATGAGAAACAAGGAGCAGGAGTACATACAAAAATACTGGAGTTATGTTTCACGGAGCACTGTTTCAGCATGAAACAGTGCTCCGTGAAACCATTATCTTTGTGAAAACATATTTCAGTGCCACGAAAGAAAAGAGAAGCAAAAACACATATTACCCCAGAGCTTTTAAAATTCAGAGAAAAAAGAAAATGGCAAATAGCCTTAAGAAGATATGTGCTGGAAAGAAATATCTGTTTTCAATATGCACCATATTTTGGGTTAGACATTGAGAACATGCGGAAGTGGTTCGAAATGCAGTTTAAAAAGGATACGGGTTGGCAAGATTTTGCTAAGGAATGGCAATTTGATCATATTATTCCTGTTACCTATTTTGATTTTTCTATTGAGGAAGATTTAAAGCTTTGCTGGAATTTCACCAATTTGAGCGTTGAGCTCCTTCAACAGGATAAAGACAGAGGAAGCAGATTGGATATATTGGCCGCAAAGGGCTATTTCGAAGAATTATATAAAGCCACTAATTATCTTCCTTGTCTCAAAATGCTTCAAAAAATAAATCAAATTGAACTTTCCGAACTGGTTAGCTCAGAAAGACAGCAACAATTTATCCGGGAAAACCGGGCCTACCTTGAGATGATTGAAAATTATTCCAATTTTGAGTTTGAATTGCTAAATCGTGGCCGTTCTGTGGAAGAAGTAAATAAGGAAATCGTCTTTTTCAAAAAGTTTGACAAGTAGGCCGAATAAGAAGATACCTTTGCTGTCCTTATGTTTCCTGAATATGATGTAATCGTGGTTGGGGCTGGCCATGCCGGCTGTGAAGCCGCAGCTGCTGCAGCAAATCTTGGCTCAAAAGTGCTTTTAGTAACCATGAATATGCAGACCATAGCACAAATGAGCTGTAATCCTGCTATGGGCGGAATTGCAAAAGGCCAGATTGTCCGGGAAATAGATGCTATGGGAGGATATTCGGGAATTGTTACAGACTTGAGTATGATTCAATTCCGGATGTTGAATCGATCCAAGGGCCCTGCCATGTGGAGCCCCAGGTCTCAAAGCGACCGGATGCTTTTTGCTGCTAAGTGGAGAGAAATGCTTGAGAGTACTCCGAATATTGACTTTTACCAGGACATGGTAAAAGGATTATTGATAAAGGACAAAAGAGCTTGCGGAGTAATTACAGGCTTAGGACATGAAATAAAATCAAAATCGGTAGTCCTTACTAATGGCACATTTCTTAATGGCATCATTCATATTGGAGAGAAGAATTTTGGAGGTGGCCGGGTTGCTGAAAAAGCGGCTACCGGGATTACAGAGCAACTTGTTTCTTTAGGATTTGAAAGCGATCGGCTAAAAACAGGAACCCCTCCCCGTATTGATGGGCGTAGCCTGAATTATTCTAAAATGGAGGAACAGCCTGGAGATGAGGAAATTACAGGTTTTTCGTACATGGATACGGAAAAGCCTAAAAAACAGCGAAGTTGCTGGATAACCTATACAAGCCAAAAAGTTCATGAAATTCTGAAGACAGGGTTTGACAGGAGTCCGATGTTTGCGGGAAGAATTGATGGCATTGGCCCCCGCTATTGTCCAAGTATAGAAGATAAAATTAATCGCTTCGCTGAAAGAGACCGCCATCAGTTATTCATCGAGCCAGAAGGATGGAATACTGTGGAGATTTATGTAAATGGGTTTTCAACATCGCTTCCGGAAGATGTTCAATACGAAGCAATTCGTAATGTGGCTGGCTTTGAAAATGCCAGAATGTTTCGTCCTGGTTATGCCATTGAGTATGATTTCTTTCCCCCAACTCAATTGAGCTATTCTTTAGAAACAAAACTTATTGATAACCTGTTCTTTGCAGGACAAATTAATGGGACAACGGGTTATGAAGAAGCTGCGTGCCAGGGGCTGATGGCAGGAATAAATGCACATCAGAAATCAAAAAATCTAAATCCCGTTATACTAAAAAGGAGCGAGGCTTATATTGGTGTGCTAATAGACGATCTGATAAGTAAAGGAACCGAAGAGCCTTATCGCATGTTTACTTCAAGAGCAGAATTCAGGACTTTACTTCGCCAGGACAATGCCGACCTCCGCCTTACAGAATTAAGTTATAAACTAGGTCTTGCTACTCAGGAAAGAATGAATAAGGTAGAAGAAAAGAAAAAAAGTGTTGAAAAAATAAAGTCGATTCTTAAAGAATACCAGATAGAGCCAGGCTCAATAAATGAATTTCTGGCACAAATAAATTCTGCTACGATAAGTGAAAGACAAAAAGCAGAGAGAATTTTATTAAGGCCTGATGTAGAATTGGAAGATTTAATGAAAGCTGTAGCTCCATTAAATGATTTGCTGCAAGGCTTTACAAAAGAACAGATAGAACAAGCTTCCATACAGGTAAAGTATGATGTGTACATTGCCAAAGAAAAAGAATTGGTAAATCGTATGAGCCAGCTTGAAGACCTTCGGATTCCCGATTCCTTCGATTATAAAAAGATTGTTGCTCTTGGTAATGAAGCGAGAGAAAAATTAAACCGAATAAAACCAAGAACGCTTGGTCAAGCAAGCAGGATTTCCGGTATAAATCCAAGCGATGTTCAGATATTAATGGTCTATATGGGAAGGTAGTTTTATTCCTGGATTTTATTTTTATACTTCAGCCATGCAATGGCCAATCTTATTTCTCCAAAGCTTATATCATTTCCTAACTGCTCTTTTACAGGCGTAATTGAACCGCCGCTAAAATCTTTTAAAACAGGTGTAATTAATGCAACTTTTTCTGGGCTTACTAATTCGTTAATATCAATTTCTCCCAGGGTGATATAATGCGCCAAATGTCCTTCTATTGTTTGTATAGCGAGGCCTCTTTCTTTTGCAATTTCATTTATTGACTTTCCCTCTTTATACAAACGGAAAGATTCAGCTTTTGTATCAACTTTTTGCTTCTTTTCTCCCGATTTTTCTTTTCGTTCCCGCTTTGGCGATTTTTCGCTTATTGATGAGGAAAGATTTCTATCCTTACAATACTCTGCTATAATATCTAAAAACTGCTGGCCATATTGTTCAATTTTGGCATCACCAAATCCACTTATCTTACGAAGTTCAACAAGATTTTGTGGAAGGTACATGGCCATTTCATCAATTGTTTTACTGGCCGCTACAATATAAATGGGTAAATCTTTCTTTACACAAATACTGTCTCTCAGCTTTCTCAATTGTTGTTGCAATATTGGATGCGGACTTTGCTGTTTTTGTTGCGAAGCAATTGCATAAGCATTGACAGTAAAAGCAGGAACTGTAAAACTTCTTTTCATTTTATGCCATGCTTCCGTATCAATGCGCCCACTGAATGCCTGCATCAGAAATTTCTTCAATGATAATTCGGCAAAAACATCTTTAAGTTGATCATTATATTCTTTTGCCTGCATACGACTATCCGTCACAGCCGGGGAGGATAAAATAAAATCAACAATCTGTTTAATTTCATTAGTAAAATGTCCCGCAGCTTTTAATGTTCTTTCCTGTACCATTGAAACAAAATCCTCAGACGCTGCCTGCCGAAACTGGTTTTGCAACCATACCTGGAATTTCAATGCTGTCTGTTGAAGTATAGTCAACTTCTCTGAAAGCTTTTCCAGGAACGATGCTGTTTCGGGACTAAACGAAGATTGGTTTTCGTAGAAATATTCATTTAATTCCTGCAAGCGAGTAATAGCAATGGAAAAATCAAAAGTCGTTATCAGTATTGTTAGTTGATAATTTCGTTTTGCTTCTGCCAATTCATTTTGCAACTGGTAAGAGGAAGAAATGCTTTTTGAAAATTGTACAATACGAGGATCAGTAAACAAACTGTTTGTTGTTACCCTGCTTTTCAAAACTATTCCTTCCAGGCTGGTGCAACGGCTTAATGCTACATAAACCTGACCGGCGACAAAAGACTTACCAGCATCTATAATTGCTTTTTGAAAAGTCAACCCCTGGCTTTTGTGAATCGTTATTGCCCAGGCCAGCCGTAAGGGAAATTGGGTAAAAGAACCTAAAGTATTTTCTTCCATTACGCGGGTTGATTTGTTTAATGTATAGCGTATATTCTCCCATTTTTCCTTTTTTACTTCTATTTCATCCGTTTCATTCTCACAGTGAACAATGATTTTATCGGCCGCCAATTTTGTCACTATTCCGATTTTTCCATTAAAATAGCGTTTACTCTTATCCATATCATTACGAATAAACATAACCTGGGCACCAACTTTCAGGTATATTGTTTTATCCGCCGGGTATGCGTTTTCGGGAAATTCATTCTCTACATCCGCTTCATAAGAAAATACAGGTGAATTCAAACCTCCTAATTCCTGTGAATTAATTTCCCTTGCTGTTTCATTATGCGTTGTAAGAATGATATAGCCATCTTGTTTTGTTCGCCTGAATAAGGGCTGAAAGCGACTATCCAATAAAAGCTTACCCTCCCCATCTAATTCATTATTTCTTACCTGGTTTAATAATGAGATAAACCGCTCTTCTGTTTGCCGGTAAATTTTATCAAACTCAATATATAATGGGGGCTCCTCTTCGATTACCTTACCAGAAAAAAAATAGGGATTATTATAAAATTCTGACAAGATACTCCACTCTGCTTCTTTAATAACAGGAGGCAACTGAAACATATCTCCTATAAATAAAACCTGCACACCTCCGAACCGTAGCAAAGGTTTTTTACGAATATGACGAAGTATGGTATCAACAGCATCTATCGTATCGCAACGGACCATGCTTATTTCATCAATAATCAATAATTCAAGCTGCTGGAATATTTTTCTTTTATCAGCATTAATACGCAGGCGGCTGATCAAACTATGACGACCCGATGCGTCAGGTGTAAATGGTGAAAGAGGTAATTGAAAAAAAGAATGAATGGTGACGCCGCCGGCATTTATGGCTGCAACTCCGGTTGGCGCTACAACGGCCATTTGTTTCGGGCAATTTTCACGAATATATTTGAGAAAAGTTGTTTTGCCGGTGCCCGCCTTGCCAGTGAGGAATATACTGCGGTTGCTCTGATTAATAAGTGCTGCTGCTAATTGAAATAATGTATTGGTTGTATCAGGAGTAAATGTTGCCACAGTAAAGGTTTAGCCACGAATTACACAAATAACACTAATTATTTTGGGGGCTCAAAAAACAACTCTTCATTATTCAAGATTTCTCTTGTTAATTTTATTATTTGAGTGAATGCTTCTTGTGAAATGTGAACAGTAGTTTTTACTTCTACAATTATAATATCACTAAAACAAAATCAGAAAGGAAGGGTCGCTTCAACCTGTGATTTGTAATTCATTTTCTTTGCTAAAGCTAAATTCTTTTGAAATAACCCTGCTTTTCATAGCGCCTTTATAAACTTCAGTTTTATATATATCCCGCGGGTCTATAAAATTTTAAAGATAAAGGCCACGAACAGTGGTATTCAGAACAGGCATTCCAAATTATTAATGTTATTGCACTATTCGTGGCCGATAATATTAAGCTTCTACTGCGGCTTTTGTTCCCAGCATCAGCAGCTCATTTATCTGTATTTCCGTCATATACTTTTTATTACCATCTTTATCATTATAGCTACGGTTGATCAACTTACCTTCAATAGCGATTTCTTTTCCTTTGTCTAAATATTTTTCAACGATCTCCGCAATTTTACCCCAGGCTACCAGGTTGTGCCATTGTGTTTCTGTTACCTTCTCGCCTTTAGCGTTACGATAGCTTTCACTTGTGGCCATGCGAAATGTAGCCATCTTTCTTCCGCCATCAAATGTTTTTACTTCAGGTGTGTTACCCAGGTTACCGATTAGTTGAACTTTGTTTTTAAGTGCGTACATAATTTTAAGATTTGTGTCGCAGCCGTAGCGTTGACGATTGTTGAATTTTGTTATTTCAGTCAACCGGTGACGTCTTTGCCGATTGACAACACAAAGATGATAGCGGAGGTGAGCCTTAGCCGGAGATTAACCTTTTGCTTACCTTTATATCCGTGTGTAAACGGATAAATATTTTTATTCATTTGACAACCAGGAGTATTATATGTTATCTAAAAAAGAAGAAAAACGCTGCCTTGCCTGCGATAAGCCACTGAAAGGCCGGTCCGATAAAAAATTTTGCGACGACTATTGTCGCTCCGCGTATAATAATGAATTAAAGTCGGTCATTAATAACCAGATGAGAAATATTAATAACGCCCTTGGAAAAAACCGGCGCATACTGGAGGAATTGTTGCCAGAAAACGAGGAAACAGCAAAAACAACCAAAGAAAAATTAGTACAAAAAGGGTTTTTATTTAAATACGTTACGCATTTATATACTACAAAAAGCGGGAAAACCTATTATTACTGTTATGATTATGGGTATTTGCCTCTTGACAATGACTGGTACCTGATCGTAAGAAAAAAAGAAGAACAATAAACCAATTGATTATTCTTTTACCGTCAAAATATCTTTTAATCTTAAATCTTTTGAAGAAGCGCCAATCATTATCCTGAAATCACCCGGTTCAACAATCTTCTCCATTTTTTCATCAAGCATTGATAACATTTCCGGTGTGATAGTAAAAGAAACTTCTTTTGTTTCTCCAGCTTTCAGGTGTATCCGTTGAAAACCTTTTAACTCTATTACAGGTCTGGCAACAGATGCCAGTATATCATGGATGTATAACTGAACAACTTCATCGCCATCTTTAGTACCTGCATTCTTTATTGTGCAGGAAACCGTTGTTGACTCATTTTTTGAAATGACTTTTTTACTAAACTTTATATCACTATAATCAAAAGTTGTATAACTTAAACCATAACCAAAAGGAAACAGGGGTAATCCACTAAGATTATTATAATCATCGCCCCTGCCTGTAGGTTTATGATTGTATACTAATGGCAATTGTGCTTCATGTAGGGGAAAAGTAATTGGCAAACGGCCGGCCGGATTATAATCACCAAATAAAATATCTGCAACGGCATGACCACCTTCTTCACCAGGATACCATATATCCACAACCGAACTTACTTTATTCAACCAATTATTCATAGTTACTGCACTTCCTGCAACAAGCAGTACGATAACCGGTTTGCCGGTTGCTGCTACCTGTTGAATCAACTCCTCCTGCTTACCGGGTAAGGAAAGCATGGCCCTGTCCTGGAACTCGCCTTCCTGAATGCCAACCGTTACAATAGCGACATCGGATTGTTTTGCAATAGCAACAGCATCTTGAATTTTTTTCTGTGAATCATTTTTTACAACTGTATTCCACACGAGTTTTATAGTAGCATTACCAGAGGGCTCATAAAAATCAATTCGGATATCGTACTGTTTATCTTTTTCAAAATAGAAATCTGTTAATGAGGTTCTATATGTTTGCTTTTGCCAGTTGTCGATAAGCAATTTGTTATTTATATACAGACGAAACCCATCATTACCTTCAAGACCAATTTTGTATTTTCCTGTAGCTGGTGATTTTAATTTACCCGTCCATTTAATCGAATAAAAATCTGCAGGCAATTTATCCGGATCAGGGGAGAATAATGTCCAGTGAAAGTCGATGTATTTATCTGGTCTTACAAAGCTTGGTGCACCTTCTGCTTTTATATTGCTGAAATATTCTCCCTGTAAACCTTCTTTACCCTTGTTACTTAAATACTGTTCATCAATAATTGTATACTCCTCTGTATTTCTTCCACAACCAGGCGCATAATTTATTTTAATTGCTTTGCCGGCTTTTTCTTTAATTCCGTCGAGGATACTGATTTTCCCATTACCCGGACCACTATATCCTCCCAGCCTTGCTTCCACCGCATCAGTACCTATAACGGCAATTGAGTGAATGTTTTTATTTAAGGGCAAAGTATTGTTATTGTTTTTTAATAAAACAATGGATTCTTTTGCCACCTGCCTTGCGATCTCCTTATGTTTTAATTGCCCTGTTATGGCTTCATTTGTTACTTCAGGAACATATGGATTTTCAAAAAGCCCGAGTTCAAACTTTGCTTTCAACACTCTCGATACTGCATCGTTCAGGCGATTGCTATCTATTTTACCATCCAGGAAATGAGGAATGAATAGTTTGTAATGATTATAATCTGTCTGAAAAATCACATCCAGCCCGCCATTGATCGCATGCATACCGCTTTCTGCATAATCTTTTGCGGTATTATGTAATACTAGTTCACCACCAACCGCATTGGCATCTGATATTACAAAGCCCCCAAACTTATAATCCTGTTTTAGTTTTTTCAGCAACAACCATTTATTGGAAGAACTGGCTATTCCATCCAATGAATTATAAGC
>JAFDYH010000058.1:9324-20570 GCA_018267535.1 Bacteroidota bacterium
TCGCTCATTAAAATGAATCGGGTAACTATCGCGGCCACCATCGCCTACATTGGCGATGAAGTGTTTTGGGGTTGTAATAATTCCTTTGTTTTCAAAAGCGCTTACGAAAGCCACCCCTGCTTCAGAGGTAAGAAAAGGATCTTCGCCATAGGTTTCTTCCGTTCTGCCCCAGCGTACATCCGAAGCTATATTCACAACAGGCGAAAGGATCTGCCGGATGCCACGCATTTTTGTTTCTTCTGCGATAGCATTGGCCGCCTGATGTATCAACAATGTATCCCATGTTGCAGCAAGTGCAATAGACTGGGGAAAGGCTGTTGCCCCACCCCTTACTAAACCATGCAATGCTTCATCAAAAGCAATGATCGGGATACCAAGCCTTGACTTCTCAATAAAATATTTTTGTATGGAATTAATCTTTTGTGCTAATGCCGCCGCATTTTCTTTGGTTCCATAGTTTAGCAATTGGCCACCAGCATCTCCTTTCGCAGCGGCACTTACCTGGAAGCCGAATATGCCATGATTGTATTGCATTGGATCTGCTCCATCGAGGTCACCGGGTATCATAAATAATTGCCAGAATTTTTCTTCGGGCGTCATCCTTCCGAGTAGATCTTTTACTCTGGCTTCAACAGGTGCAGAAGGATTTTTATATATTGGTAGTAGTTGGGCATAGGTTTGAAGTGAGCAGACGGTTAAAAGAAGAATACCGGCAATACCCGGAAAATAAGCTGGCTTCCTTTTGATCATCGGGATTATTTTGTTTCGGTTTCAAAAGTATTTAAATCCGGAATGAGTTGGGGTCTGTTTGGAAGCCTGGTATTCCGGTATAAAAGAACTAATGCTCATTCAGGCGCAATAAATAAAAAAGCCCATCATTACTGACGAGCTTTTAAAGCTGTGGTGTGGGGCGGGATCGAACCGCCGACACAAGGATTTTCAGTCCTTTGCTCTACCGACTGAGCTACCGCACCTCCTCTCCCCCGATTAGCGGGCTGCAAAAATAGGGCTATCCCTTTAAAATCAGAAATCTATTGCTTAAAACTTTGAAGCGTTAAGATTACATACCATACTGTGCTAAAAACTTGATACGCATAATCTTTAGCTGCTCCCAGCTGAAATTATGCTCGGATAATTCTTCCTGCGCCACCTGTAAAGACGAGGTTTCACAGCCTTTGAAGTATTCCATTATTTCGTCCTGGTCTTCTTCATCAATCATTTCGTCTATAGCATAATCGAGATTCAGTTTGGTACCACTGGCCGCGATGGTTTCCATTTCTTCCAGCATTTCATCGAGCCGCCAGCCTTTGTTCTTGGCAATCGTTTCCAGCGGCATTTTTTTATCCGTTTGCTGTATTATAAAAACCTTGTTGCCGCTTTTGTTTACCACGCTTTTCATCACAAAATCATCTGGTCGTTCGATATTGTTTTCTTCCACATAATGGGCCACCATTTCTACAAATGGCTTACCATAGCGCAGCGCTTTTCCTTTACTTATTCCCTGGCATTTTTCCAGGTCGGCAACGGTAATTGGATACAATGTTGCCATGTCCTGCAATGATGATTCAAGGAAAATAACAAACGGAGGTAATCCTTTCTTCTTTGCTTCTTTTTGACGAAGCTCTTTTAACATCTCAAATAGCTTATCATCTGCTGCTGCACCGGTTGCGGCTTCACTTGCTTCATCATCGTCTTCATTCGCTTCTTCAAAGAGGTTGTTCAATACAATCTTGAACGATTTCGGTTTTTTAGCAAAGGCTTCACCTGCTTTTGTAATCTTTAATACACCATATTCTTCAATGTCTTTGCTTAATAAACCTTCCAGGAGCATCTGGCGGATAATTGAATTCCAGTAGTGTGCCGGTTGATCATTACCATTGGCAAATACATCAATTCCATCGTGGCGGAACATTTGTATCTGCGGAGTGAGTTTACCGATAATAATATTTACTGTATAATCTGTAGCAAACCTTTCATCCAATGCTTTAATGGTCTTTAGCACTTTTACTACATCCTCTTTTGCTTCTATTTTTTCTTTTGGGTGCAGGCAGTTATCGCAATTACCGCAATTCTCTTTTGTATAATCCTCGCCGAAGTAGCTCATCAGGCTTTTGCGCCGGCAAACACCACTTTCTGCATAGGCTACCGTTTCATTAATTAACTGTGCTCCCACTTCCCGTTCACTTAAGGGTTTATCCCGCATCAGGTGTTCCAGTTTAGAAACATCTTTATGCGAATAATAAAGAATGCATTTTCCTTCCATACCATCACGCCCGGCGCGGCCCGTTTCCTGGTAATAATTTTCTATCGACTTGGGAATGTTATAATGGATTACAAAACGGATATCGGGTTTGTCGATACCCATACCGAAAGCAATGGTCGCTACTATCACCTGCATATCTTCATTCAGGAACTGGTCCTGTCTCTCCGCTCTTATTTTACCATCAATACCTGCATGATAAGCCACCGCTTTTACATCATTCTTTTGTAAAAGTTCTGCCAGCTCTTCTGTTGTTTTTCTATTCGTCGTATAAATAATGCCGCTTTTTCCTTTATTCTGTGAAATAAATTTTACGATACTTTTCAGTGTTTGTTCCTTCTTGATTTTTGGTTGTATTTCGTAATAAAGGTTGGCCCTGTTGAAGGAAGAAGTATAAATATGCGGGTTGCGCAGGTCGAGGTTTTTAATGATATCGCTTTGCACTTTTGGGGTGGCCGTAGCCGTTAGTGCAATTACCGGAAGATCCGGGTTTATCTGGATCATCATTTCCCGCAACCTCCTGTATTCCGGACGAAAGTCATGTCCCCATTCCGAAATACAGTGTGCTTCATCTACGGCGAAGAAAGATATTTTCAAATCGCTGAAGAACTCAAGGTTTTCCTGTTTCGTTAGTGTTTCCGGTGCTACATAAAGCATCTTTGTTCTGCCCGTCAGCAGGTCATCATGTACTTCCGCAATTTCTTTCTTTGTTAATGTTGAATTTAGGAAATGGGCTACATCATCCTTGCTGCTATAACTGCGTACCAGGTCCACCTGGTTTTTCATTAAGGCGATCAATGGGCTTACAATGATCGCGACGCCTTCGCTGACCAGTGCAGGTAACTGGTAGCACAGGCTTTTGCCGCCACCTGTTGGCATGATCACGAAAGTGTCGTGCCCGGCCAGTACCGATTCAATTATTCTTTCCTGGTTGTCTTTGAATTTATCGAAGCCAAAATGTTCGTTCAGTGCCTGGTGAAGATCAAATTGCTTTTGTTGTCCTTCTTTCTTTGCGTTTTTTTTCGCTGTAGTTTTCTTTGCTGTTGATGTCGCCATTACTCAATATTTTCCTTCTCTTCTTACAAAGGGATTCTTTAAGTTAATCAATTTTACCCTTTTTGCCCTATCATTTTTGTACATGATGTTGCGGCAATAATGATCCGTCACCCTGCCTTGGGCAATCTTTCTAATCCATTGTTAATTGAAAAAATTATTAAGTGGCAAGCCAGTTTTTGTCAATTCTACTGAGCAGATTAAAAGGTTGCTGACCAATGATAAGGACAGCAAATTTACAAAGCAACCAGCGTTTTTTAAAACCCTAAAGGTTAAATATTATAGTATATCGTTTGCCTGTAAGCAGGAATACTTATTAAAAACTCTAATTTTGCCGTTTTTAAATGCAATCTATCATTCAACAAACGGCAATCCGCACCATTGAGCTTGAGGCTCAGGCAGTTTCAGGCCTTGTTGCATTTGTCAATGCCGATTTTGAAAAAGCAGTTCATGCCATACGCAATTGCAAGGGACGTGTTGTGATTAGTGGTATAGGCAAGAGTGCTGTTATTGCACAAAAGATTGTTGCTACGTTTAATTCGACGGGTATACCTGCTATCTTTCTTCATGCGGCAGATGCTATTCATGGTGATATAGGTATGATGCAGCAGGAGGATGTGGCCATTATTATCAGCAAAAGCGGCAATAGCCCGGAGATAAAAGTGCTGGTGCCATTAATAAAGAATTTCGGGAATATATTAATAGGGATGGCCGGCAATAAAGACTCTTATCTTACTTCTCATTGTGATATTTTTTTAAATACTTCTGTTGAACAGGAGGCTTGTCCGAATAATCTCGCTCCAACTTCAAGCACCACTGCACAATTGGTAATGGGGGATGCTCTGGCTGTTGTTTTAATGGAGCTCAGTGGATTTGGGTCTGATGATTTTGCAAAATTTCATCCCGGCGGCACATTAGGCAAAAAGTTATACCTGAGGGTATCCGATTTATATAAAGACAATGAGAAGCCGAAAGTTTTACCTTCCGGCACTCTTAAGGAAGTAATTGTTGAAATGACACAAAAAAGGCTTGGCGTGACAGCGGTTGCGGATATTGAAGACAAGCTATTGGGTATAATAACAGATGGCGACCTGAGAAGGATGCTGGAAAAAAACCAGTCAATTGATAAGATTAGCGCAAAGGATATCATGACAACTACGCCGAAAACGATAGGCCCTGATGCACTGGCTGTTGATGCACTGGACCTGATGCGTAAATACGAAATAACCCAATTAATCGTTTGTGATGGGATAGTGTATAAGGGAATTATACATTTGCAGGACCTGGTGAAAGAAGGATTAATTTAACACCCTGAAACTTTTTACTTGCTGATGAATAAGCACAACTATGTGGCAATAATGGCCGGAGGTATTGGAAGCCGGTTCTGGCCGATGAGCCGCAGTTCGTATCCGAAACAGTTCCTGGATATTTTACATACCGGCCGCACACTTATACAGCAAACCTATGACCGGTATAAAAAAGTAGTTCCCCCGGAAAATATTTATATCGTTACCTCCGTCGAGTATGCTTCAATAGTAAAGAAACAATTGCCGGAACTTTCTGAGGAAAATATACTGAGCGAGCCTTCCAGGAAGAATACGGCCCCTTGTATTGCATATGTTTCCTTCAAACTATTGCAAAAAGATCCTGAGGCTTGCATGATTGTTGCCCCGGCGGATCATTTGATTCTGGAAACAGATCCGTTTATAAAAACAGCATCGAAGGCTTTGGATTTTGTCAGTCATTTGAATGCCCTTGTAACACTCGGCATTAAACCAACTTACCCGAACACAGGGTATGGCTATATACAACATGATAGCCTGCAGGCGGCCGAAGATGTATATAAAGTGAAAACATTTACTGAAAAGCCTAACCGGGAACTCGCAAAGACTTTTATCGCCAGTGGTGATTTTTTATGGAATGCCGGCATATTTTTCTGGAAAGTGAAAAATATAATCAGCGCTTTTGAAAAGCATTTACCCGAAATGTATGAAGTGTTTGCAGCAGAGAAAGAAAAGTTCAATACAAAGGAAGAAGGGCGTGCTATTGAACAATTGTATCCCCATTGTACCAGCATCTCGATTGACTTTGGCGTATTGGAGAAAGCGGATAATGTATATGTAATTCCGGCTTCTTTCGGATGGAGTGACCTGGGTACCTGGAACAGCGCCTGGGAAAATATGGATAAGGATTACCTCGGCAATGCGGTTGCCGGTAAAAAAGTAATGGTTGTAGATGCTACCAAATGTGTGGTGCATGTACCGGATAATAAATTAGTGGTCGTACAGGGGCTCGATGATTTTATAGTAGTGGATACAAAGGATGTATTACTTATCTGCAAGAAAGAGAAAGAACAAGAGATTAAAGAATATGTGGCGGAAGTAAAAAGAAATATGGGAGAAAGTTATCTTTAATTATTTCAACAGCTGATAAGCAACGAGGCTCATTAAGTAAGCAAGGCCGGTCATATAGAATAATTGAATCAAAGGCCATTTCCAGCTTTGTGTTTCTCTTTTCACAATTGCAAGGGTGCTCATGCATTGCATGGCAAATGCATAAAAGATCATCAATGATATTCCGGAAGCAAGTGTAAACAATGGCATACCGCCGGGTCGTACCGCGGCTTTCATTTTATCCTGCAACCTGCTGTTATTTTCCTGGTCGTCTTCAACACTGAATAATGTGGCCATGGTGCCCACAAAAACCTCCCTTGCCGCGAATGAGGTAATCAGTGCGATACCAATTCTCCAGTCATAACCTAAAGGTGAAATAACTGGTTCTATCGTTTTACCCAGTATACCGGCATAAGAGTTTTCGAGCCTGGCAGTTAAAAAATGTTCTTTTGCAACAGTAGAGTCAGCCCCCGGCTGTTTTAACTCCTGCTGATACCGGGCAGTAGCTTTATTCATTCTTTCTGAAGGGCCAAATGAACTAAGGGCCCATAAGATAAGACTGATAATCATGATTACTTTTCCTGCATCGATCACAAATATTTTTGCTTTATTGATCATTGTTTGAATTACATTCTTCCACCTGGGAGGCCGATAAGTGGGCAATTCAAGAATGAAAAAGCTTTTCTCATTAATTTTAATAAACCATTTTGCAACATAAGAAACAACCAGGGCCATAATGATTCCCAATAAATAAAGCCCCATCATTACCAATCCCTGTATACTGATAAAGCCGAGCAGGTATGTTTTTGGAATAACCAGGCTGATAATAATAGTATATACGGGTAATCTGGCCGAGCAGCTCATTAATGGCGTAATCAGGATCGTGAGCAGCCTTTCTTTCCTGTTTTCAATATTTCTTGCACTCATAATAGCAGGTACCGCACAGGCAAAACCGCTGATCATCGGCATTACACTTTTTCCATTCAGTCCTACACTGCGCATAAGCCTGTCCGTTAAAAAGCTGATACGGGCCATATAGCCTGTATCTTCCAGCAGCGTAATGAGGCCAAACAAAATCATGATTTGCGGAACAAAAACAAGGATACCTCCCAATCCGGCCAATACCCCATTTGTTATCAGGTCGCTCCACCAGGCATCCGGAAGAACTGACGAAAGAGCGTAGTTCAGTTTCGCAAACCCGTTGTCAATCCAATCCATGGGGAATTTCGCCAGCCAGAACACACATTGAAACATGAGAAAAAGAACAGCCAGTAAAATAATATAGCCCCAGCGCCGGTGTAATAAAACATTATCCAGCTTTTCTGTAAATAACGTTTTTTGCAAGGGGTCAGGTTCAGATACGGAAGAATGCATGATATGTTTTATTCTTCCATACCGCTGCATTATTTCTTCAGCCTGTGTCTTTGTCGGGTTAAACCTGTTGGTCTTTTCTATGGTTTCAACCTGCGCCTGTTTTTCCGTATCTAACACAAATGATTCGTGGTTGATCAGGTAATGGATAGCCGCATAATCGCTTATTTCAGGAAACAGTTTTTTAACCTCTTCAATCGAGATTTCTGCTAATGATTTGTTGTCGATAAAATCGCGGGCAGGAGATTGATATACCTGGCTGGCTGTTTGCTCAATTATTTTTTTTAATTGGGGAATACCTTTTTGTTTGCGGGGATTAACGGAAATAACGGGTACGCCCAGTTCCCTTTCCAGTTCCGGAATGTTTATGTTGATTCCTTTTTTACGGGCAAGGTCCATCATCGTCAATGCAATAACAACCGGCTTCCTTAAATCGATTATCTGGCTGCAAAAAAGAAGGTTACGTTTCAGGTTACTTGCGTCGGCAACAGCAACTATAACGTCGGCATTGATATCCTTATCCTGGTTCAGCAGCACTTTGTAACTCACCCATTCATCCAGTCGTTTGGGGTAAAGGCTGTAGGATCCCGGGAGGTCAATTATTTCAGCCATTTCACCTCCGGGCAATTGTGTATTGCCACTTTTCTTATCTACAGTAACACCAGGAAAATTGCCCACTTTCTGATTAAGGCCGGTGAGGCAGTTAAACAGAGAGGTTTTGCCACTATTCGGGTTACCAACAAGTACGATATGTAGCTTTTTATCAGACACAATCAGAGCCAGCAAAAGTAACTATCTGCCCGGTAACGGACTTACGAAATGCGATTTTTAAAGCCAGTGCTTAAAAACTGATTTTAACACGGCGCTTTTGTACATCAACCTGCACCGGATAATCTATTTTAATCTTCAGGTAATTTTAAGTCTGCGGCGCAGAGCTCAAAGCGGTTCAATACCTTTGCAGAGCCACAAATTTCTTACTAACTATGCGGGTCCGTTTACTACATACATTCATTTTTCTACTTGGTGTTTTTTTTCTTCATGCACAAAAGTTAAGAAAAGCTGATAAAGAGATTATTGCAAACCTGCAAAAGCATGTCAGCTACCTGGCAGATGATCAACTCGAAGGAAGGCGGGCGGGGACCAATGGCGAAACACTGGCGATGAATTATATAAGTAAAGAGTTTGGGCAGATTGGTTTATTACCGAAAGGTGCGGATGGTTTTTTCCAGGCTTTTGATATCAATGATGGAAAAAAGATAAATGATGACAGCTATTTTTCTATTAATAAAAAGGAGCTGAATAAAGAAACCGATTATTTTCCTTTCGCATTCAGCGCCAATACTACCGTTGAAGCACAGCCGGCCCTTTCGCTGCAGGAAAGCGACATGCCCTGGTTTTTAAACCTGAAAGAAATATTGGAAGAAAACAAAGACAACCCTCATTTTGACCTGGATGAGTTTATCCGTACCAAATCAATAGAAGCACAAAAAAAGGGAGCAACTGCGTTTATTGTTTATAATACGTCTGCGATTGATGATAAACTTCACTTTGAAGAAAAAGACAGAACTGAAACAATGAAGATTCCCGTATTATATGTAACAAAGGATCCCGCAAAGAAATATTTTAAAGATGTTGCTGCTACATTAGATATAAAAATCAAAACCTCTATCGGCGAAAAGAAGCGAATTGGACATAATGTTGCCGGATATATTGATAATAATGCAGCCAATACTGTCATCATTGGTGCCCACTTCGATCACCTCGGTTATGGCGAAGACGGAAGTTCTTTATTAAGGACCGGCGAGCATCTTATTCATAATGGGGCCGATGATAATGCAAGCGGTACAGCAGCACTGATTGAACTGGCAAGATTGTTGAAAAATTCAAAGATTAGGAATACCAATTTCCTATTCATTGCTTTTTCGGGAGAGGAGCTGGGTTTGTTTGGATCAAAGTATTTTGTAGAAAACCCGACAATAAATCTGCAATCCGTCAACTATATGATCAACATGGATATGGTGGGCCGATTCAGCGACAGCACCCATGCATTAACGGTGGGAGGATATGGTACATCGCCTGCATGGTCTAATACAATTGCAGCAAGCAATCCTAAATCTTTTTTTGTAGTAAAGGTAGATTCAAGCGGAACCGGCCCAAGTGATCATACATCTTTTTACAGAAAAGATATACCAGTGTTGTTTTTCTTTACGGGTTTGCATAGCGATTATCATCGTCCTACGGATGATGCAGACAAGATTAATTATACCGGAGAATACCGGGTAGTACGTTACATCAATGATATTGTTACCAATCTATCGAAACAGAATCAGAAACTTGCATTTACAAAAACAAGGGAAACGCAAACAACAAGTTCTGCCAGGTTCAGTGTTACGCTGGGCATTATGCCGGATTATACATTTACAGGTACAGGTGTACGGTGTGATGGAATTTCAGAAGGAAAAGCAGCGCAAAAAGCCGGATTGCAAACCGGCGATATTATTGTGCAGCTGGGCGGGAATAATATCACCTCCCTTGAAAATTATATGCAGGCGTTAGGTAAGTTTAAGAAAGGGGATAAGACAAAGGTGAAGTTTAAAAGGGGAAACGACACGGTAGAAGCCGATGTGCAGTTTTGAGAATATCGCAAAGATGCAAGAGAGGCCTTTTATCTTTATGAATAAGCTGTATAAAACCAATAACCTTTTCGATGAAACTTGTTTTAGACCAGGAAGAGCTGACCAATTGTTTTTTTGAAGATTGCCGGTTGCTGGGCATTATGGCACCGGTGAAAGATTATCAATTTTGCTGGCACCTGAACAACATGCTCGGCCTTGATTTTCGTATCAATAATGATATCGAGATACAGCTAAAAAGAAAAAAGAGAGATTATTTTTTTTCGGTATTTGAGTTTCCTGAGCCCACTACTTCACTGGCACATTATTTATATAACAATAAGTTTGATGGTGAATACCTTTTGCCTGAATTTAAGCATCTTGATTTTTTATGGTTATTCAAAGGCGACCAGGTGACAGATAGAGAAATACAGGAGAAGATAAACATGATACGGGAGATTCATGCGGTACAATTGGTGGTTGAACTGACCAATGAAAATATCAGGCATAAGGAAAACCTGGTTTTTTAAATAGTATAAAATTTTCTGAAATGGCAATAGAATGGAAAGAAGAAAATAATCAACTGTATAAAAAACTCCAGTTTAAAAACTTCAGTGAAGCGTTTGCTTTTATGACAAGGGTTGCGCTCGAAGCCGAGAAGATGGATCATCATCCGTTATGGACGAACGTTTATAATACAGTTGAAATCCGGTTATCTACGCATGATGCAGGAGATATTGTTACCGAAAAGGACAGAAAGCTGGCGAAAAAGATTGATGCACTCTTGTAGCACTTTATTCAATTTAGTCACAAATTGATCTAAACTATGCTTTGTGTGATTCGTATTATTGTGAATAGTTTTATTTTTTCTTTCGCTTAAATAGTACAGCCACATTTTTCTGTAAGTCTGCACTAAACCTGATCTGGTGACTTTCGTCCCCATCACGCACAATAATTAAACCTGTATTTGGCGGGTAGAGACCAAGGTTTTCAGCATATAGTACAAGAGTAAAGGAATCCTGCATAGCAGGTGTTATATAAATCGTCTTTTTGATAGCGGATGCTTTTAGTCCCTGTTTGGGCATTACCACTTCTCCGTTTATCAACACACTTACAGTATCACCATCTATTTCACCATTATCATACAAGGCGAGTGTAATACTGTCTGACACGAATTCTATAGATTGAAGAGTTTCCGATCTTCTCTTTTCAACATTTGCCGCAGCAACTGGCCTTGGTGGTAATTCATTTTTTTCTTTAGGCTTTGCAACAGCTATATCACTTGTAACCGGGGTATCTTTTTTAACAACTACTTCTTCTTTCTTTTTCTCAGGCTCTGTATTTGTTTTTGCTATTTCCTTCTGAGCAGTAACAACAGGTTCCTGTTTGGGCTGTTCTTTCGGTTTATTAGTAGCGTTATCGGTATTAGTTTTTGCTACATCAGGTTTTGGGGTCGTTTCTTTTTTGACAGCTACTTCTTCCTTTTTCTTTTCAGGTTCTGTGTTTGTCTTTGCAACTTCTTTTGGAGTGGTAACAACAGGTTCCTGTTTGGGTTGT
>JAFDYH010000059.1:0-1739 GCA_018267535.1 Bacteroidota bacterium
ACTGGTAATTTTTATTCCGGGACTTCTTGGCGCCGTTACCTTGTATATACTCAGCAGGGCCAGCTATTTTCAATTGGTTTATTTCCGTAAATGGAAAAAGGGGGCTGCAGCAATAATGTTTATATTTTTTTATTTGTTATTGCTGGGCTTACCGGTATACCTTGCTGTTACATTGATCAGTCCTAAGGTTGAGCAGTTCTTGGGCAACCCTTCGCAGGTGGCGGACGCTATCAAGTCCTCAGTGACAGTAATACAAAAAAGAACGGGAGTCAATTTATTCTCACAACAATCCCTTTCCGGCCTGTTGAACAAGGGCGCTGCTTTTATACCTTCTCTCTTAAACAGTACGGCCAATCTTGTTACCAATATGGCCATTATGTTGTTTGTATTATATTATATGCTGTATAATGGCCGTGAAATGGAACGCTCCCTGTCACACTATATCCCTTTAAAGCAGCATAATATTAATATGCTGGCTTCGGAAACGAAGAAAATGATAAAGGCTAATGCATTAGGCATTCCGATTATTTCCATTATACAGGGTATTGTAGCAACATTGGGATATTTTATTTTCAAGGTCGATGAGTTTGCTATCTGGGGCTTTCTTACCGGCGTCTTTGCTTTTTTTCCCGTTGTAGGAACAATGATTGTATGGGCGCCATTAGTCATTTATATGTATGCAAACGGGGATAGCTGGCATGCAACGGGTGTATTGATCTACAGCATAGTTGTTACCGGCAATGTTGATTACCTCGCAAGAATGACTTTGTTGAGAAGAATAGGGAATGTGCATCCTGTGATTACTATACTGGGTGTTATTGTTGGCCTGGGGTTATTTGGCTTCGTTGGGTTGATTTTCGGCCCTCTACTGATCAGTTATGTAATTATCCTTTTCCGGATTTATATGAATGAGTTTGTAGAAAACAATAACGATGACATCGCAGCCCCTCTTGACGCAGATCCTCCGCCCATAGATTAGATTCAGCAGCTTGCCTGATTAGGAGTGGCGTTATTGTTGTAAAACAGCCTTACTCTACTTTCACTATTTTCAGGATATTCGTCGGGAGGTGAAGGTGTATGGGGGTACTTCCTGTATTGACAATTATATCTCCCGGTTTAGCAAAGCCCCTTTCTTTAAGAATATTGGTCTGGTCGTGGAATATATCATCCAGGCTTTCTTCTTCATCATAATAGAAAGCACGGACTCCCCAGCTGAGGCTGAGCTGATTTACCAGTGTCCGTGTTTTTGTAAAAATATACAAAGGAGATTTTGGCCTGTAACTACTAAGCATAAACGCAGTATAGCCGCTTTGTGTCATTCCTACCAATGCCTGTGCGTTGGTATCTGTTGCGAGCTTACATGCATTGTAACAGATGGCGTCGCTCAAAAAAGAAGGGGAATGCTGCTGGGGCATCAGGTCTTCTTCACGGTTATAGCGATATTCTGTATTTTCTACTTCTATAATAATCTTGCGCATCGTCTCTACTACCAATGCCGGATGTTTGCCTGTTGCTGTTTCCGCGCTAAGCATTACAGCATCTGCACCTTCAAGTACTGCATTGGCAACGTCTGTTATTTCACTGCGGTTTGGCTTGACACGGTCAATCATACTTTCCATCATCTGTGTGGCGACAATAACCGGTTTTGCACGATGCAGGCATTTGCGGATGATCTCACGCTGAGCCGCAGGTACTTTTTCTACCGGTAACTCAACGCCTAAATCGCCACGGGCTACCAT
>JAFDYH010000059.1:1801-18973 GCA_018267535.1 Bacteroidota bacterium
CTGCAATCTTCTCTTCAGGTCGATGATATCTTCAACCTTTCTTACAAATGATAAAGCGATCCAGTCAACTTTCTGCCCAAGAATAAAAGCCAGGTCAACCAGGTCTTTTTCGGTGAGTGCCGGTAAAGATATTTTCGTATCAGGAAGATTGACCCCTTTTTTGGGTAAAAGAAGGCCCCCATAAGTAACCCTTACTTTAACATCGCCTTCTTTGGTAATTTCAGTAACTACCACTTCCAGTTTACCATCATCAATCAATATCTTATTGCCGATTTCTACATCTTCATGCAGGTTAGGGTAGGAGACATAAATTTTATTTTTATTGCCGACTACTTTTTCCTTGGAAGTAAAGGTTAATATATCGCCCGGTTCAATAGGCAATGCACCATTTTCAATATCACCAACCCTTAACTTCGGACCCTGCAGGTCGGCAAGAATGGAAATATTATAGGGTTCCGTCTTATTAATGTTGCGGATATGCTCAATGATTTTTGCCTTGTCTTCATGAGCGCCGTGAGAAAAATTTAAACGAAAAACATTTACTCCGGCTTTTACAAGCTCCAGTAATTTATCGTAAGTATCACAGGAAGGACCTACTGTTGCTACAATTTTGGTGCGATGAAAGCTATGTTCTATGCCAGCTTCCTTATCCATGTCTTTATGCAGGTACTTTTCAACTCTTTTTGACATACGTTTAGTTCGGTTGTTTATAATGCTTTAGGCAATAAGCAAAATGCTATCAGCCTGTTCTTAAGGCCTTCAGGTAATAAAAATAAATCTGTTGTTTAAAGAACTAATATGCTCTAACCTAAAGCTAAAAAAGCATGCAGCTATTAAGAAGCCAGAATCCGCACAATTTTCATCCACTCTTCGCTTATTTTTCCTTTTGCTTTTACAGCGTTTTGCAAGGGTATATAATGCATTTTGTTATTCTGTATGCCAACAAATACATTGTACCTTCCTTCCAGCAGGCACTCAACTGCCTGGTAGCCCATACGGCTTGCTATCAAACGGTCAAGGCAGGAAGGTGAGCCTCCTCTCTGAATGTGGCCTAATATACAGACACGGGTATCTGCATTTGGAACTTTTTCTTTTATGTGCCGGGCTACTTCTTCAGCACCACCAAATCCATCTCCTTCCGCTACCACAATCATATTTACCAGCTTCTTTCTTTTTTCCTTTTCCAGCAGCGAATCGACGACCTGTTCAATATCAGTTTTACGTTCCGGAATAAGTATATGCTCGGCACCGGTAGCAATACCACTATGCAAAGCAATATAGCCGGCATCACGGCCCATTACTTCAATAATAAAAAGACGATCATGAGCATCGGCTGTATCCCTTATTTTATCAATAGCTTCTACAGCGGTGTTTACCGCCGTATCAAAACCAATTGTAAAATCGGTACCCGCAATATCTTTATCTATTGTGCCCGCAAGACCAATACAGGGAACATCAAATTCATGACTAAGTTTACCTGCTCCGCGGAATGAACCATCGCCGCCAATAATAACAAGCCCATCAATGCCTCTTTTTTTCAGCGTAGCGTATGCTTTCCTGCGCCCTTCAGGCTCATAGAATTCTTTGCAGCGTGCTGTTTTAAGTATCGTTCCTCCGCGCTGTATAATGTTAGCGACAGAGCGGCTTTCCATTTTATAGATATCATCATCAATCAGGCCCTGGTACCCTCTCATCACACCATACACTTCAAGCCCATAATATAGGCCGGTACGCACCACCGCCCTGATTGCTGCATTCATACCCGGTGCGTCTCCCCCGGATGTTAATACGCCAATCTTGGTTACTTTTTTTTCCATCAATAAAAATTCGTCAGGTTTATTTTTTGAATCTCCTGTAGGGCAAGTAGCTCAATATTTTTTACTAAAACCATGAAAATGCCAGCAAAAATAAGGTTTTGTTTTGATTGTGTTTGATAAACACAGAATCACCTTTTTAGTTATACGAATACGTGTTAGTTTGACACGATAACAATAAAATATTAACAGACAGAGTGGTCTTTCAATTTTAAAAAAACTTTTAAAATGATAGCAGGTCCAACCGATTTTTTCCAATAAGATCGGTTACGCTGGTTTTTGTTATACGTATTTGTAGTTTAAATACCTTTATTTAAAATCATTAAAACAATCGCATGCGAAAGGCACTCTTCTTTATAGGGATAACGCTACCGTTTTTTTTATTGGCGCAAATCCACTACCCGAAGCCCCGGAAAGTAGATACTGTAAATAATTATCACGGCACTTTGGTGGCTGACCCTTACCGCTGGATGGAGGATGATAACAGTGGTGAAACCAAAGCATGGGTACAGGAGGAAAATAAAATAACGCAGGATTATCTTTCAAAAATCCCATATCGCGAAAAGGTGAAAAGAAGATTAACAGAAATGTGGAATTATCCAAGAGTTAGTGCACCTTTTCGTAAAGAAGGATTTTATTATTTTACAAAGAATAATGGCTTGCAAAACCAATCCATTTGGTACAGGCAGAAAGGCTTATCCGGAAAGCCTGAAATATTTATTGATCCGAATAAGCTCTCGGACGATGGAACAGTATCACTGGGTGACATTGAGTTTTCAAAAAACGGGAAATATGCTGTGTTATCGATTCAGAAATCGGGAAGCGATTGGCAGCAGGCTTTTATTATGGATTTAAAAACAAAGAAGGCATTGCCCGATACATTAAAGTGGTTGAAGTTTACCGGCTTTAGCTGGAAAGGCGATGATGGATTTTACTATTCAAAATTTCCTGAACCGAAAGAAGGCGATGAATTGAAAGGAATAAATTCAGGTTCTAAAATTTATTATCATAAAGTGGGCGATCCGCAATCAGGCGATGAACTGATTTATGAAGACAAAGAGCATCCGCTGCGAAGCGGCGGTATTTATCTCACCGAAGATGAACGGTTTTTAATTCTTCAAACAACTGAAGGCACAAGCGGTGCGGAAATATGGGTAAAGGATACAAAAAATCCTGCGCAAAAGGATTTTACTTTATTAATTCCTGGATTTGCTACTGAAGCGGGTGTGATCGATAATGTGGGAGATAAAATATTAATACAAACCAATGATGGGTCGCCAAACTACCGGGCTGTATTGGTCGATCCTTTGAAACCTTCTAAAGAAAACTGGAAAAATATTATACCGGAACAAAAAGATTACCTGGAAAGAGTATCTACCGGCGGCGGTTATTTATTTGCCTCTTACCTGAAAGATGCTTCTACAAGGGTTTATCAATACACATATGAAGGTAAACTGGTAAGAGAAATAAAATTGCCTGGCATTGGCACTGCAAGTGGATTTGGAACAGAAAAAAAATACAATGACTTCTTTTATACGTTCACTTCGTTTAATTATCCACCTTCTGTATTCAAATATGATATCCAAACCGGCATAAGTAGTTTGTATAAAAAGACGGACGTGAAATTCAACCCGGAAGATTATGAAGTGAAGCAGGTTTTTGCGCCCAGCAAAGACGGAACAAAAGTGCCTGTGTTCATTACTTATAAAAAAGGGTTAAAGCTAAATGGGCAAAACCCGGTATTGATGTATGGGTATGGCGGATTTAATATACCAATGACACCTAGCTTCAGTATTTCCAATGTCTTTTTTATGGAGCAGGGCGGTGTTTATGTATTGGTATGTATGCGCGGCGGTAGTGAATATGGAGAAGCGTGGCATAAAGGAGGACAGTTTGAAAATAAACAAAACGTATTTGATGATTTTATCGGTGCAGGTGAATGGCTGATTAAAAACAAATACACCAATAGTGGAAAGCTGGCGATTGAAGGTGGATCCAATGGTGGCTTACTGATTGGGGCCTGTATGACGCAACGGCCGGATTTGTTTAAAGTAGCAATACCACAGGTGGGTGTAATGGATATGCTGCGGTATCATAAGTTTACTATCGGCTATGCATGGGCGACAGAATATGGAAGCAGTGACAGTGCAAGCCAGTTTAACTACCTGTATAAATATTCGCCGCTGCATAACCTGAAAAAAGGGGTAAAATATCCGGCAACATTGATTACGACAGCCGACCATGATGACCGCGTAGTGCCTGCTCATTCGTTTAAGTTTGCCGCGACTTTGCAGGAAGATAATGCCGGAAATAACCCAACACTGATCCGCATTGAAACAAAAGCGGGACATGGTGGGGGTATGCCAACCAGCAAACGTATAGAGCTGTCCACCGATATCTGGAGTTTTGTAATGTACAACCTGGGAATGAACTTCAGTGAGCAAACAACAACTGCGCCGGCCCGGCAGGAAAAGAAAGCTTTTTAAAATATATTCAACAATAAGCATGATTTTAATTACAGGAGCAAATGGATTTGTTGGATATTATTTAACAGAAGCTCTACTGGAGAAGGGGTTTACTGTACTTGCTACGAGTAAAGGAGATTGTCGCTTGCCTTTCTCATACAGCTCTTTTTTTATTTACGAACAAATGGATTTTACCGATCCGTTTGCTGTACATGATATTTTTGAAAAATATAAGCCATCCATAGTAATACATGCCGGTGCAATGAGCAAGCCGGATGAATGTGAAATAAATCAATGGGAGTGCTATGTTACTAATGTAGAAGCGACATTAACTCTTTTGGCGAATGCTGAAGAATTGAAAAGTTTCTTTGTTTTTATTTCTACCGATTTTGTTTTCGATGGCGAAAAAGGGATGTATTCTGAGAATGATATGGTTAACCCTGTCAATTTTTATGGCCAATCAAAAGCAGATGCAGAGGATGCGGTGAAAGAATATAAGTATGACTGGGCAATTGTACGCACCTGTTCGGTTTATGGTAAGCCTGCAACAGGTAAGCAAAATATTTTAACAGTAGTTAAAAGTAAAATTGAGAATCGAGAAAAATACATGGTGTTTGATGACCAGGTACGTACGCCTACCTATGTAGAAGATTTTGTAAAAGGCATCGTTGGGTTAATAGGAAAAAGAGCCACGGGCGTTTATCATTTAGCCGGGACGGATGTTTTGACGCCCTATGAGATGGCTATAAAAACTGCGGAGTATATCGGGCTTGATACATCCTATATCCAAAGAGTTACATGGGTTGATTTAAAGCAACCTGCTAAACGCCCACCCAAAACAGGACTTGTTATTGGAAAAGCCAAAAAGGAGTTGGGGTTTGACCCCATATCATTTGAAGAAGGATTGAAGAACGTATTTGAATAGCGGGTTAAAAAATATAACTAATTCCTGCTTTTAAAAAGCGCGGTGTGCCGGGAGTATAATGTATTTCAGAAACGGGCACAATTTCATTTTTTAATCTTGATACTGTAGCAAATTGTGCTTCTTTCCAATACTGATTCAGAATGTTTTCAATTGATACGCTGAGCTCAAATTTTTTATATTCATAACTAGCTACAGCATCCAGTAGAAAATAGCCGTCCGCTCTTATAGTATTGTTTTCATTTGCCGGCCTGCTATCAATATAACGGTAACGCAGCGATGTATTTAATCCGGCTTTCATTTTAATGGTTATGCCGCCGATACTTGTAAAGGTAGGCGCCAATGGTACATAATTGTTGCCTTTCGGTTTATCAATTGTCCGGGGCCTCGCAAAATTCAAATCCAGGTCAGCATACAGCCATTGATAAACCTGGTAACGAACAGAAGCGTCAATCCCAGTTCTTCTTGTTTTACCCGCGGGCTCCACAATACCTTCGTCACCTACATACACAAACTCCTGTTCGGAATACAAATGCCATACTGCTGCTTTAAGTAAAATGTTTTTTGTTGGTTTAATGATGGCACCCAGGTCAGTACCAAATACTTTTGGTAAAATGTTTTTTGCTGAATTATTTAATATTACTCTGGCGTCATTACTGTGAAAACCTATTCCATTGTTTAGGTAAATTTTTAATGAAGGATTGACCGTATAAGTAAAGTTCAATTTTGGACTGAATATGCCCCTACCTTGTTTCCTGAAATTATTATCTCCGGCTATTATGTTCATGTAACTAAAACTAAAATTATCATATCGTATGCCGGCATTTATATTTAGATTGTCATTTAGCAGTAGGTTTTGGTTGACATAAATAAAGCTATTTCGTTCCCGGATATTTCCGTTTTGTACCCGGTTTAAAAACCGGCGTTTAACAACATGGTTTAATTCAATATTGTTTATATCGTCATACCGGAACCCCCAGCCGAATACAGTACTCACATTTTTATTGCCCAGTAGATAATGCTTCGACATGGTCCCTGTGTACCCATATACATTTCTTATTTCTTTCTGGTTAATTCCATCGCCATTTACCGGGTCGTTCAGGAAGAAGGTAAAATCGGAATAAAGGTTAAAATGATATTTTATAAAGTATAGCTGATCGCTGGTTTGCCATCCGCCCGGCCATTGTTTGGTAAATAGTACACTGATATTCGTGCGGTTAGTATTTCCACCTTCGCTGTTATCAATAGAGCCAAATTTTCCTATAGTTCCATTTTTTACTGCACGTTCGGGTATCTGCCCCGAAGCACCCCATTTACTTTCCAAATTGGAAGCCAGGACTGTTAGCTGGGCTTTGTTATTAAATATAGCGTTGTACTTGCCTGTTATATTAAATCGGTGAAAATCCTGCGGACTTTCAAAGTAACCATTGGATTTAAAATATTCGGAAGCAACATAGAATTGTTGCCTGTTTCTCTCGGCTTGTTTGTTCAATAATTTAAAAAACCCTGCAATTCTTTGCGTATTAAATTCACCCCCCTGTACTTTTATCGTGTTATTATCGAGGAAATCCTTTGTATGTAACTCAACAAATCCTGCAGTTGCCAGGTTGCCTTTGTTGGCAAAATAAGGTCCTTTATCAAAATTTACTTTATCTACAATTTCCGGAATAAGGAAGTGGAGATCCGCATAACCCTGGCCGTGGGCATGTGATACCATATTAACAGGTAGACCATCTGCTGAAATATTTAGGTCTGTTCCATGGTCAATGTCATAGCCGCGTAAGAATATTTGTTCTGCTTTTCCGCCACCCGCATGTTGTGCGATAAATAAACCTGGAACAATACGCAGTATATCCTGTGAAGTATTAAGGGGCCTTAGTTTAATATCTACAGATGCGATGGTGTTAAATGGCGAAGTTTTTTTTGAAGAGATGGTTACATCGGAAAGTGTAAGATTTGTTCTTTGTAAGCCTGTATGTATTACAACCATTTTGTTTTCCTGAACATCGACCGGAATTTTTTCTGTTTGATAGCCCACATGGGAAAAAATTATGTCATAGTGGCCTGCGGGCAGATTCTTCATTTTAAACATGCCAAAGTGATCAGAATTACCGCCCAGTTTTATATAGCCTGCGAGATTTACGGTTACGCCTGTTAGCGGTGAATTATTTTGTTTGTCGCTGATATATCCTGCTATTGCCCCCTCTTGCGCAAGGGCAAGGAAGGGGGTAATGAACATCGTAAGTAGGATCGTTTTGTAAATAAATGGCCTGGACATTCATTCTGGCTTTGCAGACTTATTTACGGGAAAAAACGTTTTTCAGTTTAGCCATCCGTGAAATAAGATGGCCTGTAATAGATTGCCCTGATAAAACCGTGAATCTTGTAAGATTATGACAGATCACTAAATCTACATTTAATAAATCATCGTATTTATACATGTCCGGGACTTGTTAAACCAACTACAGCAGCCATCAATTATAAAGAAAGGTCACATTCATGTATTTCTTCTGATTGATTAATTAAAATTTTTAAATCAAAAACTAAAATGAAAAAGAAAATTCTTTTCGGTACTCTTATTGGCATTGCTGCTGTAGGAAGTATCATCTTCGCAGCCGATCATATTGATGCGCCTGCGGTTACAGGAACAGGTAATGTTAGCCTGGGCACTGACATTACAGATGTGTATGCGTTTCAAAGCCCGGCGGATAATAACAACATGGTTTTTGTTATTAACACGCAAGGTTTGTTATCGCCTTCGGCTTCAGCTACGGCAAAATTTCCTGAAAACACATTGTATGAACTGAACATTGATAACACTGGAGATAACGTAGAAGACATGGTCATTCAATTACTGGTGAGAAACGGTAAGGTAAGAGCATACGGTCCAGTGGCGCCCGCTGCTCCCGGCACCGGCAGTATAGTGGTGGCAAATGCGCCTTATGCAGAAGCATCTGTTACTTCTTATGCGAGTGGCTCACCCGTTGTTGGTACAAGCACAAAAGGTGTAAAAGTTTTTGCAGGTCCGCGTGATGATCCTTTCTTTTTTGACCTGAAGCGGTTTAAAGAGATCATTGCAGGTACGGCCACAAAATTCCACGACGGAACAGCTGAAGATCCTGCTACTGACGCTTTCGCCGGGACAAATGTAATGTCATTAGTTGTAGAAGTTCCAAAATCAATGCTGGGATCAGCTTCATCTATTAATGTTTGGGCTGAGTCAAAATCAAAATAATAGAATAATACAAAAAAATAATTTTTATGTTACGTATAAATAATAAAATAAGTTTTTCTTTTTTGATTACGGCTGCATTATTTATGGCCAGCTGCAAGAAAGACCATGGCAATAACAATGGCGGGGATAGTTTTGATACTTCCGGTGTATTCACCCAACAGGATCAAATGGGACGACCGGCTATCAATACGGTATTCGTTGGCGCTGACAGGAAGAACGAATTCAATATGACCACTCCTTCAGCAATGAGTGCTGCATTTAAAGCTGATTTTCTTGCTAAGCTTAGTGCTTTTGGCTACACGCAAAACGCATTAGGACAAAATGCAGATGCTTTCGGCGGATTATTGGTGACTGATGTATTGAACGCAAAGCTAAGTGGCAAGACAACTTTTTTTGATGGAACAAATGTGTTAACCGGAAGAGACCTTGCAGATGATGTAATCGATACAGAGTTGTTATTGATATTTGGTGGCTCGACCGGCGCATCCAATCCGGGATTAACAAGTGATCATATCAACAGTAATGATAAGGCGTTTCTCACCACATTTCCTTATCTGGCAAGCCCGTTTTAATTACAAACCCTTTCTATAAAAATTGGCTCTTTGTTATCCCTGGATTAACAAAGAGTCAATTTGATTTAAAAGATCAATTAAATGAGACCTGTGCCTGGAAATATGACTTTTTCTCCTTTAGTAAAGAAGGCTTTTATTGTAACCGTATTTATTTTTTTTTCGCGTCTTTCCTTTGCCCATGTTGTGGTAACGGAATTGGAACAAATGTCTAAAGCAGACACTGCAATTCTTTACCTGAAGCTCGGTTACCGGCATATTTTACCGCTGGGGCTGGATCATATTTTATTTGTACTGAGCTTATTTTTATTAAGCCCTAAATTAAAGCCTGTGCTTTGGCAATCGCTTGCCTTTACGGTTGCTCATTCCGTTACTCTCGGCCTGGCTATGTATAATATTGTCAGACCTTCTGCCAGGATTATTGAACCATTGATTGCACTTTCGATTATGTATGTCGCCCTCGAAAATATATTTTCACCACGTTTAAAGCCTTCGCGTATTGGTGTTGTTTTTTGTTTCGGCCTTGTTCACGGACTGGGCTTTGCAAGTTCTTTATCCAGCCTTGGATTGCCTTCCGGTTCTTTTCTCACTTCATTAGTAATGTTTAATGCAGGTGTGGAGTTAGGTCAGCTGACTGTAATTCTTACCGCATGGTTTTTATTGGCAAAATGGTTTAGGAAAAAAAGCTACTATCGTAAATATATAGTTGTACCCTTGTCGTTAGTTATTGCTTTGGTTGCAGCCTACTGGACTATTGAACGGCTATTTTTTATTTAAACTGCCTATTCAAGCCTGGTTTTATATTTTCTGATAAATGCGAGTGCCGGGTTTTCAAAATTTTAGTTTTCGGGAGAATTTTAATGGAAAGCAGTAGCTTAACTATTATTGTTTATTTTATGCCCGGCGATATACTTATTCCTTGTTTTTCTGTAAATCGGCTACCTGTGCCGGACTTAGATCATACCGGTTTTTCCATGCTGCTTTAAAGAATTCCTGTGCATTATATCCTTTGCCTGATTCCTGCATCAGTTTGCCCATATAATACAATTCAGTTCCTTCAAGAGGTTTGCCGGAAATAAATTGTATAAAGACGGAGTTGGCTTTTTCTTTTTCATTGTTCTTTAATAAGGCCCATGCATACCATGCATAAGTTTGTGGGGTGGGGCGGCTTTCTGTTTCTTTTTTTGCTAATTCTGTTGCTTTTTGCGGATTATTCAATGCGCTTGTATAAATATCGATCAGATATTTATTATACATCTGTCCATATTCAGGCTGAGAAGCTTGGGCAACAAATTTTTCAGCCCATTTTTTCTCATTTTCACTATCTTTTTTTTGTTGGTAGACATAGCATAATTTAAGAAGGGGATCGGGGGATAAAAGATGCGAATGTGCAAATTCAAAAATCTTTGCTGCAAGTGAATCATTACCGTCATGCATAAGCGTTATCCAACCAATACCCATAATACTATGAAAGTCGGCGGCGTCTATAGCGATACTTTTTTTGAAAAGGGTGTAGGACTTTTGAAGATCTCCTTCATGAATATATAAATCTGCTGCATTTGAAATTGCAGCTTGTTCAAGGTATTTATTACCCTGTGATGCGGCTGCAGCTTTCAGCATATAGGAAATAGCTGTATCTAAAGAGCTGTGATAGTGCTCATACTTGGAACGGCGAAAGTAGTATGGATAAGTGTTATCAGGCTTTATTGTTCTTATAATTCCTCCCGCTATATCGTACGCCCCCAGTTCAAATACGGCATCGAAGATTGCCATTTTACCACCATATTTGTTATCTCCTGTATTTATCCCTTTTTGAGCATAGCCATATGACTCTTTAAAGTGATGCTGTAGTGTTGCAAGATTTGCAAGTGTATATAATAAACCATCTTCTTTTTCCTGGTTGGCGGCATTGGATTGTTTCAAAAGGCTGTCTGCCTGTATCAGATCATGTATATCTCCATAGAGGCGAAACCGGAGTGCTAATGCCGAGGCATATTTAGGTCCATTCACATAGTTATCCGGCAGGCTGTCCATCCTTTTTTTCCAGAAGGCAAGATCACCTTCGTTCATCCGGGCCGTTTCTGAAAGAGTATAATTTTTAATAAGACTGTCTATGTATACAGGATCGACAATTGCTTTTTCCTTTCTGTGGCAGGAAGCCATACCAATAGCAAAAAGTACGGGTATAATTAAATACTTCACAATGAAAGTTTAACCTATACTTACGGAAATCCGGGGAAAAAGGTTTTTAGCGCAGGATAAATCAAACGAGGTTTCAATGGCTTTTTTTAGCAAAATTCATTTCACCTGCTTTTATTGCCACCGGTAAATTGTTTTCCCGTGGCGGGATAGGGCAATTATATTTTCCGCTCACGTAAGCACAGGAAGGATTATAGGCTTTGTTAAAATCAATTTCAAGTTCGCCATTCTTAATATCCCTTATTGTAAAATCGAGGTAGCGGCCGGTATGATAGGATTCATTCCCTGTGGTCAGATCTGTAAAAGGCAGAAAAAGATAGTCTTTGTATTTGTCATCGTCCATCAGGCTTTGCGATTGATAAACGTTTAAGGCTAGCGCTGTGTCATGAATAAAAAAATTCACTGTTCCGTATACACGAAATGTTTTTTGCATTACTCCTGATGTCGGCATTCTGAACCACGTACTTTCAGCAGCTTTTGTAAATTTCGCTTTTACGAGAAAATTTTTATCAGGTTCAAAGAAGCGAAAGTATTTTTTATCGTCGCCGCTGATGACATCATGTGTTTCTATATAATTCGTAAAGTAGGCCCGGATTGAATCTGTATATGATTTCTGTGAAAACACCGAAGCAGAAAGGAATGATAGTGTAAATGTCAGGAAAAGTAACTTCATGAGTAATGCTGTGAAGGTTGACTTTTAAATTTTTATTTTTGAATGGGCAGATGTATTTCCGCCATCATGCACCTCGCACTTCCGCCACCATTGGTTTCTATCGTAGTTAAAGACGAGTGAATGATTCTGTTATAACCGGAAAGTATTTTGATTTGTTCTGCTGATAATGACTCATACGCCTGGGAAGACATAACTAATAGCTTTTCGCCATTGCTATTTTGTACCTGCAGCATATTGCCGGCGAAATGGTTCATTTGGTCTAATGAAATTTCAATGATTGCCTTAGTAGTATTTTTTATAGCTGCAGATACATTTTCCTTTTCTGTTTTGTCGGCAATACTATCAAGGCAGATGACTACATAACGGTCAGCGACACACATCATCACATTCGTATGATAGATTTCTTGTCCATTGCTATCCGTTGCCCTGAACGAAACTGGTCTATAGCCTGTCTGTTTACAAAAATCTTCCAGCACTTTTCTGTCTGTTCTTGGTGACAGGCATGCATAAGCGATTTTATAATCACGATCCAATACCATGCTGCCGGTTCCTTCCAGGAAAATATTCTTCGCCTCATATTTGCTTAAATCCACCTGGCCTTTTATTTCGAATGCGCTACGGATTATATCAATAACATGCTGTTTTCTTTCCAGTCTCCTGTTCGGGGCATACATTGGATAAAAAATCACCGTTCCGTCTGCATGAAAGGAAATCCAGTTATTGGGGAAGATTGAATCCGGGGTATATGGATCGGGTGTATCATCCACCACCGTTACATTAATGCCATTGTTTCTTAATACAGATACAAACTGGTTAAATTCATATAATGCTTTTTCTTGTGCCCCTTCCGATTGACCGGCTATCTGGAATGCGTTATTCACCGCTGTTTCAGCATTAAAGCTGAAATTAACCGGGCGGATCATCAATATATTGGATGTGGTCTGCATAAAAATTGAAGTCAATTAAATCTAAAAGTCATTAGGTCTATTTCTTCAGCAAAGCAATCTTGTTTCAGGGTTTTCAGCCTTTCTTTTTAATCTATTTCTTCTCTCAATAGCGGCATACTCATACAGTGAAACCCACCTCTTGCCCTGGATAATTCCGCGGAAGGCATTAATATCAATGTGTCTGTTATTTTATCGGTAGATATTTCTCCTGATTCCAGTTTTCTGAGCAGATCGCCTGCTTTAATTACATCAAATCCATTTTCTTTAAATGCTTCTACTGTTTTATCATTCCGGTCATAACCTAATACCACGCCTTCTTTTAAGGCCAGCAGGTTGCAGGAGTCCGTCCATTGTTCTCTTGCATCATAAGGAAATTCATTATTTCCAGAATAAATGAATCTTGTTTTTTCTCTGCTTCCCAGGTCATTTCTGCTGATATCATCGAGTAACTCTTCCAGGTTGTCATAGTGAATCGGGTTTTCAATATCTTTTCTGCTAAACTGTACAATTTTGATTTTATCATCTTTCTTTGATCCTTCCAGTGTTCGCTGCACAGGGTCAGCGTCCTCCATCTTAATCGCTTTTTTGGAAAAATTACCCAGCATTACCCATACATTTCTTTTTACCTGTGTAAATACGGTATCGATATGCATGTAATCTCTTTTCTTTGGAATCTTGACTACCGATATTTTCTTCACTAATTTTTTTTCAAATAATATATTGATCGCCTGGTGAGCCGCTTCCATAGTTGTGCGTTCGCTAACGCCAATAAGTAAATGATCTTTGGATACGACCATCACATCGCCACCTTCAAGGGTTACCTTCCTTTCATCTCCTTCCTTCGGCAGCAGAAAATGGTAGGAGGTGTCCGGTAATTCAATCACATTTTTCCTATATTGTTTAAACAGCGGGTGATTAAAAAAAATAAATTTCATTAACAAGGCTTCTCTTGTCCTTGCTTTTTTGGCAGGCTTGTTTAAGAGAATATGATCGTTGATGGTAATACCGATATCTCTTGTAAAAATGAAATTCGGAATAGGCGGGAAGATCATTTTCTTTTCATCCAAGGAGCCGGTAATAAATGTTTTGGCTAACTGCGCCGGTGAAAAGGATGCCAGTTCGTCCTGCAAATCATACGAGCAATTCTCTATTGCGCATACAGATGCCGTTAGTTTTAATTTTATCTCCCTGTCCTTTAAAACGTCCGCCAGCAGCCATTGCAGTTCTACTACATTTTCTGATTTAAAAAACCCTTCATGATCGGGCTTGTAAAATTCACGGTCATAGTTTTTATTGTCTAATTCAGGAAGCTTCCCTTTTATCTTGTCAGGGTCGAGGAAATACAAAAGTAATTTGGTATAATAATCATACTCCTTTCTGCGGATCGTATCCAGGTGAACAATATCTTCGAACAACCAGTCCTGTGCTTTTGATGGCACGACCTTGCCGAGCCCACTATCCGGGCTATGCACTAATAATCGTCTAAGCGTTCCTATTTCTGAAGTAACAGATATCTTATTGACTGAACTCATAGTTATTTATTTGTAAAATGAAATGGTTTCGGATATTGAATGGATGGGACACTCGTTAATCCGGGATGTAAAAATTCACCGGGAGGAGATCGGCGAATTTCAAGGCAAGACAAACTTGTTTTTGAAAACACATATGAACAATTGTTAGCAAAGATAGAGAAGTGCGGGGAGTTGGAAAAGTTTACAATGCTAACGGATAGTCAATCGAAAAGGCCGTTTGTGTCGTGAATTTTCTTTTTGGTAGGTAGGTCAGTGGCAATGGCTATTATAAGCGATGAAACTTAGTAATGTTTTTTCTTCTGATTTTTTGTTAAGGGTGAAGTAACTTTTTATCATCCGGCTTTTATTTAAGATTACCAGCGGAGCGGGCTATAAAACAATGCGGAAAATAATGAGTAAAATACTTTTTCATCCCTGCTGATTAGCGATAAAGACAGGCAAGCCGTTTAGCGCAATAGGCGGATGAACAGAAATACAAAAGCCGGGCTGTAAAACAGGCCCGGCCCTGAAAAATTTATCATCGGTTACTGGTGTGCCGCCAGCAAGGGGACTGATGTATTGAAAGCTAATTTCTTGGTATGCCTTGCACTAAAAACGCTATTCATGAATGTATGGTTTTTCGGAATGATGACGATAAGGTCAATATTCCTGTCTTTTGAAAATTGTTCAATCGCTTCAAAGAAATCATTCATGCCGATGAAATAGAACTCAGGTTTGAATTCAGCAAAAAGCTTTTGCATTTTTGCTCTTTCCATCAGGTAGCTTTCAGTAAGCGATACATAGTGCTCGTTGTCTACATTTACTATATGCAGGTTTGCATTGAAGATTTCGAGAATGGTTTTTATAGCGAGAACAGGTGTTGTTGCATCTACATCTTTAAAATCTGATGTAAGGGCGATATTATTAATGCCATTGAATTTTGCATGTGGCGGAATAATCATTACCGGGCAAATATTCTGCTCGGCCATTTTTACCGTATTACTACTCATAAGTAACTGGCGCCACTCTTCTTTTTCTGTTATCCCCATCAGTATAAGTGTGGCAGCTTTCTGGTAAGCTAACCTGCCGAGGCAATCAATCAGGTCGTTACCTTCCTCTTTTACCCAGTCAACATTGGCTACCCCTTTTTCTAAAAGCTCTGCTTTCAGGCTATCGAGGTATTGGGCCGAAGTAATAGCCTCTTTATCTTTTTCAAACATGTTATATAGTATAACAGAAGTACCGGCTTTGCCGGTAAACATATCAGCAGCATACCTTGCTGCGTTCAAAGATGTTTCAGAAAAATCAACGGGGATAATGACCGTTTTCATGCTGAATTGGTTTTGATTGTTCCAGTTAATGTTCAAAAGTAGAGTGAAAATAAGACAAAATCTTTCAGTAAAATTTAAATGAGGGTAAAAAGATGCTTATCCCTGGCCGCCGGGGTAAAATGTTTTTTGAGTATATCTATTGTTTCCTATCTTTTGCACTTAAATTTTTCTTAATGAAACATCTGACACTTGCCGCTTTTTGGTTACTATCGCTGGGGGCTTTGGCCCAATCTTCGAAACCAGCGATTATTCCGGTTCCGGTTTCTGTTACTGAAAAAACCGGTATGTATACGCTGAAAGATAATTTCAGTATATCGGTATCTGGAAAGGATAATGACGCCATCAATGTTGCCAGGCAGTTAAATGCCGCTTTATCTGCTGCAACAGGCTATAAAGGTGCAATAAAAGAAAATTCCACAGCCGGTAATATCCAGCTTGTTTTATTATCCAAAGCAGATCCGGCCATTGCTAACGAAGGGTATAAGCTATCTGTTAGCCCGGGCGGGGTTAAGATCGCCGCAAATAAGCCGGCCGGTTTATTTTATGGAATGCAAACCCTGCTACAGTTATTGCCTAAGGAAATCGAAAGTAAAACAATTGTTCCGGGCATTAACTGGACAATAGCAGCAACTGAAATTACTGATCAACCCCGTTTTGGCTGGCGTGGACTGATGTTTGATGTGAGCCGGCATTTTTTTACAAAAGAAGAGGTGAAGCATTTTATTGACGATATGGTAAAGTATAAATACAACCTGCTTCACTGGCACCTTACTGATGATGAAGGGTGGCGGATTGAAATAAAAAGCTTACCGAAGCTGACTCAGGTAGGCGCCTGGCGTGTAAAAAGAGAAGGCAAATGGGCGAATACAACCAATCCTTTTCCGAACGAACCAAAAACCTATGGCGGCTTCTATACGCAGGATGATATAAAAGAAGTGATACAATATGCAAAAGAACGATTCGTAACTATTTTACCGGAGGTGGATGTGCCGGGGCATAGCCTTGCTGCGTTGGCTTCGTATCCTGAGCTTTCCTGCACACCTGGTCCTTACGAAGTATCCGCCGGAGCTCCGTTTATGAATTGGTTCAAAGGCGGTCATGAAGGATTGATCGATAATACACTTTGTCCGGCCAATGAAAAAGTTTATGAATTTCTCGATAAAGTATTTACAGAAATAGCCCAGCTTTTCCCGTTTGAATATATACATATGGGAGGGGATGAAACGGCAAAGAACTTCTGGGCGCAGAGCGACCAGATAAAAGCACTGATGCAAAAGGAAAACCTGAAAGACCTGAATGAAGTACAAAGCTATTTTGTAAAAAGAGTAGAAAAGATCGTTAACTCGAAAGGAAAAAAATTAATCGGGTGGGATGAAATACTGGAAGGCGGTTTGGCGCCATCGGCATCTGTAATGAGCTGGCGGGGTATGAAAGGTGGAATAGCGGCTGCCGGAATGGGCCACCAGGTGGTGATGTCGCCAACAACATTTGCTTACCTGGATTATG
>JAFDYH010000005.1:0-1528 GCA_018267535.1 Bacteroidota bacterium
AGGGCTATCGGAATTTGCTTTTTCACTTTCCACTACTTCTACTAATGGATGACCAACATATTCTACCTCCCAATTCCATTTGTTTTTATAATAGTCTTTTTCAAAAGGAAGAATAACAAGCATTTTATCGATGCATTGCTTCATCGACTTCACCCTGTTCTCCTTCCAGGCCCATACCTGCGGACTTATGTAATAAACAACTTTAAATCCTTGTTGCTTTGCCCATTTTGCAATGCGCAGGTTAAAACCCGGGTAGTCTATCAATATTAAAGTATCCGGTTTGAAAGCGAGAATATCTTCTTTACAGAATTTGAGATTACGGAAAATAGTTCGCAGGTTGCTGACTACCTCTATAAAGCCCATGAAAGCAAGCTCGCGGTAGTGCTTCACGAGGTGGCCACCGGCCTGCTGCATAAGATCGCCACCCCAGCAACGGATATTGGCAGATTGATCAAGTTTCTTTAGCTCATTTATCAGGTTGCTGCCATGCAAATCCCCGGATGCTTCGCCTGCGATGATATAATATTTCATAAAGAAATGTCTGAACCCGGATTTGAGGAGATTAAGAAGGTTAAAGGAATTTATTTTCTTAATAATCCATGAAATCTACCCAAATCGTGGTTCTGATATTTGCTGAATAATGAACAAATGTACAAGAGTGCGACGCAACAGAAGCCAAATAGTGATACAATGCCGGAAACAAAATAAAAAACTAATTTCCGAGAAAGATTTAGAAGAGATAAAATCTATTCAGCCTAAGTTCCCTTAGGGACAGGGTTTTAATTAAAAATCTTCAGCAGCAAAATAGCCACCCCGTATAAACAAGTTGTAATAAAAATTCCTTTCGCTGTACTGTCCCGATGGGTATTGATATAAACGGTAAATAAAATGATATTAGCCAGCAAGCTCAGGGAACCAATAGATGTAATCATTTTATTGTTGTTGAAAAATTCCTGCATAAAAACAGAAAAAGGGGTAGACCTTGCCGTTATAAGATAAACAATAAAAATACCAACAAGAGGGCCGAGGAAACCAAGCAATAAGCCCAATTTAAGATTGTCTCTTTTTAAGACGAAAGTTGCCACGATTTTTCCAGTTTAGATTTTAATATATAGTTTGTCAGGTCGAACTGTACAGGCACCACGCTTACATAATTATTGGCGAGGGCCCATACATCCGTATCTTTTCCTTTATCAAAATTAACGAACTCACCTGTAAGCCAGTAATAATGCCGCCCGCTGGGATCACTACGCTGTAAAAAATCTTCCTCGTACTTTGCATAAGCCTGCCGGCAGATTTTAATTCCTTTGATGTGGTCAGCAGGTAACGCAGGAAAGTTCACATTTAGTACAGTATGCTTATCATAAGTTTTTTCGAGCAGTTTTTCGGTAATGATGCGGGCATACTTCCTGGCGCCGGAAAAATCTGCTTCTATGCTGTAATCCAGCAAAGAAAAACCGATGGAAGGAATGCTTTCTATTGCTGCTTCTACAGCGGCTGACATAGTGCCTGAATAAATAACATTAAT
>JAFDYH010000005.1:1556-8882 GCA_018267535.1 Bacteroidota bacterium
CTATGATTGGCGCCATGATTGATACCACTGAGGCAGATATCCGGTTTGCGGTGCAGTACTTTATCAACAGCCAGCTTTACACAATCAACCGGCGTGCCGGTACAGGAATAGGCTTCTACCTCCGAGGGAAGGCTGACTTTATGTAAACGCAAGGGAGCGCCGATTGTAATGGCATGTCCCATTCCGGACTGAGGTTTATCCGGCGCTACGACTATTATCTTTCCTAAGTCTTTTACAGATTCAATGAGATGGGAAATGCCAGGCGCCATCACACCATCATCATTTGTAATAAGAATAACCGGTTTGGGTTTTACAGAAGGCTTTTTTGAGGTCTTTTGTACTTTTTTTCCAGGATGGGTTGGTTTCTTTTGTGCCATACGCAGCGCAAAAGTGATGATTTTTTTTTAGATAGGCGGGAGTTAAGAGAATGATATTAAAAAAGTATCCTGCTTAAAGTTTCCTGTACATAATATATGCATTCGTCAATCCAAACTGAGTATGATTAAATGCTTCCGGTATTTCACCTATAATTTCAAACCCCAGGCTTTGCCAGAGCTTTACTGCCCGTTCGTTACTTTTTATCACAAAATTAAACTGCATGGCTTTATAGCCCAATCGCTTTGCTTCTCCAATAGACCATTCACCCATTGCCCTGCCAATACCTTTTCCTGAAGAGGATGAGGAAACCATATATGCCCCATTAGCAATATGCGAGCCCAAATCAGGCTGGTTATTTTTCAAAACAAAACTGCCTACGATTTTATTATCCCGCAGGGCAACATAGGTGTGCCGGTCAGCACCACGCCAAAAAGCAAGCATTTTCTCTCTCGGTGATGAAGGAGCAAAAACATAAGTATCGCCCCCGGCTATTACTTCCTTTATAATTTGCCAGATAGCATCATCATCCGCAGGCGTTGCTTTTCTGATTTCTATCATTATTATTACACAATCGAAAGTAGGCCTTTATTTACTGTGCAAAAAAAGCCTTTTTGCTATGTTAAAATAATTAGTAATTTGCAGCTAATAAAATTAGCTATAATGGCAATTGCAAACAAAAACCTTAAATACCTCAGAAAACTTCGTGGCTGGACACAGGAGGAATTTGCGAATAAACTTCGCATCAAACGTTCACTGGTAGGTGCATATGAAGAAGAAAGAGCCGAGCCCCGCATTGATGTACTGGAAGTAGTTTGCGATATTTTTAAACTAACGCTCGACGATATTTTACGAAAAGACCTGAGCGATAATAAAGGTAATTACCTCGCAAAACGCCGTGCACAAAAGATGGCGGGCGGACGGACGGATATCCCCTTTGTGCCGATAAAAGCTGCGGCCGGTTACCTGGCAGGTTATGGTGATCCGGAGTTCATAGATGAGCTGAACACGTTTACCCTACCGATGTTATCCGGCGGCGATTATCGTGCCTTCGAAATAATCGGGGATTCTATGTTGCCAACGCCGAGCGGTTCTGTTATTGTATGCGAAAAGGTAGAAAACGCGGATGATGTAAGAAGCAATAACACTTATATAGTTGTATCAAGAAATGAAGGAATTGTCTATAAAAGGATTTTAAAAAGCAACCGCGCCAAAAATAAAATCACTCTCGTTAGTGACAACCCCATTTATGAACCCTACAATGTAAATACTGAAGACGTTTTGGAAATATGGCAGGCACAGGTAGTCATATCCAAAGCCGTTCAGCAGCAGCGATGGGATGTAGGACAGTTAGCTTCCATCGTAAATACCCTTCAGGACCAGGTTAGCTCGTTGAAAAAGAAGATGAATTAAAGTGCTTTTCTCCCTAAGAGTTTACATAGATCCGGCAGTGAAATCAGTATTTTTACATTCTGACTTGTAGGCAATTGCAGTATATTTGTCTGCGTAGTAATCTAACTGAATGAAGGTAAAACTGTTGCTGCTCGTTCTCGTGCTGCTGGCTTCTAAGCTATCTTTTACTCAGCAGAAGCTAAACGCTGTCCGCACGGCAAAAGCTCCGAAAATCGATGGGAATTTAGACGATATAGGCTGGCAAAACGCCCCTGTTGCCGGCAATTTTATTCAGAATTTTCCAGATTATGGTAAGCCTTCTTTGTTAAAGACCGAAGTAAAAGTTATTTATGATGATAATGCGATTTATATTGGGGCTTACCTGTATGATAACCCAACACTTATCAGGAAACAATTGACAGCCAGGGATGAGGAGATAAAAAAGGATGTTGATTATTTTTCTGTGTTCCTTGATACCTACCATGACCGGCAAAATGGGTTTCAGTTTACCGTCACATCGATGAACGTGCAGAGTGATGCACGCCTCGCACCTAACCTTACATTAGGTCCCGGGGAATATGGGGATAAAACCTGGGATGCGGTCTGGGAAAGCAAAGTAGGAATGAAGCCGGACGGCTGGGTTGTGGAAATGAGAATACCGTACATTTCTCTACGGTTTTCCAAAAAGAATATACAGGACTGGGGGCTCCAGTTTTTGCGCTTCACCCGAAGAATAAATGAAACATCTTTCTGGAATGAAGTAAAGCCTGAAGTGAATGGCTTTGTAAACCAGTTTGGCGATTTACAAAATCTCGAGAATATCAAGCCTCCTTTGCGATTAAGCTTTTCACCCTACGTCAGTGGAGGCTATCAAACCATACCTGAAACAGATGGGTACAGAACTACCTGGTTACGCAATGGCGGTATGGATGTTAAATATGGAATTAATGAAAGCTTCACACTCGATGCGACACTGATTCCGGATTTTGGCCAGGTTGTTTCAGATAATGTAATTAACAACCTGACCCCTTATGAAGTTAAGTTCCAGGAAAACCGTCCTTTTTTTACAGAAGGAACTGAATTGTTTAACAAAGCCGGGTTGTTTTATTCCAGGCGAGTCGGGGCTGTGCCTAACCGCTATTCCGAGATACAGGATAGCGCAGCACTTAACCCCAATTATGAAATTATAAAAAACCCGTCCGTAACCCAATTGTATAATGCGATAAAATTTTCTGGTCGCACAAAAAAGAAACTGGGTATTGGTTTCTTTAATGCTATTACTGCGCCAATGAATGCAGAAGTACACTACACAGGAGATTCCGTTAACAAAAAGATAGAAACTTCCCCTTTGTCCAATTACAACATATTGGTACTTGACCAGGCCCTGAGTGGACGATCCTACATCACTTTTACAAACACCAATGTTGTGCGACAGGGAAACTCAAGGAATGCGAATGTAAGTGGTCTGGATATTGCCTTATATGATAAAGCGAATGTGTATGCCCTGATTGCTTCCGGAAAATATAGCCGCGTTTATGGAAATGAAAGTTATGATGGATATAATACTTCGTTGCGCCTGGCAAAAGTGAGTGGCACATGGCAATATTATTTACTAAACACGATTTTATCTGATAATTACGACCCTAACGATTTGGGCTATTTGGATGCCCCTAACCTGGTAACGACAAGAGGAAGCCTATCTTATAATAAATTTACGCCGACAAATAATTTTCTCACTTACAGCTACAGTCTTCAACCGCGGGTTACCTACCTATACAAACCTTATTCGTTTAACCGTTTTGATGTTACGGCACAAGCCTTCTGGGTATTTAAAAATTTCTGGGACCTCACATTCCTTGCAAATGTTATCCCAATAAATGAGCATAATTATTTTGAGTTAAGGACTCCCGGTAGATACCTGTCTTATCCATTAAACTATATTATTGAGGCGACGGGAAGTACTGATAGCCGGAAAAAAGCATATGTAAGTTATGACTTTATCTGGGCTCATGCCCCGGAATATCATAACACATATTATAGTGGTGATATTACTTTGCGTTACCGGTTCAGCAATAAACTTACACTTAGTCTGGAAGGAATAAGAAGTGAAGAAAAAAATCAGCTAGGGTATGCTTTTGTAAGAGAAACAAACAATGAGCCAATTGTTGGGTTCAGAAATAACCTGACCGTTACATCGATCCTGTCCGGTATTTACAATTTTACCCCACGTATTAACCTTACTTTAAGGGCAAGACATTACTGGAATAAAGTGACCTATAATCAATTTTTTGACGTAGATGAAAAAGGTAAGCTTATCGACCGCGATTTTCTTGTTGGTAAAGATGATAATGTAAACATATTTAACGTAGATGCTTTCTTCACCTGGGATTTCCGCCTGGGCAGCCGCCTGATCTTAGGATGGAAAAACTGGTTGGGTGACAATCAATATGTAGATGGGTCAAGGTATAAAAGTTACCAGAATAATTTAAATCAAACCCTTTCACTTCCTCATGCTAATGAAATAACGATCAAGTTTATTTATTTTCTGGATTATAACCAGCTGAGAAGAAAACACTGATTTAATTTATCTCAAATACCTGCCGGGCCATACGAAAAGTATTGCAATGGGCTTCAACAATTGTTTTGATATCCGGAGAATAGCCACCGCCCATCGCGACCGTACAGGGAATTTTATTCTGTTTCAGAAGAAGTGAAAACGGTTTCATCTATTTTTACACTTGGTGCGCCGCTTTATTTTTTTGAAATGATATAGCCTTGATACGAAATATAAATGCTTCTGATTACTATAATCTGATAAGTGATTTACGTAACCTGATTTTCCCTAAAAATCAAAAAAATATTTAAGCTATATTTTCAATTATAGCTTAAATTACTAAACATTGCTATACTTATATAGTTAGTATATGCATTACTTGCTGCCTTTCTCTCAACCGTAATTTTCTCTAATTGTAGCGATTTATCATTAAATCTTAATGAAATGCTTGTCATGTTTCATCAGGGTTTTTATGCATGTATTTTCAGAGAGTCTTTACTATTTTCTATAATGGGTTTCACATCTCGAAGTCCCCCATTAAAGCGATTTATAGTCACCACCTATTCTTTTATTAGGAATCAATTTTTATAACCAACCTTAAATAAAAGATCATGAAACTTTATCAATTGAAACCAATTCTTTTAATCGGATTATCCAGCTTAGCCTTCAATGCATGTAAAAAAGATAATTCGAGTCAAAGTAATCAAACCACAGAGTGGAGACTGTCTCCGGAAAATACATTTGAGGTACCTTTATCATCACTAAAAACTTCCGCAAATGGAAGTAAGGAAGCGTCTGTTTTAACCGTTTATGGCTGTGGTTCAAGTCTCAACGGAAGCTACGGTGGTACTGGATATTATAAATACCCTGACATTAGTCTTGATTTTACAAGCAGTGCGCAGGGAACGACGATCAATGTAACTGTAAACTCTTATGATATTCCCAATCGTTTTACAATTAAAAACAGCGCCGGCGTCACAGTCGCCACTTCACCCTGGAAGGGATATGTTACTTACTCCGGTCCATGAGGCACATCTTTAAATACACCACAGACACGTATACTGACCTTTACCAAAGATCTCATTTCCACATTTACGTTAATTGTGGAAACTTCAACAACCAATTACTCTGATTCTTGGAATGCCTCGATATCATGCACCGCACCTTCGGCTACATGGATAAACACAACTAACGCCGGAACATTTCATAACAATATCATCAAATCGGTAGACAATTCATTTACTGTCGATCCGACAACGTTGTTGACTGCAGATAACAATGCCAAAAATTACGAAAAGAATTATATCAATGCCCAGCACATCGATGTAAGCGCCACAATCAGTGATTCCGGTTATGGGTTCAGAAACAGGATCTGCGGAATAAAGTATTCCGATAATGCAATTTATGCTTCAAGAATTGATATTGTACATATCGCAGACTCGATGCTGAATCTTTCTAATACTTCTGTTTTGATGACAACCACTGAGAAAACGCTTATGCATAATCTCATGAGCTACCTGGATCAATATCAAAAAGGACAAATCAGCTATACAAGTATGAAGGCGAATATAGCCAGCATCCGGACTACTTGGGGTCAGCAAGGATTTAATACAGCACTTCATCAGGGAGATATTTCGGCCTATACAATTCTTATTGCAGATAGCAGTATCACATTCTGGAATCGATATAACGGAACTGGAAGCCGCATCTCGAATAGAGACAGAGACCAAGCAATATTGGCATTGCCTTTGTGGCTCGGGCTGGATGCCCTTGGAGCATTAGGTGGGGCGATTGGAGCCGGTGTTGACAGTTATTTAAATTCAGGTAGCGTAAACTGGAAGAGTGTCGGCGCATGGGCACTCGGTGGTGCTGTAGGTGCATCAGTGCCAGGGACACGCTGGTTTACAAAATTTTTTAAATAATTTTAAGTAAATCGTTTTCATATGTATTATCTGATAATTTTTACGATTTTATTAATAGCAGGTTTTGCCGTTTTTAGTTTTCTGAAAAGCAAATATGCTGCTAAGGCTTCCCCACAAGTAAGAAACGGGTTGAGTTTTCTTTTGTTATCGATTCCTTTGATACTGATTCTCATAAGGCTTGATCGCTTATATCAGCCATTTGGCAGCCTTTCGCTTTTAGCTAAAGGATTTATAATTGCGCTTATAATCATTTGCATTAATACAGTTCTGTACAGTTTTATCCGGTTCCTGGCGATCCGAATCAAGTAAGCCTTAATTTAAATGGCCCGGTAAAACGGGCCATTTAATTATCAGCAAAAGCAGAATTCTTACCGGCAGATTGAATCAATAGGTTATTGTTCCTTTAATATAATGCGCATATGCAAACCATAAACAATTTGTAAAGCTTTTTAATTATTGCAACTGCACAATACTGTTTTCAATAATCGCAAATACATTCTCATTTTTTTGCGGGTTAACGCCATAGGTACCTGTAAAGCGGCTGAAGGCAGGTAAAACACAATAGTTTTCTGTAAAGTAAAAACAAGGAAAATGGAGCGACTGCTTTCCATTTCCCCTGATGCTTATACCCGGATGAATATGCCCGGAAAAATGATAGTTTCCGGTTCGCGGAGAATCATCTTCTATGTCATGAATAAAAGTAAAGTCGCCAATTGTTAAATAAGGTGAATACACTTCAATTCCTGTTTCATTATACCAATCATCATGCAGGATATCGTGATTTCCCTTTACTAATTTTATTGATATGTCCGTAAGATCAGACCGCCATCTTTTAAAAAGGTCCAGTTCTTTATTCATTTTACTATGAAAAAGGTCCCCTACAACAATTAATTGTTGCGGCTGAAAATATTGAATTTGCGCCACCAGCCTTTGCAAATCTTCTTTGTATACAGTTTGCGGCACCGGTATTCCCGCTTTCCTGAAATGCCCCGTTTTGCCAAAATGAAGATCAGAAATAATCAATGTTTTTTCAGCTTCCCAGTATATGCAGCGGTCTGAAGAAAGCCACACGGAATGCTTCCG
>JAFDYH010000005.1:8932-14686 GCA_018267535.1 Bacteroidota bacterium
TAGAAAATTCGGCTTAATTTGCACAATCTTATAGTGGATTTAAGTCACCTGACTATGAAAATATTGAAGAAGGCTTTTAACGAACGTAACCTGGTAATCATTTTATTCGTTATGGTACTGGTTACTTTTTCCCTTGCACAAAAAGAAAGTAAAAAACTTGACAAGATTTATTACGGCTTTAAACTAAAGAAAGCCTCTCCTTACGTTTTGCAGAAAATCTCTACACCTGCAAAACTGCCGCAACAAGCCCAATAAGTGATTTTATAAACTGACTCTCCATATGAACAGACCCTGTGGTTGTTGTGTATTTTCTTTAGAGCAGAAAGAAAAGAGCCGACTATCCTGAGCACCGGTACATGAGGTATGCACGGTATAAAATAAAAAAGACCGTTACTGAGCTTTAGTTAACGATCTTATTGGCACAACTGCTGCTGGCAAATGCCTCAGGTTTGGCTTTGAAAGCAAAGCCCATTCCAAGGATATAGCCCATGGCTTCCTTCAGTGCATCATTACTTTTAAAATGCGGGTTGGTGTTAATATCCGCATGCACTTCCATATCTACATTGTAAACAGTAAAAAGATTACAGAGTTCGTACGCGATTTCGATACTCTTGGCAACTTCAGTCAGCATTCTTTCTTTGATAGTGAACTGGTGCTTTGTTTTTTCATTATGAATAAACATAAAGCCGCCATGTCCTTCCCGAAGAAAAACAATAACTGTAGCAAACTCTGTTTCCTGTCCTTTTACCTGTGAATCGGTGCCGATGCAAACTTTAAGTTTATAGCCTTTTCCGGTTTCCCGTTTGATGGCAGCTTCTACGGCATTGTAAATAGGGAGTTCAAGGGGTTCGCCATTAAATTTTCTCCACTTCATATAAAAAGAGGTTTTCCTAAGTTATAGAAAAACCTCTGAATTTCAAGCAGGGTACGGATTATTGTTATGTTAACAGAGAAAACCTATTGCATGACAAACTTTTCAGTCCATTGCTCTTTACCGTTAGTAAAACTGATAAAATACATACCGGCAGCCATTGCGGCTGTATTAATAGTGTTGCTGCCATTGGTAAGCAGCCCCTTTGAAAGGGTTTTACCACTGAGATCCGTCACCCGGAAATTGTAGTTACCCGGACTATTTATATGCAGGCTATGGTCAGTTATTACATTCCCTCGAAGCTGTGGCCTGGCTATGCCACCTGGCAGGCGTAAAGAAATAATATTCGTATAATATTCTTTGCCATTGTCAAATTTGACATGAATGCGGTACAACAACGTTTCACCTGAACCAGGGATATAATTATAAGAACGGCTGCCAGGAGAAAGGGTAGCTAATACAGAATAGTCATGTCCATTGGTTGATATTTCAACAGATTGACTAATGATGTTTTCGTCTGCTTCTATCAGCCAGGTCAGATCATGCTTGTTCCCATCTGCTTTGCCTGACAATTCCAGTTTGTGCACAGGTAATACAGTGCTGTTATCAATAAAACTTGCCTGCAAAGAGTAAGACCCCAGGCTTGCATAATTGGGAGCATATTGATTTCCCTTCCCTTCAATCTTTGTATAATAGGTTCCGGCATTTAAAGTAGTATCAATAGCAAGACTTAATGTATTACCAGGGTTATAAACGGCTACAGCAGTTTGTGAGTTATCGTATAGCGTTACCTGTAAGTCAAGATCGGAACCGGCATTGTTAATTCCGACATTATAAGGAGTTGCATCCAGTTTAAACTTTCCGTCGGTAGGTAAAATAAACCGGAATACATCCTGATCTGTATTTTTTTCAATAACGCCGTTTACATTGAACCTGTTGTTGGTAAAAGTAGCACTCGTGGCAGCCCCTAAAGAATTACCATAATCATCATCCCTGTATCCGAAACCATTGTATGTTGTGATAACACTAAGGTCATTTTGAGTTTCTGTGCAGCCATATGGAACAGGGCCATCATTCCAAAGCGTCATATTCTGATAATATCCAACGCCCATTATCGGAGCCCATCCTATCTCACCACTGCCTGTACCTGTATTATATGCTGTAACAAGATTACAATTCTGGTCATACACTGCCTGGTGATAAAGCCCTAACGTATGCCCGGCTTCATGCGAAACGGCTTCTGAAATATATTTCGTTCTGTACAAAAGAGCGGCTGAAAAAACAAAGCAGGGTGAGTCATCTCCCCAGGTAAATGAGCCGATAAATGAAATACCTCCTACACCGGGATACCAGTCGTTGGTAACAGTAATGATTACCCTGGTTCTTTTATCAATAGGTGCCGCCAGAAATACGGTTGAATCGGTTGTGATATTCAGATCAAAAGGACGATAGTCTTCCGAAACACGATTAAACACTTCCGTAATCTGATCGTTTGTTAATCCTGATGGCGCACAGATAATATCATTGACTCCATTCCAGGAAGTACCTGAAACAGTGTGGCCATCAAAATCAAGAAAAAGCGTAGCGGCCGATGATGGATGACTATTTAAAGAAGGAATCTGTGCATAAGTAAAAAATGTAGCTCCTGAAAAGAGTGCCATACATAAGGTCCGGAATAGGTTTCTCATAACGTGGCGGATTTAATTTTGTTTGCTGGGTTTGGATTTTAAGGTACGGATATAAAAACGGGCTGCTTATCAGTCATTAACCATGTCTTCAAAATTTCTTTTTATCAATGTATATTGACCATTTTCATTTTTCAATTCAAAACAATCCCCATGTTGAAAACTGATAATTCGTCCACGGTAAACGATGCTACCATCAGATTTTTTAACCTTTGAAATAGTCAGTGTTGTCTCCGGGTAATCTGCAGACTTTATCACTGTACTCTGGATGGCATTATTATACTTGCTGATCGAATTAACGACAGTGCCTTTAAAAATAAATTTATCTGTCAGGCTGATACTGGCAAACTCTCCCTTTTTTAAGGCAAGAAGGGGTTGCAGTTTAGATGCAATGACAGGTAAACGATCAGGAACGTCTTTAAAAAGGCGGGATTGGGGTGCTGCGGTTTGATTTGGAAAAATTACTTTTTGTGCGGAGACACTACTACAAATACTAACCACAAGAAGGCAAACAATGCCAGGTTTAAGGTATTTCATTGGATTGGATATTAAATTAAAAAACATCACACAGCAGGATATCTGCTGCAGTTTTACAGGAGGGGACGGGTATGCAATATTTGCAAGTTTTTTATGAACGTGCAAGTTTCTTTACAAATAACTTTATCAAATAAGAGATAATCCTATAAGCTGGTTCGTAAATCTTCTTTGATAGCTATGGGAAAATTTTCAGGCTAAGTACTAACTATTCATTTTTCGCCAGTTAATACTGTCCTGTTGCAAGCATTACCAATGTGCAGGCTTCAACCGGTTGAATGTTATTTTTTTTCGCAAGATCGGCCAGCTCCGCATTTTCAGATCCCGGGTTAAAGATGATCCGTTTGGGTTTCAGGCAGAGTATATAATTATAATATTGCTGCTGATGATCAGGGTTCAGATATAAGGTAACTGTGTCAATATCATTAAACGGCTTTTGTTCTTTATCAATATTCACATCGGCCACATGCATTTTGCGTTTGCCGATAGCCACAACGGGATGATTATTCTTGCGAAGCCTTTGTATAGCCAGGTAACTATAGCGGGAAGGGTTGTCAGAAGCACCAAGAACAAGAGTTTTCTTTTCCATAGTGCAAATTTACAATAAAGTGACCCGGGAAACTTTCATGAAGATATTCGGAAACCAGTAAAGCTATTGTTGGGATCCTGATTTATCCGTTTCGCATGCTATTGTATCCAGGTCTTCAATCCAATTGTCCTGTATGATTAAAAGAAAGGTTTATCAAAAAAAATGATATTTTCTCCTGGGCATTTTTTTTACTATTTCCGCCAGGGCATCTTTTAGAAACTTGTATTTGAACTCAAACCCTTCAATGGTTGCTTTGGCTGGATTAACCCACCGGCTTTTTAACATTAACTCTGTTTCTGTTCCAATTAAAAAAGCTCCTGCTTCAAGCATCCAGCTGGAAGCAGGTAACCCCAAATGATGACCTGTAACTTCTCGCAGTGTCTTCATAAATACTGCATTGGTAACTGCATTTGGAGCCGCACAATTATAAACACAATCCTCTCCTTTTTTCTCCACCAGCCAGTCAATCATTCTGGCCACATCTTCAATGTGCACCCACGTGTACATCTGTTTACCATTTCCCTGTTTGCCACCAAGGCCAAACTTGCAAAGGTTCAAATAAGGGGTAATCACCCCCCTTCACCTAATGTAATAGCCGTACGAAGCGCTATCTTTCTTGTTCCTGGTGTTCCCTGTTCGAAAAAGGTACTTTCCCAGGCTTTACATACCTGGATAGAAAAATCTTTATCCAACTCACTGTATTGAACAGAGTTTTTTCCATATTTCATCCGGGTCATAATCCTTTTTTTAATATTCCGGGCAGCATCGATAAAATTATAAGGCATATTGTCTTTCTTCCACTCGCTTATAATCCCTGTAAACTCATCATTTGGTTTATTCAATGTATGACGGTAAATAGTCGCAGAAGCCGCATTTATCCATAATTCCGGCTTTATGGTTGCCCTTTGAATAGCATTGCCTATTGCAATTGTGGATTTTACACGGCTATCGATTATTTCCTTTTTTTGTTTTTCGTGATAACGGCAATTAACTGATTTTCCGGTAAGATTTATAATAAGATGAGCCCCGTCGATTTCATTCATCCAATCATTATTTGCATCAGTTGTAAGCCATTTTACATAGCGAACGTTATATCCATCGCTACCGGATACTCGTTTATTACTATAAAGATTTTTGTGCTGTTTGACCAAGTCTCTTCCTAAAATCACTATTTCATTTTCTTTACCAAAATACTTGATTAAAGACTGACCTATAAAACCGGTGCCCCCGGGTATTACGATTTTTTTATTCTTCATAAAATACGTATTGATTGATTTCTTCTTCAATTTCATTTATCGTTTTCATATCTTTCTTTAGTTCCTCAGACCATTTGAACAGCTGCATTGGTCTTACGGGTTCGGTAGTACGCTCAATTCGAAAACTTATCCATCCGGACCCGGGAAATATATGATGCTCGTCACAGCAGCCCTTTTCAATTAGCACCTTACTCAGTTGTACCGGAAAATGTATATCCAGTAAGCCATTGCCATGTATATGCGCAATCTCTTTAGTATCAAACCTGAACTCAATACCGCCAAAACGATGATAATCCGTTTGTGCATTTGTCCTTTTCAGCTGATCAATTAAATTCTTCATCGCGGGAAATTTAGCCGGATAAAATAAGAACGTGAACAGCTTAAAAAGTTCGTCGGTGATTACCGGTAGCAATGGATGGTATTTTATATTTTTTCCTAACAGGGCTATTACCGATAATACCCTTAAACGCTTAATATGATTGAGCAGCAAGTTCATTTCTCAGGTTTTTAAATACCAGGTTCTGCTCCGCGCCGATGGTTATTTGTTCTATCCATTTCCAATATAATCTCGGCTTTAAATTTGATGTATAAAAAGTTGTTCTGCTTATAACGGTGGCGCCTACTTTCTTTTTTATCTGGTAGATGTCTTTATTAAAAGAGAACCAGTTTTTCCCCGGTAAGTTATATTCCGTAACCTCCATTTCAAGAAGTTCATTTCTTTTCAGGTTTTGTATAGTTTCAACAATTTCACCTTGTCCAAATTTACATATCCTCAATCCACCGGTTTGTTCCGCAGTCATTATGCATTTTTTAGGATAG
>JAFDYH010000060.1 GCA_018267535.1 Bacteroidota bacterium
GCACTGGCAGGCCGTTGTATTACTTCACCAGCGGCTATCTGGTTGGCAATATTATCCGGTAATAAGGTGATTTTATCTGGCAACGTGTCCAAAAATTAAACGGCAAATTTAGTATAATCCTCCTGGAAAGTTTTTATTCTTTATACCCCGGAACAAGGAATAAAAAAACATTCACCCTACCGGAAATTTACGATACCGGTGAAACCAATATCTTTTTTAAGTAGCTTGCTATTAACAAAAAATCATTAAACTGCATTCTGTGTAAATGAGAGCCGCCATCTCATTTTTGATAATTTTTATTACTGCATATTTATTCATGAGTTGCAGTAAAGGAGGCCGTCCCGATCCTTCTGTAGCACCTATTTCACCAACCAGTACCGGTTTTACAAAATATACAATAGGCAAAGGGCAGCAATACTGTGATCAAAGTACGTTTGTAACAGTCGCATATACTGAATTGAAGTTTACTGTAAGATTTGATAGTAGCGCCAGGTACCAAACTATTGATCCTGCCAACCAGGAAGATATCAATAAACTCTTCGGCTTTTCAGATAACAATAACCCGCACCAGGAATACAGTGCAAGGTTTGGATGGAACTGGAGCCGTGATTCTCTGCGCTTATTTGCCTATGTGTATAATAATAGTATAAGGGCCTTTAAAGAAATCTGCGCCATACTTACAGATACTTTATACAATGCTTCTATTCAAGTTGAAAACGGCAGTTATATTTTTAAACTGGATAATAAAACAGTTAAAATGCCGAGAGAAAGCACCACTGCAAAAGGAGAAGGGTATAAACTATTTCCTTATTTCGGCGGAGATGAAGCGGCCCCTCATGACATCGGCATCTGGATAAAAGAAGAGCAATGATAAATAGGCCTGCCTGTATCGCTTAAAACTTGTTTTTGGCTAACTTGTGGGCTTCAAGTTATGCATATGAAGAGGTTTCTGCTACTGGTTAATTTCTCTTTATCCGTTATTCTTTTATCGGCACAGTATAAAACCACTCTCAGCCGCCAGCAATGGATTGACAGTGTTTTCAAAACATTGAACAATGATGAAAAGATTGCGCAATTAATGGTGCTGCGGACTACCGCTTTAATTGATCGTAAGACGATGCTTATTGCTTATTATGATACTGCGGTGGCGGCCGCTATTCAAAAATATAATATCGGTGCGGTTTGTCTTTTCCAGGGGCCGGTAACTTGGCAGGCGAATATGATCAACCGTTTACAATCCCTTGCCAAAACACCTTTAATGGTCTGCATAGATGCGGAATATGGTTTGGGAATGCGCATGTTCGATAGCGTTAGGCGTTATCCATATCAGTTAACGCTGGGTGCCATACAGGATCCAAAAGTTATTTATCAATATGGCTCTGCAGTTGCCAAACAATTACACCGCATGGGCATTCATGTAAACTATGCCCCGGATGTTGATATCAATAATAATCCCGGCAACCCGGTTATTGGTTATCGTTCCTTTGGCGAGGATAAATACAAAGTAGCCTCTTACGGCATTCAATACATGAAGGCATTGCAGGACCATAATATAATGGCCTGTGCCAAACATTTTCCCGGTCATGGGGATGTAGCTGTAGATTCTCATTACGATTTGCCGGTAATAAATAAATCAAAAGAGCAGTTGGATTCTTTGGAACTATATCCATTCAAACAGTTATTTAATGCTGGCGTCGGCTCCGTCATGATTGCGCACTTATTTATTCCTTCCATCGACTCTGAGGCAAACCGGGCTACTTCTATATCCTATAACACCGTTACCAAACTGATGCGGGATGAAATTGGTTACAAAGGGTTAACATTTACAGATGCATTGGAGATGAAAGGAGTAGCAAAATATTATCCTGCCGGTGAGAACTCGGTACAGTCGCTCATTGCTGGTAACGATATGCTTTGCCTGCCGGGAAATGTGGATACCTGCATTATGAAGATTAAAGAAGCGATTGAACAAAAACGATTAAGCTGGGCCGGTATAGATAACAAAGTGAAAAAAGTGTTGGGGGCAAAATATGATTACGTTATTGGCAACATCAAACCTATATCAACTGATAACATAGTTAACGACCTGAATGCAGGCGCCGATAAAGTAACCGCATTGGTTGCAAAGAAATCATTGACCATAGTGCGGAATGAAAATAAACAGCTTTTGCGCTTAAGAAGAAGGGATAAAGGAAAAATATTATACATCGGTATTGGCTTAACACAGGAAAATGTGATCGCAAAAAAACTGAAAGAAGAATATAATGCTGCATTTATTCCTGTTGATACTAAAACAGTCATTCAGCAAGCTGACATTGATAGCTGGGCAAAAAACTATACTACTATTCTTGCCGGCGTACATGCTTATAGTTTTTCGCCGTCGAATAATTTTGGTATCAGCGCTTCACAAACACAGCTATTACAATCATTGCAGCAAAAGGATAACACAGCTATACTATACTTTGGCAACCCTTACGCTATCAAGAATAGTTGTATGGCCAAAAATATTGTTGCCGTGTATGAAGATGATTCCATTTTTCAACAAAATGCTTTTGACTTTCTTCGCGGCAGAAGCCCGGCAAAAGGCCGGTTGCCCGTTACCGTTTGCCCGGAATTAAAGTTCGGCTCCGGGATTGTGGAATCTGGATTTACTCCTGATCCTTCTTCTGCTTACCCGCAATTAACTGTTATTGACTCTATCGCTGAAGATGCGATAGCAAAAAAAGTATTTCCCGGCTGTGTGGTACTGGGGGCAAAAGATGGAGAAATCATTTATTACAAATCATTCGGTCATGAAGAATATGAACCTTCGCCTGCAATCTCACGGGAAAGTATATATGATCTTGCTTCCGTTACCAAAACCTCCGCGACGACTATTGCCATAATGAAACTGTATGAACAAGGTAAGCTTGAATTGGATAAAACATTAGGCGATTACCTGCCGTGGATGAAAGGAAGTAATAAAGCCCCGTTAAAAATCAAAGATATTTTGCTGCACCAGGCCGGCTTGGTTCCTTTTATTTCTTTTTATAAAGAAACCATAGATACTACAACCGGTATTCCGAACCCTGCAATCTATTCTGACAAATCAAAACCTGGTTTTACAACCCGCGTTGCTGAAAATCTCTATATCCGCAACGACTGGAACGATACAATGTTCCAGCGCATATTAAAAAGCCCGTTAGGGCCGCGTGGCAAGTATGTATACAGCGATAATGATTTTATTCTTCTCGGAAAAATTGTTGAAGCATTAACCGGAATGACATTAGATAAGTACGTACAAAAAACCTTTTATAGTAAAATGGGGCTGGCCACTACCGGCTTTAAACCAAGAGACCGTTTTCCATTGGAGCAATTAGTACCTACTGAAGAAGAAAAAAAACATTTCCGACGGCAATTGATACAGGGGGATGTGCATGATGAAGGGGCTTCTATGTTTGGCGGCGTATCCGGGCATGCAGGACTATTTTCCGATGCTTATGATCTTGCTATGCTTTATCAAATGCTATTAAATGGTGGTGAATTTAATGGTACCCATTATTTAAAACCGGAAACCATAAACTATTTTTCGGCATATCATAGCGATATTAGCAGGCGGGGCTATGGTTTTGATAAACCGGAAAAAGATAATGCAACCGCTAAAGACCCTTACCCCTGCAAAAGTGCATCACCTGAAACATTCGGGCATACAGGATTTACCGGCACCTGCGTGTGGGTTGACCCCAAATCAAAAATTGTATTTGTATTTCTTTCCAACAGGGTTTACCCAACAAGGAATAACAGCCAGATTTCCGATTTGAGCATCCGACCGAAAATTATGGAAGCGCTCTACAAAACAGAAGAGATAAAAAATTAAACCGGCATTCCATATAGCTTGTTTATTCCCCGCAAAATCTGATCGGTAGTGCCGATCAATACAATGATAGCAACCATTGGTATCTTAATGCCGTTTATTATTCCGATTGCTTTATTCCAAAGCACAGCCTTTCCCTAAAAGGGTTTATCTTTAAGTTAATTTGAATTTGACAGACGGCTGACAGCATTTCATTGTGTTTGATTGTCTTGTTTATGTATCGAATCAAAACTGAATGACTATGGGTTTCAGGGGCACTGATTACCAGTATTTTCTACTGAAAAAGCATAAATGGGCTTTACTTCTTTTCTTAACTTCTCTTTCCTTCTCTTTTTTAATTACCCGGGCTCAGGCTGCTCCTTTCCAGGACACAAGCGGAACAAGGGTTAGCGGCCGGGTTACCGATCTCGAGGAAGCAGTGCCATTAGCAGGTGTATCGGTGCAGAATATACGCACACACCGCGGAACGGTGACCAATGCAGGAGGTATTTATTCTATTGAAGCGTCAATTGGCGATAGCATCCGTTTTTCATTTACAGGTAAGGTACCTAAAACAATTGTTTATACCGGTCAATCTATCAATGTTGAATTATCCAAATCAGAAGGGGCGTTGGGTGAAGTTATTGTAACGGGCTTTCAGAACCTCGACAGAAAAAAATTCTCAGGAGCGGCTTCTTCTTTAAAAGCAGCTGATATAAAAATTGATGGGGTACCAGATGTAAGTAAAATGCTGGAAGGCCGTGTGGCTGGTGTTTCTATTCAGAATGTTTCGGGGGCTTTCGGTGCAGCACCTAAAATAAGAATCCGGGGCGCTACTTCCATTAATGGTGAAAACAAACCCTTGTGGGTAGTGGATGGTGTAGTATTAGAAGACATTGTAAATATTTCAAACGATCAGTTATCAAGCGGCGACCCTACTACATTATTAGGATCATCCGTTGCTGGTATCAATGTAAACGACATTGAAAGCTTTGACATATTAAAAGATGCCGCCGCTACAGCTTTATATGGTGCAAGGGCCATGAACGGGGTAGTTGTAATTACCACCAAAAAAGGCCGTGCAGGAAGACATATTATTAACTATACCGGAAATTACAGCACGCAGTTCAAGCCGATGTATACTGATTTCAACATTATGAACTCTGTGCAGCAAATGTCTGTTCTTTCTGAACTGGATAGAAAAGGATGGCTGACAACGGACATACTTTCAAGCGGTAATTATGGTGTATATGGAAAATATTATGATCTTGTTGACTCAGTACTACCCGATGGAAGTTTTGCTATTCCCAATACACAGGAGGCGAGACGAAACTATTTGCTTCGCTATGCAAAAGCGAATACGGATTGGTTTAATATTTTATTCCGGCAATCTTTTATACAAGAACATTCGTTAAGTATTTCTTCAGGCACTGATAAATTACAGTCTTTCTTTTCCACCAGCTTTTATAATGATGACGGGTGGACCGTAGCGGATAAAGTGAAACGCTATACTTTAAACTTCCGCAACAATTACACGATTAATGATAAGCTTACTGTTGGTTTTCTCACTACCGGGTCTTACAGGCAGCAACAGGCTCCGGGAACTGTATCCCGCAATGCCAATGTAGTCAGCGGTGGTTTTGAAAGAGATTTTGATATTAACCCATTCAGCTTTGCGCTTAACACCAACAGGACGATCACTGCATACGATGAAAAGGGGCAGCGGGAATATTTCACAAGAAATTTCGCACCGTTTAATATCCTCACCGAGCTGGAGAATAACCGGCTAAAAATAAATGTGATTGACCTGAAATTGCAGGGTGAAGCCTCCTATAAATTAACCAGACATTTAAAATATGAATTTATCGGCGCCCTCCGCTATGTAAGTTCCGTGCAGGAGCACGAAGTGACCGAAAATTCAAATATGGCCAATGCCTACCGTGCGGCAGGTACTGCGGAAATAAGAAGAAACAATAAATTCCTTTACCAGGACCCTGAAAACCCAAGTGCTGAAAAAGTGGTAGTGCTGCCTTATGGCGGGTTTTACAATCGCGTGCAGGACCAGCTGCTCAACTTTGATGTTCGCAATAGTTTGAACTATGCAAACACATTTGCAGAAAAGCATGATGTTAATCTCTTAATAGGTCAGCAGGTAAAATATGCAGACCGGCAAAATTTCTCCAATACAGGCTACGGTTATCAATATGAAAGCGGCGGTGTGGCAACACCCGATTTCCGTATCCTGAAACAAATGATTGAGCAGAACTTTCCGTATTATGGAATGACAAAAAGCTATGACCGCTTTGCGGCATTTTATTTTAATGCACAATACACTTACAATAATAAATACAACCTGTATGCGACAGTTCGTTACGATGGATCGAACCAGTTAGGTTCATCAAGAACCGCCCGTTGGCTGCCTACCTGGAGTTTTGGTGGTGCATGGAATATTGATGAAGAAAAATTTATAAAGAATAATATTGATGCAATAAGCTATTTAAAACTCAGGGCGAGCTATGGTTTAACGGCAAGTTTAGGACCCGCTACCAATTCCAATATTATTCTTCGTAACACGAATATTCATCGCCCCTTTGCTTCAGATATTGAAACGATAATTTACATTGCAAGTCTTGCCAATAACGATTTAACCTGGGAAAAAAATTATACGACGAACATCGGACTGGATTTTGGATTATTTAAGAACCGCATTACATCCAGCGTTGATGTATACCAAAGAAAAAGCTTTGACCTTATCAGCCTCATCCGCACATCAGGCATAGGTGGCGAATCCCTCAAAGCCGGTAATTATGCCGATATGACTTCGCAGGGTGCAGAATTGTTAATAAGCGCAAAAGTGGTTGATAAAAGAAATTGGGGATGGAAAACAACTCTGACCTTTGGCTATAATGAAACTAAAATAACCAGGGCGGAATACCTGCCAAGAATTTTTGATTTGGTAAAAGCAGAGGGTGGAAACCTGCAGGGTTATCCGGTAAGCAGTTTATTTTCTATCCGCTATTCCGGGCTCGATCCCAATACCGGGGTGCCGCAGTTCCTGAATGAAAAAGGTGAAGTTTCCCCGGCTGTTTATATGCAATCCGATAGTGTAAAAAATTTGAAATACGAAGGCCCGGTTGATCCAAAATTCACAGGCGGCTTTAATAATACATTTACCTATAAAGCATTTTCATTAAACATTTTTATTACTTACCAGGCAGGTAATAAAATAAGATTATATCCGGCTTTCAGAAACAGTTATTCAGAATGGGATGCCACACCCAAAGAATTCTATGACCGGTGGTTGATGCCAGGCGACCAGCAAACTACTAATGTGCCATCAATCATGGATTATTACCAGGCTGTTTTAACCAATAATGCATCATCCGCTTATCCTTATAACAATTATAACTATTCTACGGAGCGGATAGCTAAAGGAGACTTTATCCGTTTAAAAACAGTTTCGTTGTCATACCAGTTATCAGATGCAATAACAAAAAGAACCCGTTTTTTAAAAACCGCCTCATTCACGCTGGCAGTCATTAATCCCTGGCTGAGTTATTCTGACAAAAAATTACAGGGGCAGGATCCTGAGTTTTTCAATGCTGGTGGCGTGGCACAGCCGATACAGAAACAAGTTACTTTATCGCTTAAAGTTGGAATGTAGATTATTTATGAAAACAAACCCGGTATATTTCTTTTTGTGCATTTCCGTTTTATTAGGGGGATGTAAGAAATATCTTGAGAAAGAGCCCGATAACCGGGCTAAATTAACAGACCCGAAAAAAGTAGCGCAATTACTCGCCTCTGCATACCCGTTAGGAAGCTATATGGCTTTTAATGAAGCGATGTCGGATAATGCTGGAGATAAAGGAGCAGGTACAATTGACCCGACTAACCGTGACCCTTATTACTATGACAATGTTTCCAATTCCGATCAGGATTCCCCGGACAATTACTGGTTTGCTTGTTATAATGCCATCGCTTCCGCAAATGAAGCTTTGGTTGCCTGTAACAACGCCTCTAACCCATCGGATTATCAAAGCCAGAAAGGAGAAGCGCTTGTGGCAAGAGCATATGCCCATTTTATGCTGGTCACTTTATACTCCAAACCCTATAACACGGTATCTTCTTCAACAGACCCCGGCATTCCTTATGTAACAGAGCCGGAAACAGTAGTTATAAAACAGTATGAAAGAAAGACGGTTTCTTATGTGTATGATATGATAGAAAAAGATTTGCTCGAAGGTTTGCCGCTGTTAAATGATGCTTCGTATAGCATACCCCGTTATCACTTTAACCGGAGTGCAGCCAATGCATTCGCCGCCCGCTTTTATTTATATAAAAAAGAGTACGAAAAAACTGTTCAATATGCCAATAGCGCCATTCCCAGTTTTTTACCCAACCTGCGCCCCTGGAATACAACTTATCTTGGTTTTGGGGTTAATAACCTTCCGGCAGAATACCAGAAAAGTACCGAGCCGGCAAACCTGTTACTGGTTACCTGTGTAAGTTTATATAATTATGGCCTCAATTATGCTACCTACCGGTACGCTTTAACACCGGCAATAAAAGATGAAATATTAACTACATCAATTGCCGTTACCGGAGGCGCCTGGGCGCTGGACTTAGGTACTTTTGTCGGCTCGCAAAAAAATCCGGCAATACCAAAACTCAACTATACTGATTTCGCATTGGCTAATCCAACAGCAGATTACGGACTTCCTTATGGAACTATTTCACTCTTTACTACTGAAGAAGTATTATTCAATAAGGCAGAAGCCAATACTTATCTTGGTAACTATGATGCAGTGATTGCCGATTTGAATACCTACATGAGCACGAGGATTCTGAATGTAACACCGGGTAACCTGCCTGCAAACATGAGTATTACCCAATCAAAAGTAAGATCGCATTACAGTAATACATTAAACATACAGGATGCACTTATCAGGTATATACTGGAATTAAAACGGGCAGAGTTTATTCATGAAGGAATGAGATGGTTTGATATACTACGGTACGACATCCCCGTAACTCATGATTTTGTAGGCAGTGGTGATGTAATAACCGGATCCATTACCATTAACCCAGGTGATAAACTCAGGCTTTTGAAACTTCCTGACCAGGTTAAACTTTCAGGTATCAATGATTTAAACAGGTAAAATAAGATCGTATGAAAAGAGTCGTGAACTATGTATTTATCTTAATTGCCGGATGCCTGCTCCTTGCTTCCTGTACAAAAGATTCAATAAATCCGGCAGATGCTGAAAGTATTAATGGCCTTGGAGGAGATACCTGGACACCGGGAGCGATTGACAATTGGATTAAAGATACACTTACAACTCCCTATAATATCTCCGTAAAATATAAGTGGGACCAGTTTGAGGACATTAGCGATATAACTTCTATTCTTGTTCCTCCGAAGGAAGAAAATATTGTTCCCATTTTAAGCGCAGTGAGGCAGGTATGGATTAATCCATATATAGCAGAAGCCGGTGAAAGTTTCTTTAAGAATACCACGCCAAAATATTTTTATATGATTGGCAGCCCTGCTTTTGGCCCCAATCAAACAATTAAACTGGGTGTTGCAGAGGGCGGCAAAAAAATAATTCTTCTCGCCATTAACCTTACAAAGGTAAAAGGCATGACAGGCTACAATGCAACGGATAGTTTTTGGGCAAAGGAAATGTTTCATACCATTAACCATGAGTATGCCCATATCCTTCACCAAACTGTATTATACCCGCAGGATTTTAAAAGCCTGAACTCAAATTTATTAACGACCAACTGGACCGATTATACGGACGAAGTAGCACCGAGAGATGGTTTTGTAAGCGCTTATGCGATGAATAACAGTGATGATGATTTTGTAGAAACAGTTTCGCTAATGCTTATTAACGGCAGGCCATGGTTTGAAAATTTAATTGCTTCTATACCTAATGGTGTTACCGACAGGGGAACAACTAAAGAAACAGCGGTTGCCCATTTAAGGGCAAAAGAATCGATTATTGTAAACTATTACAAGCAGGTTTGGAATATAGATTTTTATCAGTTGCAAACAAGGGTAAGAAATGCCGTTGTTTCAATGCTTTACTAAAAAGTCGTTTCACTATATAATGAACGCTATGAGGAAAATTATTTTTTACTGTTTGATTGCCACGGCTTTTTTCACTGCGTGTAAAAAAAATGAAAGCCATGTTTTTAATCAATCACCCGATGAAAGGTTGAATGAAGTGCTGGCTAAATACCAATCGGAGTTGAGTGGCGCTGCCAACGGGTGGAATGCTGTTTTATACCCGCAGGGTGGTGGCGCTTATTTCTTTTATTTTAAATTCAATGATGCCAACCGGGTACAAATGGTTTCTGATTTTGATTCTGCCTCGGCTGTTACACCCAAAGAAAGCAGCTACCGGCTAAAAGCTTTACAACAGCCCAGCCTTATATTTGACACCTACTCTTATATACATGTATTATCCGATCCTAACCCTGCGGTAAACGGGGGGGCCGTCGGCTCCGGGTTGCTTTCTGATTTTGAGTTTTACTTTAATGATTCAACAACCGCCGATACGGTAAAACTAACGGGAAGGGTTAATGGCAGCAAAATGATCCTGACAAAAGCAACTGCCGAACAGGCTACCAGTTATACCAGTGGCCAGTTTAATATAGATTTATTTAAGGAAAGCCTCGCCAATATTTTACAATACTTTAAAAGATTAACAATAGGCAGTACATCTTACGACATCAACATAGACCCCATAACAAAAGTTGTCATTTTTACATGGACAGATGCGCAGGGGAATATTCAAACATTAGCGACTACTTTTTATTATACCCTGAATGGTATTGCTTTTGGTAAACCATTAATTAATGGCGGTACAGTTATCAGCGGCCTGACGGAGCCTGTCTGGTCACCGGGAACCAGTACATTAAATGTGAACGCAGGTGGATCTGCAGCGACTATAACAGGTGCGGCAAAACCTCTTGTAATAGATACAGACGCAGGGCACAGGTGGTGGCAATACGCCATCACCAATGGTAACTACTGGATATCAGACAATGGCTTTCACGTGAACGGAACAGATGATGCCTATGGCTTAAAAACACTGGCGACGGATACATCTGCATACTATTATCTTATGTATTGGCCGCAGCCAGGTGGGCAGACTTATGATGTTTTTTTACCCGCTTACCTGATTACCGCCACCAACCAGGTGGATATTATTTATGGCATAGCCCAACGCCCCAGTTTTCTTAGTGATGGAAGAGTTACTTTCCGGTATGTAGGCGATTTAACAGTTGGGCCTTATCCGGGTACCGGTCCTGCTGCGCTAACACGTACGCAGTTTTTATCTTCGCAGGGCTATTATTTTGTTCAAACGGGCCCGGTTAATTATGACATGGTAAGTGCTGCAGATTCCAGGATATGGGTGAGTTGGGTCGATCCGTTTTAAAACGAAATACTAATGGGTACAGATAGCTATAAAAGCAGAATTCATTAATTTCAATTAGCATCACAATTATTATAATAAAACAAAATGACAATTATGAAAAAATCGAAATTACTCTTACCATGCCTGGTATGTGCGACTATGATGATTTTTGTTGCTTGTAAAAAAGGAGATACCGGACCGGCAGGGCCGGCAGGACCAACTGGCGCAACAGGAGCTACAGGATCCCAGGGACCAGCTGGAACTGCCAATGTTATTTATTCAGATTGGATAGATACTGCTACATGGGTTGCCGATACTCAGCATAATGGAGCTACAATTGATACGTTAGGCTACTACGCTTTAATTGATGCGCCAAAGCTAGACCTTAGTATGTTGAACACCGGAGAAATAAAAGTGTATGTGAATGCAGGATCCGCTACAGATCCATTTGTATTTCCATTACCGTTTAACAATGGAAGCCTTTTTATTGACGTTTCGTTTTACCTGAATACTATTCAGCTCTATTCAAATGGAAAACTAAATACTGTTCCCTTCAGGTATATTTTAATTCCCGGTGGGACCACTGCACGAACCGCTAAAGTAATTGACTGGAATGATTACAAAGCCGTCAAAGCATACCTTGGCTTGAAAGATTAGTATATTTATAAAGTATTTTCTAAAAACCATCAGCTTAGTGCTGATGGTTTTTATTATATAGTTAATCTTCCTCCAGCTTCATCAGTACTTCCTTAATCTCTTTATAGTGCTGCCAGGGAATAAAATGATTGGCACCGGGTAAAATAATTGTTTCTACTTTTTTTGCATTCACCAGCATTTGTTTTGCGTAAGCGGCATTGCCCACAGGCACCATATCATCCTTATCGCCATGCACAATATAAACAGGGCAGGTAATTTTTGAAAAATCGCTCTTCAGTATTTTTAAATCTTTCTTCAAATACCAGAGTTCTTCATTGCTGGGGCGGAATGCACCGGGCACCAAAAATTTAAGCGGTGTTTTGAATAGAACAGGCCTCCATTTTTCCGGCTTTTCTTCGGATGGATCGACCGAGCCAGCGAGTAATACCAGGCCTGAAAAGTAACCCGGATTATCAGCTACCAAACGTACCGCCATTGGCCCACCCAACGAATGACCAATAATATAAACCGGTTTATGATTATTAAAAAAAGTAAGCAAAGGGCTAATCAGTTTCGATTGCTCTTCCAGGTCTTTTGCTTTACCAAATTCACTACCGCCAAAACCGGGGCGATCAATGGAGATCATCCTGTATTTCGACAGCAGGTCTTTATCTTTTAAATATTGACTGAATGCATCCCAGCTTCCGGGTGAACCATGTACAAAAAATAAAGTAGGGAAGCTATCATTGCCGGTTTTTGCATAATGCATGGTAAAGCCATCTACATCCACATCGCCTAATTGTATTGGCACACCCGCTTCAGTAAATTGCTTTTTCGCGTCCACATCACTTATATGAAATTTCATACAGCTTTGTGCGCATACCAGCCAGGCAAATAAGATGATGCCCAGTACAATAAATGTTTTCATTAACCTCCGTCTGAGTTTCAAGATGAATGGTACATTTCTTTCCGATAGCTTTCGGAAAATTAATAAGTTGCTACATCCCGAATTTATGAAAACTATCCCACCCTATTGAAGATTAAACGCAGGAAAGCATGATTACCTGCTCAATATTTAAATCAGGTTATCACCAAACAATGATACTATTTTCCTCTTTTATTGAAAGGAGGCCGTTGCTGGTTCGAACGTTGCGGGTTATTGTTTTGAGCTTGCTGCTGCCCTTTTTGTTGATTACCTTGCTGACGCTGTTGCGGACGTTGATCTCTGTTTTGTTTTTGTGGATGTTGGTTGCGCTTTTTATCCGCCTTTTCCAGGCTGCGTAAACTGATCTGGCCTACCACATCCACAAACTCCGGTTCTACTTCTTTGGGTTTTTTTGAAGTCACTTCCACAGCCTCCAGTTCTTCCGGGATTACTCCTTGCTGGTTGAGTGATTTTATTTTTCTCACTCTTTCAATCGGTACGGGATATTGCTTATTGCTATCCGGTAGTATATACCACATCAGGTTTTTGAAAATATCTTTTTTAATTAAAATAGCATTTCCTTTTGCAACCTGTATCGTATCGCAGTTATCCGGAAAAAATTGCAAAGCATCTAAATAAGTATCCAGTTCATAATTGAGACAGCACTTCAATCTTCCGCACTGGCCGCTTAGTTTACTTTGATTGATGGATAAATTCTGGTAGCGGGCTGCAGTAGTAGTAACCGATTTGAAATCCGTGAGCCATGTGCTGCAGCAAAGTTCGCGGCCGCAACTACCAATGCCGCCAACCTTTGCACTTTCCTGTCTCGCACCAATCTGACGCATTTCCACTTTTACCTTGAACTCCGATGCATATATTTTTATTAATTCGCGGAAGTCAACACGTCCATCTGCGATGTAAAAGAAAGTCGCCTTACGTCCATCTGCCTGCATTTCCACCTGGCTTATCTTCATGTCCAGTTTCAATTGCCTGGCAATGGCGCGGCTGCGGATCACCGCTTCCGGTTCGCGGCTTTTATTTTGTTTCCAGGTATCAATATCGCGATCGCTGGCGCGGCGCAATACCTTTTTCATTTCCGGGTTGTCTTCCCTGGCATTTCTTTTCTTCATCTGCAGTCTTACAATCTCACCTGTCAATGATACTTCCCCAATATCAAACCCACTTACCCCTTCCACAGCGATCTGGTCGCCTTTATCAAATTGCTGTAAGGTTACATTCCGGAAAAAATCTTTACGGCTGCCATTGTTAAATGAAACTTCAATCACTTTACAACTGCTATCCATATCTGCAATAGGCAGGTTGCGCAGCCAGTCATGCGCATTCATCCGGTTGCACCCACCGGTACTACATCCTCCGTTACTCTTACAACCGTTTGGCTTACCGCCACCCGCTGTTCCACAATTAGTACAACTCATGCGTAATTCAATTAGAAATAAATTATAAACAGGCGGGATGAAACTTTATTATGAGGCCAGCCGAGGGAATTCTATTTAGCTTCTCTTGTGTCGCACTCCCGATAATTATCAGGATGTACTTTACTGATTTTATTCGGCAAAAGAAGATGCCAAATAAAATGTAAAGCATTGATTCTATGTACAAACTTCAGCGACTATCGCTTATGTTGGCAGCAATCTATTTTTAACCGGTCAGACGGGAACCGTCAGGCCTCATTACTACCCAAATAGAAAATTCATTAAGCCGGCTACAAAATCATACCCCCGATAATTGACTGACCCATCTATCCTGCTTAACAGCTCACTCCGGGGTCAGTTTGTCAAAAATACAATTTTGTCCTGAATGATATGGTAAAGCTTAATGGTCAGGGCATGAAAAAGAATTTTGGCATTAGCATTCCGCTCAATATAGTAGGCCGCCTTGTCCAGTTCCTCAATGATCGCCTGCTGCTGGGGTAAAGCAGCTATTTTGTTCAGCCGTTCTGCAAAATCCTTTTCTTTATCTGGCAGGTAAAAATTATTTCCCATTATGCCGAGGCGGATCGCCTGCTCCAGCAGGTGGTTAAAATAGCGGAGAAATTGTTTCTGCCTTTCCCGGCCCAGCTTACTTATTTCCTCCACCCATTTGGTTTGGGCTACCGGCCCCGTTTTTAATACCGCATTCAGCCAATCCCGCAAAAGGCTTTGCCAATCTTCATCCGCATGTTGCAGCATTTGCAGCGCTTCGCGGTAATTGCCTTCACTTACGCTGGCTGTCTGTCTTGCTATTGCCGCTTCGGTTTTATTCCGGTGCATCAGCGCATCCTCAATATCCCTCGTTTCCAGGGAAGGTATCCTGATCAGCTGGCAACGGCTCAGTATGGTTGGCAGAATCTGTGATTCATTTTCAGCAACCAGAATGAATAAGGTGTTGGCAGGAGGCTCTTCAATCAGCTTCAATAATTTATTGCCTTCATTACCGAGGTATTCCGGCATCCACATCACCAGTGTTTTGTATTCGCTTTCAAAACTCTTCAGGCTTAGCTTCCGGATAATATCATTGCATTCATTCGCCGTAATATTTCCCTGCTTATTTTCTGCACCGATGAATTGCAACCAATCATATACATTTCCGTAAGGATAGTTTTTTATAAACTCTCTCCATTCATTTATATAATCTGTACTGATGGGTGGGGAACTGGGTTTTTTAGTAACTACCGGGTAGGAAAAATGAATATCGGGATGTACCAGTTCTTTTAATTTGGAATAACCCGCCTGTTTTTGCATCCAATCATCAGCTTCTCCGGGTGTAGTTGGTAAAACCGGCGCCCCTTCCGGCGCCTCACCAAATAAGGACGAGGATAACGAACCCGCACGCGGAGTTAAACTAATATAATCAGCAAACGCTATCGCTAAAGACAAAGCACCACTTCCTTCCCTCCCCAGGAAAATTAATGCATGGCTTAGCCGGTTATGCTGCACAAGCTCAAGCAACTGCGTTTTCACTTCCTGCTGGCCGATAATATCTTTGAAAAGCATAGGCTGCGATTATCGGAAATTTTTCAATACAAAAAGAAATAAGTTTTGTGTGTGGTTTAAAATTTTTAGCTTCTGAACTCCTGGGTTTGACAGGAGCTGGCAAAATAGAAAATGTCGTACTCCACCCTTTAATTTGTCACTTTTACACCACATGAGCAATTTCCTGGCTTTGTAGGTTTGTATAAAGATTTAAGAACGACAGCAAAGATTATCTTGCCGGCATAGACATTTTATTTATACTGCTAAATTGTACTGATTCAAAAGAAGTAAAAATGGAAACGCAACGTAAAGATATAAAAGAAGATACCATTAGTGGCTTTGCACCTGTGAATGGCTTAAATATGTATTATGAAATGCATGGAGAAGGAAAACCGTTGGTATTGATACATGGCGGCGGCTCAACGATACAAACTACATTTAGCGCCCTATTACCACTCTTTGCCAGGAGTTATAAAGTGATTGCAGTAGAATTGCAGGCGCATGGCCACACAAAAGACAGGGATAGTTCATCTTCCTTTGCACAGGATGCCGATGATGTAGCGGCACTGCTTTCATATCTTAAAATAAACAAAGCGGATTTTCTTGGTTTCAGTAATGGGGGGCATGCCCTGGTAGAAATGGGCATCCGTCATCCTGCAATAATCAATAAGCTCGTTATTATTTCTTCCTTTTATAAAAGAGAGGGGGCATTTACTGGTTTCTTTGACAATATGAATCATGCTACTATTGACAATATGCCTGTGCCCTTAAAAGAAGCTTACTTAAAAATTCCCGGCAATGATTCTGCAGGACTAACAAGCATGTTTAACCAGGATAAAAACAGGATGATCCACTTTAA
>JAFDYH010000061.1 GCA_018267535.1 Bacteroidota bacterium
GCCGTTCAGAACGATAAGAATGTAAAAAAATACGGATAGGAAATATACGATGCTCTTGTATTTGTTAAAAAAGCCTTATACATTTATGCTTTATCACGACTTTGTTGCGAATAGCATCTTCTGATTAACCTTTCCATTTTCCCCGGAGAACCTTCAAAATAATCGTTTATACATAGCGGTTAGATAACCTGGAATACCACCTGTGCGTTGGCATAATGCCCATTTACTATCCACCGAAATTCCATTCCAATTTCCATTCTGGGCAACCCGGGATACAGTCTTTTTTTCTATCATCATAACCGAACCATTATGAGTTATTTTTTTACACTGCTTTGCAAATTGATCGCTGTTAGCATCAATGGCAGATTCGTATTACCGGTAAAAAAAGTATCTACGCCTGCTGCGGATACGGATAAAGCCGAAAACGGCCAGTTCCCTTCCGGCCAGTGGGGCGGGGCAAACGATGACCTCGCCATACCGGGCACAACAGGCCGGCCGCACCGACAGCGATGGTTCCGGTTTAATATATTCTCTTTCCTACCAATCAACCTGGCACCTGTTGCTGCAAAGCAACCGGTGTTTGCCTATACCACCCCAACCATTACTCAAACAAACCGTATGAGACAAATTCTACAAATTGTCACGACAAAAAACTTTAAAACTGCAGTTAGTTTATTTAACAAGTGGCAGTTCAGGTTATATCCAGCCTATGCTACGTTATATAAAAACGTTCAAAGCGCTGTGCCCCGTGTAAAAACAAGAAGGCCGATGCCTGCTTTTTTTGCTATAGCGGCATTACTACTTACTTTAAATGGTTACTCGCAGGTAAGTAATTACACTGCCAGTGCCAGCACAGGCACTTATGCAGCTCTGAGCGGCGCCGGAATAACAAGTACCACAACGTTGACCAACGGTACAGCAGATGATGGTAATGTAGTTGTCAATCTCCCTTTTACATTCAGCTATAACGGAACAGCATATACGCAAGTTACCGCAAGCACAAACGGGTGGCTTGGAATGGGTTCAACTACGAGCAATGATAATAATAATACCAACATGTTTGGTAACGGTACACCACCCAATCTGGTAGCAGGGTGGTGGGGAAATTTAAATCTTAATAGTGGAAATAGCGGGAGTTTCAAATATGGCTTGACTGGGACTGATATCTTCACAATGCAGTTTGATCAATTTTCGGGGGCAAGCGGCGGGAACACCAGCTCTACACTTAAAGTGCGTTTTCAGATTTCACTATATGGCCCCAACAGTTCAAGCCCGGGAAGAATCGACATATTATTTGGATCAACGACTGGCGCTGTAACAACGGGGAGAGTTATTGGGATAAAAAGCCAGGCAAGTACTACAGCTTCATGGATAAATATGTCAAGCGGTACAGCGAGTACTTCTTCAACTTCCGGAGCTGCTGCATTTCCAGCTAATGGTACATTATATACATTTTTACCGCCAGTTCCCCAGGTTTCAAATTTCAGTGGCAATACAGTGTGCGCAAGCGGCACTGGCCAGCTGACTGTTACGACTAGTAGTGGGGCCGGGCCTTTTACTGTTGTATATAATGATGGGACTTCCAATCAAACAGCAACAGCAGTTGTTTCGGGAACTGCTTTTAATGCAAACCCCAATCCCTCTGGCACAACAAACTACACACTCGTGTCTGTCAAGGACGCAAATGGTGTTACACGATCAACTGGGTTTACAGACAACAGTGCCACCATTACAGTTAACCCTGTTATTACCGGGAATTCGTTGAGTGGCGCATCATCGGTATGTACGGGTTCATCACCGGGTCAGATAACAGGTGCGCTTCCAACTGGCGGTTCGGGCACTTACACATATGCATGGCAAAGTAGTACGACGAGTGCCACAACAGGATTCGGCACAACGATAAGTTCGGCACAAAGTTTTACACCAGGTACGCTAACACAAACTACCTGGTACAGAAGAACGGTTACATCAGGTACTTGTACAGATGTTTCTTTAGCAGTTCAAATAACTGTAAATCCATTGCCACAAAATGCTGTAAATAGTTTTAACGGCAATACAATTTGTAATGGTGGTATCGGAGGAACCGGACAGTTAACATTAACAACATCGGCTGGCACAGGTCCGTTTACAATAGTATACAACGATGGAATCGGAAATCAGACTGCAAACGGTGTAGTCTCCGGTACTCCATTCAACGTTGTGAACAATCCAACGACTTCGACTACGTATACTCTGGTTTCAATCACGGATGCAAACGGATGCGTAAGAACTACAGGTTTTGGAGATGCATCGGCAGGAATTACAGTAAATATATTACCATCTATTTCAGGCCAGCCAGTGGCTTCTCAAGTTAAATGCTCTGGTCAGTCAGCAAGTTTTAGTGTGACTGCCACAGGGACGCCTTCGCCGACATACCAATGGCGGAAGGATGGCAATCCAATAAGCGGGGCCACAGCTGCTACCTTTACTATTCCGTCAACTGCTGTAGCAGATGGAGGTAATTATGACGTTGTCATAACAAATAGTTGCGGAAGCGTTACATCAACCGTTTCGGCTCTAACGGTTAATCCTAAGCCAACTGTTGATGCAATTTCTAATCTTACATTCTGTAATGGTTCATCCAGTACATTAGTTTCATTTGCACCAACAACAAATTCCGGAAATGGAAACCCGGTGACTTTTAATTGGACTAATGATAATATTAATATTGGGCTCGGAGCAAGTGGTGTTGGTAATATACAGCCATTTGCTGCCACGAACGGCACACAAGCGCCAATTTCGGGCACGATCAGCGTAACTGCGACAGATAATATTACGGGATGCGTTAGCGCTGTCAGTACATTTACAATAACTGTAAATCCGAGTCCTGCTGTGCTTAATCCACCAGGTAATCAAACAGTTTGTAATGGGAAGCCAGCTTCGATTACATTCACGGGTGCTATAACTTCTTTTGATTGGTCTTATAACTCATCGGATCCAGGCGATAATATAAACATAATTCCTGGTCCTGGTACTGTGAATGGAACCGTATGGAATTTTACTGCTACAAATACCGGTAACGTGCCATTGACGGCTCATGTTACAGTAATTCCTCATTTCAGTGGTAATAGTGTAAACTGTAACGACGGAGTTCCTGTAAACTTTGATATCACTGTAAACCCGAGTCCGTCTGCATCAGTCATTAATACAACACCTCAAACTATTTGTTCGACCGGCTTTGTAGATTTATCTGCAAATACACCCGTAGTCGGTACAGGATTATGGTCTGTTTCCGGTCCAAGCAACAGTGCAGGTCAATTTGATGATCCGACTTCACCTACGGCGAAATTTACACCTGCTGGCGGATTCGGTACTTATACGCTGACCTGGACGATCAGCAATTCACCTTGTAATTCATCTGCATCTTCGGTTGTTATTACAGTGAATCAATTAGTAACAAACCTCGCTGTTAATGCTGCTCTTTCATCGCTATGCGATGGATCCGGTACTAACATAACGGTTGCAAATTCAACACCGGGTGTCAGCTATCAATTGAGAAATGATCTTGACAATAGTGCAGTTGGCAGCCCGGTATTGGGTACGGGTGGAACTATTAATCTGCCGACCGGCACATTAAACACGACAACTACATTTAATGTGTACGCAACAGTATCTCCTTGCGGTAGCATACAGTTAGATAACAAGGCAACGGTTAATGTAAACCCGAACTTGCCAGTAAGTGTAACGATCAGCTCAAACGATGCAGATAACATAATATGTTCCGGAACTTCGGTTACGTTTACTGCAAATGTTGTTAACGGGGGCACGACTCCTGCTTATCAATGGAAACTAAATGGAGCAAATGTTGGAACAAATAGTGCGACATTTACTACCTCTACTTTGACCAACGGGCAGACAGTTACTTGTGTGGTGACCTCAAACGCAACCTGCGCTACTGGTAGCCCTGCGACAAGTAACGGTATAACTACCACAGTAAATGCAACTCCCCAGGTATCTTCATTTACTGATGCGGCTTTCTGTAGTGGTTCGCCTGCACCGATAACTCTCGCGTTTTCTTCAGGAACAGCGCCATTCCAGATAACTTATACTGCAGGACAAGGCCCATCACCGGTAACTCAGACGGGAGTTGCCAATAACGTTGCCTTCAATACCACTAATTCATATACAGGCACCGCAAACATCACCCTCACTTTAACGAGTGTTATTGACAACAATGGTTGTCAAAGAACAACTGGATTTACAGATGGAACAACAATATTGAATGGAACGTTGGCTCCGGATGTAACCAGCTTTAGCGTAAGTAATTCAACAGCGCCTTGTGCGAACGGCACATCAACAGTTACAGTGAGCTCAACAACCTTAGGTGGCAACACACAATACGCAATCGTTTATAGCCTCAGCGGTAGCAATACTGCAACTAACCAGACGGCAACATTTACTACTAATAATGCGTTTACAAGAACCGGATCTTTCAATACTATAGCCTTGGCAAACAGTGGAACCACAGTGATTGCTATTACATCGATCACCCAGGTTACAACAGGTTGTACCACGGCTATAGCAGCTAATAATACGAGAAACATTACTGTCAACCCAAGTTTGCCAGTTAGTGTAAGTATATCTTCAAGCGACGCAGATAATATCATATGTTCTGGTCAGTCTGTAACATTTACAGCAACGCCAACAAATGGAGGTGCAGCACCCTCTTATCAATGGAAAGTGAACAATGTAAATGCGGGCACGAATAGCAACACATTTACATCAACAACATTAGCGAATAATGACGTTGTTACTGTTGTATTGACTTCAAATGCAACTTGTGCAACAGGAAGCCCTGCTACCAGCAATAGCATTCAAATGGCAGTAAATCCTCTTCCTACAGGTACACTTACTGCAACAGAAAATTCCGGCATTCCAAATAATAATATTATTTGTGCTGGTTCGAATGTGACGTTTACAGCAACAGCAGGCTTTGCTAATTATAATTTCAAAGTAGGAGGTACAAGCGTACAGAATGGCGCATCGAATACATATAACAGTACATCTCTTACGAACAATGCATCAGTTACTGTAGATGTAACAAGTACAGCTGGTTGTACGGCTACGTTCGGTGCTGTAGTAATCGGGGTTAACCCATCACCAAGCATTAGCTGGACACCAATACCGCCCTCTACAGTGTGCTTCAATACGCCGTTTAATCTCGTGACTTCAAGCAGCGACGGTAACCTTTCTTCCAGTGCGACGGGTTCAGCAAGCCCTAACGCCAGCCTTTCAGGTATTAGCGGAAGTTCAACTTTAAATGTTCAATCTGGTATAACATTGAGTGGGGCACCGGCGGGTTCAAAAATCAATAACAACACAATAATTCACATTACGCTGAATATCCCTCATACAAGCAGCCAGGATCTCGATTTGTTCCTTGTTGATCCATCGGGAACCAGGGCCATGTTGATAAGTTCCGATAACCCATTCCCTTCTACAGGTAATTATGTGAATTTTTACAACAATATCACATTGAGTACTGGTACTGACGCAACAGTTCCCCTTAATAACGGTGTATCAGTTTTTCCTGCAGGTACAACTTTATTCCAGATGGAGGGTGGTGTTGCAGTTGCTCCAGACCGGACCGGGGCTGCAGGAACGAATGTTTCATATACCGCAATACCTGCAAATGCATTAACATCAAGTGGTGGCGCCGACATTAATGGTACCTGGACATTGTGGGTTTTCGACGATGTATTTGCAAACACAGGTACCTTGGTTAGCTGGTCATTAGATATCAGTTATCCGGGTGCTGCATATAATACCACAATAACTGAACAACCAAGCACACCGCTTACAGGTGTTGCATCCGGATCGAATAATTCAATTTATAGTGTAACAGGCTTAACGCCTTCTGTAGGGCAACATGTGTACACTGCAACAACAACAGATGTTTCGGGTTGTAGTGCTTCAGTTTCTGCGACTATAACTGTAAACGAGGCGCCGGTAATTTCAGCAGCAACAGATATAGCGAATATTCCAAATGATCCAACGACATGTGGTGCATTGGTTTCTTTTGGATCGAATGTAACAGCAACGGGTACACCGACTCCAACGCTTGAATATAGGATAGGCGGTCCGACAGGAACAATAATTACATCACCGCATATATTCACAACCGGAATTACTCAGGTGACGGTGATTGCGACTAATTCCTGCGGTTCGGATACGAAGACATTTAATGTACAGGTGAAGGATATTGAAGCACCAGCAGCACCGGCATCCTTACCGGATGTAACAGGAGAGTGCTCAGCAACTGCAACAGCACCGACAGCTGAAGATAACTGTTCAGGTACAATAACAGGAACAACAACAGATGCATTAACGTGCAACACACAAGGCACCCATGTAATTAACTGGAGCTTTGATGATGGTCATGGTAATGTATCGCATGTTGACCAGAATGTAGTGATAACAGATATAACAGCACCAGCAG
>JAFDYH010000062.1:0-1189 GCA_018267535.1 Bacteroidota bacterium
ACAAAACGATCCCTAATGTAATACCCACGCCATACCTGATGATTGGCGCTACAGATTCAAAATATTATCGCCGCATATCTGACCGTGTACTGAATTTTTCAGCAATGACTGACAGCAAAGGTTTTCATGGCATCAATGAGCGACTGCCTATTCGTGACTTTCAACGCAATATTAATTTTATGATGACGATAATTGAAGAAAGCGGCAATGAGTTTAAATAAATAATTTTCACCTGGAAACAAAAGATAATCACCCATTGTTTATCCTATTATTGTGGTATGAAAAAAAATTTCCTGTTTTTTGCCATCGCCATATTAGCCTTGGTTGCCTGTAAAACAACGAAAGTGCAAAAGGAACCGCTTGAAAATTTATTACCTGTCCGTGGATTTTGTATCGCTGCTCCTACTCCCAGGAACCTGGATTCGTTTATACTCTTTATTAATAAAGAATTAGCGCCAAGAAAAGTCAACACTTTAATTCTCCGTGTTGATTTCAATTACCAATATGAAAGCCACCCTGAGCTTCGTGATACGGCAGCTTTATCAAAAGAGGATGTAAAGAAAATAGTTTCTGCCTGCAAAGCAAATAAGATACGAGTAATACCGCAGGTTAATTTATTGGGCCACCAATCCTGGGCAAGCCATACTAATATGTTGCTGGTTAAATACCCTCAGTTGGACGAAACGCCATGGGTTACAATGCCTGCAAAATATAAATGGCCAAATGATGATGGACTGTATTGCAAAAGTTATTGTCCTTTGCACCCCGATGTGCATTCTATCGTATTCCCTTTGGTAGACGAGATATGTGATGTGTTTGAAACAGACGCTTTTCATGCAGGTATGGATGAAGTATTTTATCTTGGTGAGGATAAATGCCCACGCTGTAGCGGAAAAAATAAAGCGGAACTTTTTGCCAATGAAGTAACAGCGATACGCAATCATCTCGCTTTATCAAAAAGGGAATTATGGATCTGGGGCGACCGCTTAATAGATGGTAAGACAACCGGTATTGGTATGTGGGAAGCAAGCTATAATAACACGTACCCTGCTGTTGACATGATACCCAAAGATGTAGTGATTTGCGACTGGCATTATGAACGTGCAGATAAAACCCCTGTTTATTTTGCAATGAAAGGCTTACGCGTAATAACATGCACATGGCGCAACCCTGCTATCGCCGTTGCGCA
>JAFDYH010000062.1:1253-2400 GCA_018267535.1 Bacteroidota bacterium
ACACAATTCCTGAAAGGATATTACCAGGATAAAAAAGATACAACCAATGGCGGCAATACACAATGGGGATCTTTCCGCAGGTTGTATAAGGAAATTAATAAAGCAGGATATTGATTTCTATTGAACGACTATCCTTTCTGAAAAACTTTTTCCTGATTTTTTTCCTGTAAGCCGGAGAAAATAAGTACCTGCTGCCAAACTCGGGATTTTCAGATACAACTGCTGTTTGTTTTCGCTATTTATTATACCACTATGAACAGTTTGCCCCGTAAGACTGATGATATCGACTGAATACATATCCCCCTTCAGTTTCTTATTTTCCAATATAACAGAGGTACCTGAAGCTACAGGATTTGGATAAACCGAGAATTTTGAAACTATAGAAGTAATGCTGTCTTTTAAAGTACGCGAACATTTCATAGAAGTAATACCACCTGTAAGGCCTTTTTTGTAGGTCGTTACATATCCCGCAACAACTTCTACTTCTCCCATCAACTGCGGCTCCAGTTTCATTGTAACTCTAACATTGCTCTCCGTATTATATCTGTTTAATTCTAAAATTTGCTCAGTTGTTTTAAACCCCACTGAGCTGACAACAAGAGTTATTTTACTATCTCCACTTTCTGTTTTAATTGTAAAATTTCCAAGGCTATCAGTCACAGCTCCCCTTTTTGTACCCTTAATCATAACAGTAGAATATTGAATTGGGTCACCATTTGAGTCAATTACTTTACCATTTATTTCCCCCGGAATAGAATAATGAACTGGTTCACCCAGTAGCCCTGTATCGTCCTTGATATTATTTGAAGAAATTTCTGATACCTGTTTTATTTTCCCTTGTTGTGCTTCTGTCTTCATTGAAATCAAAAACGCAGGTAAAGTAAACTGGAAAAAATATTTAATCCAGGGCAAACTCTTTCGTGGCTCTGATATATCCCTGTTCAATTGATTTTCCTGGAAACGACCGCAAACAGAACCGGTAGATGGTTTTTTAAAATAACTAATGATTTCATCATCGCTCATATTGGTAAAATCAACAACGGATTTCTGGCAGGAGAAGCAAAATCGTCCATCTTTTTCGGGCTTCATATCATTCCATTCTTGATGACAGGGAGATGGAATATGCAAGTGCAGTTTATTTCTCATA
>JAFDYH010000062.1:2450-4971 GCA_018267535.1 Bacteroidota bacterium
CCTTAGTCTCTAACCGGCTGTTAGATGAACTGAATTGAAAAACATATTATAATAAGAGTTTGAATTAGTACCGGGTGCAGTATATGTAATACGGGTAATCATATCAATTTGTTACACGTTGCGCCTTAGTTATTGTTAACGACAGAGACGTCTTCAGCGGGTTCGTTCTTATTATTCGTCGCCAGCGATTGTGCGGATTCTACTAACCGGATAAATTCGGAACGATATCCTTCTTCATCATTTCCTTTTGCATTCTTTGCCAGTTTTAAAACATTGCTGAATGATGAATTGGATTTAAATTCAGAATTCCGCAATAACATGCCGAACTGTGCTACAGCAGCTGCAAAACGAAAGTTATCTGAAGTTTTTGCGATTGCTGCCTGGTTATCAAATACAGGATGTTCCAATAACCGGCTCACATCAGCGTCCGGTTGTTTATACCGAAGCTTGATGTTCATGATCTCGCCATTATGAGAAGCATTTGCGATTTCTTTTTTAGGTGATTGATACTTTAATGGATCAACTGATTCCAGTAAATTACTTTCTACTCCAACCGGTATTACTTCATATAAAGCAGTTACGGTATGGCCACTGCCCATATCTCCTGCATCATTTTTATCATTATTGAAATCTTCTTTGTTCAACATCCGGTTTTCATAACCCAGCAGGCGATAGCCCTTCACTTTTACCGGGTTAAACTCAACCTGCAGCTTCACATCTTTGGCAATCGTAAACATGGTGCCGCCAAATTCATTCACCAACACCTTTTTTGCCTCACTGATACCATCAATGTAAGCATGGTTACCATTTCCTTTATCGGCCAGTTTTTGCATTTTGCTGTCTTTATAGTTGCCCATTCCATAGCCCAATATTGTTAAGAACACACCGCTCTTTCTTTCTTCTTCAATCAATCTTTCCATGTCATCATCGCTGCTGGCACCAACATTGAAGTCGCCATCCGTACAAAGAATAACACGATTATTTCCTCCTTTTATAAAGCTTTCTTTCGCTGTTTTATAAGCAAGTTTGATACCTGCACCACCGGCAGTAGAGCCACCTGCTTCCAGTTTATCAATCGCATCTTTGATTTTTGTTTTTTCATTGCCGTTTGTTGACGGCAATACTAAACCTGCAGCCCCTGCATACACTACCATGGCAACATGATCTTTTTCGCGAAGCTGGTCAGTCAACATTTTCAGGGATGCCTGCACCAACGGCAGCTTCTGTGGCTCCTGCATGGAGCCGGAAACGTCAATTAAAAAAACAAGATTGGATGCCGGTAAATTATCTGTAGGAATTTTCCTTCCCTGCAAACCAACAAGTACGAGCTTATTGTCTTTATTCCACGGGCAATCGGATATTTCAGTAGTAACAGAAAAGGGTTGATCTTCTTTCGGTGCCGGGTATTCGTAATGAAAATAGTTAATCATTTCTTCAATACGCACCGCGCCGGCAGGCGGCATCTGGCCCATATTTAAAAACCGCCTTACATTACTATAAGAAGCTGCATCCACATCAATTGAAAAAGTGGAAAGGGGATTATCTGAAACTTTTAAGAAACGGTTTTCAGTAATATAGTCGTAGCCTTCGGTGTTGAAATCGTCTTTATCTTCTTCCAAACGTTCATAAACAGGTTTTTTTTCATCAGCTACCGTATATGGGGTATAATTGTAACTATCTGCCCTAACCGAAGAAACGTTCGCAGTAACAGATTTCCTTGTTTGAACCCCCAACCCTGTCACAACAACTTCCTGCAATAATTGTTCTGAAGCCTTTAGAACAACATTGATTACGGAACGGCTATTTATCTTTTCCGTTTTAACCTGGTACCCAACAGAAGAAAAAACAAGCTCTCCTTTTTCGTTGGGCGCCTCAATGTTGTAAGTGCCATCAGAAACTGAAGTAGTTGCAGTCGAAGCGCCTTTAATTTTTACAGTTACCCCACCTAATCCATTACCCTGCGCATCAGTTATTTTACCACTTATTTTGAATGAAAGAGTGGGACTAAACGCCCATAAAAAAGCAAGTACAGGCGTCAGCAAAAGCAATACTTTTTTCATAAATTTCTTTTCAATAGGGATGCGGCCATTTTAAGAATTACACAAGCCTATATCATTTTTTTATTTATTATTTTTAATCCGTGCTGTTTACAGGAAATACCAATCAATCTTCCCTGGCTGATAAAGAACTGGTGGATATTTATAAAAATTCCGCCGGATTAGAGGCATTAGGAGAATTGTATAAGCGGTATATGGACCTTGTATATGGTGTATGTCTTAAATACCTGAAAAACAGTGATGCCGCTAAAGATTCCGTAATGCAGATCTTTGAAGAACTGGTGGTAAAGCTGAAAAAACATGAAGTAGAAAACTTTAAAAGCTGGCTGTACCAGGTAGCTAAAAATCATTGCCTGATGCAGTTGCGTTCGCCAAAAAATTTAAAAACGGTAGAAATCAGCCCTGCCTTTATGCAAAATGAGGAAAATGTGCATCTGAATGGCGTATTGGAAAAAGAGGAAAAC
>JAFDYH010000062.1:5016-6131 GCA_018267535.1 Bacteroidota bacterium
GGGCATGAATGGAACCAGGTAAGAAGTTTTATACAAAATGGCAGAAGGAACCTGAAACTATGTATGGAGAAAAAAGAAGAAATAAAAATTCAAAAGTAAAAATCAGGAAACTGATTCCACTTTTATATTTCGATTCGGTTATTTAATGAATGAAAAGAAACATATCAGTTATTCAGCGGCAGACATTGAACGCTATCACAAAGGTTTGATGACGGCTAAAGAAATGAATGCGCTTGAAAAAGCGGCACTGGATGACCCTTTTCTGGCTGATGCGATAGAGGGGTATTCGATTGTTACTACAGAGGCAGAAAACGATGTTTTGCTTCTCACGAAAAAACTGGACGAAAGGATTAATGACAATAAAGTTGTTCCCCTCAGGAAAGCAAGCTATACATGGCTTCGTGTTGCGGCTGCAATTATCGTTATTGGAGGTGCTGGTATATTAGCTTATAAATCTATTTTTCAATACAAAAAAAGAGATGTAGCCGCGACTGAACAGAAAGAAGCAGCCAATAAACAAGATACGCTTCAAGACACTGCCGAAAAAAAACGAACAGACACAATCTATAAACCAACGGAAGCAGATAGAAAAGAAGAAGAAGCTGGTTATACCGCTATTAAAAAAGATAAAGCCACTAAAATAGAAAACGTAGCAACAGAGGAAAAAGCAGTTATTAAAAATGAAGAAATACAACCTGCCGGTGCTCCGGCACGAGAGGCGATAAATGATGTTGCTATAAACAAAGACGAAGCATTAAATAAAGCTGATACCATAAAGCAATTATCCGCCGAGCAATCCAGTAGTTCCAATGGATATGCCCGGGCAAAGCCAGGTGATGATGCAGCGAAAGCAAAAAAAGAAATGACACAGGACAAGAATAAATCCTTGAATGAAGTGACAGTTGCTAAAGGAACTACAACACAGAATATTAAAACAAATTATTTCCGTGGACAGGTGGTGGATGCAAACAATACTCCTTTGCCCTTTGCAAATGTTACAATTGTTCCGGATAATATCGGTACCTACACAGACGTAAAAGGAAATTTCGTTCTGATATCACCCGATTCAGTTTTGGATGTCAAGGTACATTCTGTTGGATTTGAAAATAATAATG
>JAFDYH010000062.1:6183-14691 GCA_018267535.1 Bacteroidota bacterium
GTACGTAAACGCCAGGAAAATATGAAAGTTGAAGAACCGGAACCTGTTGATGGCTGGTATAATTATGATACCTATATCGCAAACAATATTAATATCTCTGACGAAATAAAAACAAAGACTACAGCATCCAGCCAGGTTGAACTTTCTTTTGAAGTAAATAAATACGGCGAACCCATAAATATTAAGGTAGACAAATCCGCTTGCAAGGAATGTGATGAGGAAGCGATACGTCTTTTGAAAGAAGGACCAAAATGGAAAAAGAAGAAAAACAAAAGAGCGAAAATAGCAGTAGATTTTTCTCAACCCGATTGATTAAGAAAATCAGCAGAAACAAACCAAGCCCATAATAAAACCACATTAAATTTTCGTTTTCTATACTCTGGTTTCATACTTACCTTTGCCCTCTAAACAAAAATTATTATGTTGAAGAAAACCCTTTTTGTCGCACTCGCCGTATGCAGTATGCTTGCAGCGGTTGCGCAGTCTATTGAAACACCACAACCAAGCCCCACGCAAACCGTTAAACAGAATTTCGGCCTTTCTTCTATTACATTAGTCTATTCCAGGCCCGGTATTAAAGGGAGAAAAATTTTTGGCGATCTTGTTCCTTTTGGTAAAGTATGGCGCACCGGCGCTAATAGTGCTACAACTATTGAATTTGGAGATGACGTAACAATTGGTGGCACAAAAATTCCAAAAGGGGAATATGGTCTTATCACAATTCCTGATAAAGATGTATGGACAGTAATCATCTCTAAACAATTAGACATTACGAGCCCGGCAGCATATAAACCGGAAAATGACCTGGTGAGAACAACTGTAAAACCCGTAGCATTGAAAGATGCCGTTGAGTCGTTTACCATTCAGTTTGCCAATGTAAAACCAACCAGTTGCGATATTCAACTAATGTGGGAAAACACAATGGTAACTGTACCGGTTACAACAGATGTAGACAGTAAAGTAACAGCAAGGATTAAAGAAGTAATGAACAGTGATAACCGTCCTTATTTCCAGGCGGCTCTTTATTACCTGGAAAACGGCAAAGACCTTAACCAGGCGTTAGTATGGTTTGATAAAGCGGCTGAGCAGCAACCTGATGCTTACTGGGTACATTTACAAAGAGCAAACTGCCTGGCTAAACTGGGCAAAAAAGAGGAAGCTAAAGCAGCTTCTCAAAAATCAAGAGAGCTCGCTATGAAAGCAGGGAATGAAGATTATGTACGCCTGAATGATAAACTGATGGCTCAATTGAAATAATTTTTCAACTACTCCAAAAAATAAACCCCGCTATATTGTTATGCGGGGTTTATTTTTTGAATTTGCTTTTTAAATAAAGAATTAAACAAAACTGAAAAGAAAATAACGGCGCTTACGCCAATAGGATTCAGCCAAAGAAAGCCTAATCGTCTCTGCGCTATAATAAAAACCAACAGCACTGTCAACTCAGCAAAAACAGCAGCCCAGAAAACGGCATTGGCATTTTTTATTTTTTTAAAAAAGAATGCGACTATAAAGACCCCCAATATGGGGCCATAAAATAAAGACCCCAGTACATTCACCGCTTCTATCAGGCTGTTACCAATATTGTAAGTAAACATGGCTACAATAACACAGAATACACCCCAACCCAGTGTATATCGTTTGGACAACTTATATTCTCTCTCATGATCGACTTCCTTTTTACTTAGTTTACGATGAAAATCGATCATACTGCAGCTTGCCAATGAATTAATAGCGGCAGCAATGCTTCCCCAGGATGCTAAGAAAATGATAGCAATTAACAAACCAACTAATCCCGCCGGCAAATAGTCCAGCACAAAACGGAGAAAAATATAATTGGTATCATTTCCATCACCTCCCACTTCTTTTGAAGTAATCCAGGACTTTACTTTTTTACGGATACTATCCGACTGCTGCTGCAGTTGCTTCATCTCAGCGGTTTTCGCTGATACATCTGCATCCGCATGCAAAGACTGCACAAAAGATGAAACTGCTTCCTTTTTCTTTGCTGTGATATTTTCATATTCCCGTCTTGCAAGATGGAATGAATCACTTAATGCGGACTTCTCAATCTTTGCTACCTGCACCTCATTAAAGAATACAGGCGCTTTGTTAAATTGGTAAAAAGTAAGTAACATGGCCCCAATCAACAGGATCGCAAACTGCATCGGTACTTTTACCAGGCCATTCATTAATAGCCCGACACGGCTTTCCGTCATAGACTTTGCCGTAAGATAACGACCTACCTGCGACTGATCGGCGCCGAAATAAGACAAGGCTAGAAAAAAACCGCCAATGATCCCACTGAATAAATTGTATTGGTCGCTCCAGTCGAACCCATTGTTTTTAAAACCGGTTGTAATGACATTTATCTTATTCAGCTTACCGCTTACATGCAATGCATCTGTAAAGCCAATACCGTCCGGCAACATATGCACAATCATATATGCTGACAGGAACATCCCTATAAAAATGATGATTAGTTGCAGCTGCTGCGTATACGCTACCGCCTTTGCCCCTCCACTCATTGTATAAATAATAAGCAGGCCACCCATAAAAATATTTGTCCAGTAAATATTCCAACCCAATAAAGAAGAAAGGATAATTGATGGAGCGAATACACTGATACCGGTGGACAAACCCCGCTGTAACAGAAAATAAAAAGCTATGAGCATTCTCGTTTTACCATCAAAGCGGTTCTCCAGATATTGATAGGCTGTATATACTTTTAACCGGCTGAAGATTGGAACAAAAAACATGCAGATTACAATCATGGCAAGCGGTAAACCAAAATAGTACTGGACAAAACGCATTCCATCCGTATATGCCTGGCCAGGTGCAGAAATAAATGTAACAGCGCTTGCCTGTGTACCAATTATGCTCAGCAATACCAATCCCCATGACATGCTCCGGTTAGAAAGGAAATAACCATCCAGGTTGCGTGTGGTGCGGCTTTTATACAAACCGTAAGTCACAATAGCAAGCAAGGTGATCACCAGAACTATCCAGTCTAGGGTAGTCATGAAAATTGTTTAGTAAAAAAATAGAAAAGGATGATTAATGTAATCAACACAGCGACCAGGAAGACATACCACTGTCCCCATTTTTTAAATATAGGTATCTTATCATTATCCTGATCAATCATGATTGTCTTCTTTTCAAAAGCATTATTGCAACAAGCCCCAGAACGATCCCGATTAATAAGCCAACCCTTACCCTTTTTATAAAAAGTCCGATAGCAAGGCCTAATACAATTGCCAATATACCGGCTATATTTCTTCTTGATGCATCATCCTGTGTACTCATATTGCGCAAACTTAATGTTATGATTACAAAAAATATGTAACTGTTTAGCGAAGTAGTAAGCTTTGAGCGACAGGCCATAAGCCAGTTTCTTAAACTACATACGCATCTTTATTTAAATAACTTTCACTTTGAAAATCTCGTCAGTGCTTAAAGCATGCTGCCTATTGCCCTCAAAATGCTTTCTTCTTGTTCAACGCTATCAAATTCGCCATCAGTCTATATGCACCCGCCACACCAGCTGGTAGCTCACGATAGAATACCAGGCCTGTATAAGTGAAATACCCTTTCCCGTATTTAGCAATAATCAAACTGCCTTCGTCTGGGTTTTCTCCCGGGTCATTCATTGAAAAAATAGTTTCGAAGTTTTTATCCCAATTAGCCGCATGATATATGCTGCGCTCCTGCACCCACCCGGTAAAATCATCGGAAGTTATCTTATTGGGAAAATTAAGAACAGCATGATCTGGTTTTAAAAATTTAACGATTGCATTTTCATCGGTTACCCTTGTCCTAGTAATATCAAAATTATACGGGCCGATTTTCGCACGTATCGGGCCGATTTGTGTGCTGGTGTTATACTGAACAATTAAGTTTCCCCCGTCATTTACATATTTCATCAATGCATCATAATGATTATTGAGCCATTCATCTGTGTTATATGCACGGACACCTGCAATAATAGCATCAAACTGAGCAATATTATTCTTGGATAATTCTTTGTCGCCAAGGATAGTTACTTCATAACCCATTTGTTCCAATGCCTCGGGAATTTTATCGCCTGCTCCAACGATATAACCGATTTTTTTGCCGTAAGTTTTAAGATCGAGTTGCTTTACCGTTGTAATAGCGTCTTTAAAATAATTGATCGCGGGTATATGATCATAATGAATGGATTTAAGAATTTTTCCGGTTTTGGGGTCATCAACCGGTCGTAGGCGATAAGTTTTGTTTTCGAGATTTGCAATCGCATAGGGCTGATGTATTGTATTATCTTTCTTCAGGTGGTAGGTGAACACCAATGATAAGGTATCTTTTGACAGCTTATTTATATCCCCGATTTCATTTGATGACGTCGCGGTATTACAGTGTGCAATCACAGAAGCATCCAAAATTCCATTCGGATTATTTTTTAAATAAAATGGAGAAATATCTCCGAAAGTTACCGCGGGTAAAACGGTAAGGGGCTGGTATATTTCCCCTCTCACGGGATCAGTAAACTTATATTTAACAGGCTTTGAAAAATTAAAGTCACGGCCTTCTATGTTTAAAGTAACGTTGATTACATAAGCCGGATCTACATCGGGTTGCCCTATCTTTTCCTGGCTGGCAACATTATAATACCCTTGTTCCATTTTATTTTCTAACCAATAGGGCTGAGTTATTTCTTTAGTACCGGGAACAAAAAAAGTTTTCGAAAAATTAATATTCTTGTTTTTATCCAGCGGTTGACTCAATACAGAATCAAATCCATTTAAATCAATTTTCTTTATAACTGTGTTTGATCCGAGACGATTGTTAAGCGAAAGATTAATACGGACTGAATCAGTTTGCACGGCATAGGCTGCTGAAGTAGTGGCATCTAAAAACAGCCCGCTGCTTTGCTCTATTAATTGCTGAACTTCTTTTAGTTTTTGTGTTTTCCAGTATCCATCCTGCAAAGCGGAAATCGAATTATATAGTTGTACCAATCCCTTTAAAGAACTTTCAGGATGTAACAAATCAAATGAAGCAATCAATCCATCGATCGCTTTAGAAACCGCTTCCCCTCCTTTTATTTTCTTCCAGCTTATATCAACACCATCCATCAAATCGTTTACCGGCGCATCGCCACCTGTTGTTTTAAAATATTCCAAAGCCACACCTCTTGACGCAGGCACGCCAAATCCCTGGCTTTTATGCTGGCTGCGGCTTTCAGCAGCTATTTCTCCATAACTTTTTCCCAGCAAAGGATTATATCCTCCTACATCAAACTTGAACTGATCATCGCCCGTTGTATTGGTTGATCCAAAATTGAATGTATTCCATAAAATTCGTTTTGCCTGCCATGGTTTTACACCATACTGAAATTGTTCAGGAAAACGATTGGGATCAGCGGCAGCAGTAAATGCTTCGTTTGCTAATATTGCAGAAGCTGTATGATGACCATGCCCGCCTTCTCCGGTAACAGGAAACCGTGTAATAATAACATCCGGCTGAAATTTTCGTATCACCCAAACAACATCACTCAATATTTTTTCCCGGTCCCATTTTGTAAATGTTTCACCCGGGTTTTTTGAAAAACCAAAATCAAAAGCCCTTGTAAAAAATTGTTCTCCACCATCAATTCTTCTCGCCGCTAATAATTCCTGCGTACGGATCAATCCCAGTTCAATTCCCTGTTCATTGCCAATCAGGTTCTGTCCTCCATCGCCTCTCGTTAAGGATAAATAGCCGGTACGGTATAACTTCTCTTTTGAGAAATAGGTAATCAATCTTGTATTCTCATCGTCAGGATGCGCAGCAACATACAAAACAGATCCCAGCACATTCAGTTTTTTCAAACCAAGATAGATATCGGCAGAAGTCCAGCTTTTAGGCGTTTGAGCAAAAAGAGAAAAAAAGAAAAAAAGGAAAAGAATGAAAATCATGCCTCTTTTCATACGTAAAAATTATTCAGCGAATATACAGGAAGATAGGTAGAAGGAAGTCCCGCTTATACAAAAGCTTTCTTAATAAAGCTGCCCCATTCCTGGGGCAGCTTGTTAAGTATCACTTATTAATTCTTCTTACTGGCTTCATCATTATTTACCTTCTTACCCAACTGCTGCAATATCTGCAATCCTAATAACCCGCTAATACCACCGTTCGCATTATCACCATTGCCACCAATCAGTACATCCGGCATAATCTTTACTTTTTCGTTAGCAATAGACTCCATTACTTTTAGTTGCGTAAAGTTATCACCGCCCATCGCTTCTACTGAAAGTTTATATGCCTCGGCGTTAGATTTACCAATAGCAAGAATTTTTTCCGCTTCCGCATTACCTGTTAATGAAATTTTTTCCGCCTCTGCCTTCGCCAGCAATTCAATCTGCTCTGCATTTGCTTTTGCCAATAAACGAATTCTTTCTGCATCACCAGTCGCCAGTAATTTCAAACGGTCACCTTCCGCATTTGCCTGCAAACGTACACTGTTGGCATCACCCGTTGCTTTTTTTACGGACGCATCAGCAATACGTTCGGCAATTAATACACCCTGGTCCGCTTTTACAATTTCCTTTTGTATATCGGCAATAGCGGTTTCTTTTTCCAGGCTTTGTCGTGTTTCCTGCGCTTTCATTTCTGTTTCATAAGTAATCTTTTGTTCTTCCGCCAGCTTACGATCCGTCAATGTTTTCATGAGGCTTTCAGGAGGCACAATATCACCAATCAATGTATCTACTCCATATACATTGTACTGTTCCAATACCCGTCCTATATGATCTTTTGCAGATTGCTGTCTCTCTTTACGTGTGCCCAGGAACGCAATTACATCACTATCCTGCGCACTGTTTCGGAAATAGTTACCAATCGTTGGCTCCAGCACCTGGCTCACGAGGTTATTCATATTACCGAAACGGGCTATTACTTTTGGCGCTTCAGTTGTTGGTATATGAATGATCTGCGACACGTCAAGGTTGAAAGGGAAACCGTCTTTACTACGCACCGTAATTGTTGACAGATTTTTATCCAGTTGATGAGATTCGCTCCGCGCACTCGCCCAGTTCAATACCAGGTTTGTCGTCGGCACCAGTTCTACTTTCATAATATAAGGGTTAATAGGGTATTTACCAGGGCCTAACGGTTCCGCCCATACGCCTTTAAATCCTTTAGCAATAATATTACCATGTTTGAATTCAACACCACTCAGGTCTTTACCTTCCTCACCCACATAGCTGATTACAACGCCTACATGGCCAATTGGTATTTCTGTCATCTTTACCATTTCCAGTTTGGCAAACCAGGGGTTTAAGAAATAAGAACCTGCCAGTATTACCTGCTCCTGCAAACCTTTATACCCATCGTTGGATAAAAACTGGTCTACATCCTGGAATTTATTGTGATTGTTAATAATCTTACCGGCAATCTGCCCTTCTTCCAAGGGCTTACCCTCCAATGTTGTAACAACACCCACTGCATTATCAGGTATCATTGTCATCTCAGTCAATTCAACATCGAACAGGAATGTATTGATACGATAAGAACCGGGCGTGATGATCGCTGTCTGCCTGCCTTTACGGCCGCCATTTTTTAAGAAAGCTTCTGCATCCTGGAAGGAATCACAATTTACCTTACGGGCAAGTATATATCCTGTTTCCAGTTCCATACCATCTTTGGCCATCACCAATCCGATCTTACCGGTTGGTATTACAATAAAGGGCTGGAAGTTTATTGCATATTGCCATATCCATTTCCAGAAATATACACCTGGCGCTAAAGTCTGTGCCTGGAAACCGGCTTCTCCATTGATCGCAATGATGCGGCCTTCCGGCAATTCCTGTTTACCAAATAAAACAAACTTTTTTGTAACAAGGCCGATCCTGTCTTCAGGCACTATTACCAACCCGAAGAACACACGAAGTATGAACTTGTAAAAAATTAAAACGAACAAGGGGATACCAATTATAAGGCCCCACCTGATTAAATCTGCTTTTTCCATGATTATTTAAAGATTAATGGTGACAAAAATTGTTTTGAAAATTTATACTGATTGAGATTTTTTTTGTTATCAACGCGGCAATTATACTCATCATCTGTTGCTTTCTAATAGCTGTCGAAACCTCTTTACAATAGCAATTTTATTCAGTAATACCAAAACCATACATTTATTATTACCCTTTCAGTTGATAGTATCATTGCGTGTATTAACGATTCATTATTCATCTTCCCGGTTGCACTATTTTAAATTAATTTCTTAAACTTATATTAGAAATAGTCAGACCAATACATACCTGTTCCATTACAGCATTGGTGTACCGTTTCATGTATTGCATGCCTGTGCAATCAATAAATCTTATTTACTTGAAAAAGGGAGGGGAAGTATTATAGATAGTAAACTTTATTGAAGATTCAATCGAAATAAAATCAGTATCGTCACAGTCAGCTTCCATTTTGAAGTAATAATCAGTAAAGTTACACAGCGAAAAAACATTCCAATGGCTTTGCGTAGAAACCACAAACCGG
>JAFDYH010000063.1:0-998 GCA_018267535.1 Bacteroidota bacterium
ATGGCTGCTGAATTGTTCAAGCCATTTATCATTCGTAAGTTGATTGAAAGAGGTATCGTGAAAACAGTAAAATCTGCAAGGAAACTTGTAGATAAGAAAGAAGCTGTTATTTGGGATATCCTTGAGAACATATTGAAGGGTCACCCGGTTATGCTTAACCGTGCCCCAACGCTTCACCGTTTATCTATCCAGGCGTTCCAGCCTAAGTTGATTGAAGGTAAAGCGATACAATTGCACCCATTGGTAACAACAGCGTTCAACGCCGACTTCGATGGTGACCAGATGGCGGTTCACGTGCCACTGAGCAATGCTGCAATATTGGAAGCACAATTATTGATGCTTGCTTCACATAACATTCTGAACCCTCAGAGCGGTCAGCCAATCACCCTGCCATCACAGGACATGGTGTTGGGACTTTACTATATTTCGAAAGGAAAGAAAACCATTGGTGATGACAAGGTAAGAGGCGAAGGAATGATTTTCTATAACACGGAAGAAGTCATTATCGCTTATAATGAAGGCAAGATCGATCTTCATGCTTTCATTAAAGTGAAAACAAACATCCGCAATGCAGATGGTTTATTGGAGCATAAATTGATCGAAACAACAGTAGGCCGTGTAATATTTAACCAGCATGTGCCCGCAGAGGTTGGTTTCGTAAATGCATTATTGACTAAGAAAAATCTTCGTGAAATTATTGGTGATATTATCGAAATCACCAACATTCCGAAGACAGTGAAATTCCTGGATGATATTAAGCAGCTTGGTTTCCGCAGTGCGTTCCAGGGTGGTTTGTCATTCAGCATTAACGACCTAATTATCCCTGATATCAAAGAAGAATTGCTGAATAATGCGAAAGGCGAAGTGGATGAAGTTTGGGATAACTACAACATGGGTCTTATTACTAACAACGAACGTTATAACCAGATCGTTGATATCTGGAGCCGTGTAGATACAAGAATAACGGAAACGCTTATACGCGAATTGAGCAGCGATAA
>JAFDYH010000063.1:1055-5663 GCA_018267535.1 Bacteroidota bacterium
TTGATGGCTAAGCCAAGAAAGTCTGGTTCTACTGGTTCTGAAATCATCGAGAACCCAATTCTTTCCAACTTCAAAGGCGGGTTGAACGTATTGGATTATTTCATATCTACACACGGTGCCCGTAAAGGTCTTGCCGATACGGCGTTGAAAACAGCGGATGCCGGTTATTTAACACGTCGTTTGGTTGACGTATCACAAGATGTGGTAATCACTGAAGAAGACTGCGGCACCTTGCGTGGTATTGCAACTTCTGCATTGAAAGATAATGAAGATATCATCGAACCATTGTCAGACAGGATTGAAGGCCGTACTTCATTGCATGACGTGTACAATCCGCAGACGGAGGAATTGCTTGTTGCCGGCGGAGATGAAATTACTTCAGACCTGGCGAAGAAGATAGAAGAAGCGGGTGTTGAAACCGTGGAGATTCGCTCTGTGCTGACTTGCGAAAGCAAACGCGGTGTTTGTGTGAAATGTTATGGTAAAAACCTTGCTTCGGGTGCATTGGCGCAAAGCGGAGATGCGGTTGGTATCATCGCTGCACAGTCAATCGGTGAGCCGGGTACACAGTTAACACTTCGTACATTCCACGTGGGTGGTGTTGCGGGTTCTGCAACAGTTGATTCAACATTGGCTGCTAAGTTTGATGGTACTATTCAGTTTGATGGCTTACGTACAGTAACAACCGAAAATAATGAAGGTGAAAAAGTACAGGTTGTTATCGGCCGTACCGGTGAGGTTCGTATCATCGATACAAAGAATGATCGTTTACTGATTTCAAATAATATCCCTTATGGGGCTACATTGGCTGTAAAAGATGGTCAGAAAATAACCAAAGGACAAACAATCTGTACATGGGATCCATTCAACAACGTAATTGTTGCTGAAATCAACGGTACATTGAAATTTGAAAATGTAATTGAAGGTGTAACATTCCGCGAAGAAGCTGATGAGCAAACAGGTCACCGTGAAAAAGTGGTTATTGAAACAAGAGATAAAACAAAAATTCCTTCAATTATTGTAGAAGGCAAGGAAAATAAATCGTACAACTTACCGACAGGCAGCCATATCATTCTGGAAGAAGGTGATGAAGTGAAAGCTGGTAAAGTTATCGTGAAGATACCACGTGTACTGGGTAAATTGAGAGACATCACCGGTGGTCTGCCCCGTGTAACAGAATTGTTTGAGGCAAGAAATCCGGGTAACCCTGCTATCGTTTCTGAAATAGATGGTGTGGTTTCAATGGGTGCTGTAAAACGTGGTAACCGTGAAATCATTATTGAGGCAAAAGATGGTGTGCAGAAAAAATACCTGGTTCCATTAACAAGACAAATTCTTGCACAGGATGGTGACTTCGTTAAAGCGGGTTCATCTCTTTCTGACGGACAAACATCACCACAGGATATTCTTTCTATCCAGGGCCCATTTGCAGTACAGCAATATGTTGTGAATGAAATCCAGGAAGTATATCGCTTACAGGGTGTGAAGATTAACGATAAGCATATTGAAGTTATCGTTCGCCAGATGATGCGTAAAGTAAGCATTGTTGATCCGGGCGATACCAAGTTCCTTGAAGAGGATTTGGTGGATAAGTTTGAATTCATTGAAGAAAATGATTTCATCTTTGACAAGAAAGTTGTTACAGAGCCGGGTGATTCAACCAAAGTTCGTGCTGGCCAGATTATGACTCTGCGTGAAGTAAGAGAAGAGAACTCTATACTACGCAGGAACGATAAAAAACTGGTTGAATTCCGCGACGCACAACCGGCAACCTCGGCGCCAACGCTGTTAGGTATTACAAAGGCTTCCTTGGGTGTGCAAAGCTGGATTTCAGCAGCATCATTCCAGGAAACAACCAAAGTACTGTCTTCAGCGGCAATCCAGGGTAAAACTGATGATATGCTCGGTCTGAAAGAGAATGTAATCACTGGTCACCCGATACCTGCAGGTACTGGTCTTCGTGAGTTTGAAAACATGATCGTGGGCAGCAAGGAAGAGTATGAACTGTTACAGACTACGAAAGAAGTAATGGCATTTGACGAAGAAGAATAATACTAAATATTGCGCTAATATCTGCTATTGAAGCGCCAATAATACTTTGAAGGAGGGGATTTTTCCCCTCCTTCTTATTTTACAGTATAAAATGGACACTGGCTGAAACTAGTTTTGGCTAATATTATATGCTCTTAATGAATTGACCAGGATAATACTCAATACCTTAAAGCAGCATTAGTGCAAATTTGGCTCAATAAGCCCTGTTAGCATTTAGTTAACAGTTTCATAAATAAAGGCAACTCTTTTATTTACCGCGTTATTCCTGTTTATTTTGCAAAAAACCATTCGAAATGAAAAATGTGTTGGTGGCATTGAATGTTTTACTGCTTTTGTCTGTTGCGTTCTTATTCTATAAAGTATTTGCTGGTAACAATTCCACGGAAAAAAAGCCAGTCATTAAAGAAGCATCTGTTTCTTCATCCAATACAACCTGCAGGATTGCTTATTTTGAAATGGATTCAGTGGATAATAGTTGTGATATGGTAAAAGATGTGAAGAGTGAACTGAGTAAAAAGGAAGAAGCTGGTATGACAGAATTAGCAAAAATGGACCAGCAGCTCAGGGAAAAAATGAATGAATACCAGGGGCAGTCTGCTACCATGACCCAAGCTCAGGGTGAACAGGCTCAGCAAGACCTGATGGTTCGCCAGCAAAAATTACAAAGCCGGAAACAGGAACTCGACCAGGAGTACCAAAGCCTTTATATGCGGCTGAATACAGAAATGAAAAAGAAAATTGAAGTCTTCCTGAACGAGTACAACAAAAGCAATACGTACTCTTATATTTTTGCTTATGAGAGTGGCTTATTTTTTTATAAAGACAGTGCCTTTAATATAACCCGTGATGTAGTAAGTGGTTTGAACGCCATGTATAAATCCCAGTCAAAAAAATAGTTTTCGTGAAATAATTATAAAACCCCTTATTTTCTGAGGGGTTTTTGTTTTGTATGAAGTTTTAAACTTGCGATGAAATACTTATCTTGAAACCTTAAAGTAAAAAAATGGCTGAAACCCAAGGTTCCTTCAAGCAATCACTGGGCCTTATTGATGCTACTATGATTGTGGCAGGCTCAATGATTGGTTCCGGTATTTTTATTGTCAGTTCAGATATTGTTCGCAATGTCGGTAGTGCCGGCTGGCTGATCGCCGTATGGCTGATTACAGGTTTTATGACCGTCGCGGCGGCTGTTAGTTATGGGGAACTAAGCAGTATGTATCCAAAGGCTGGTGGACAGTATGTGTACCTGAAAGAAGCATTTAATCCATTAGCAGGGTTTTTATATGGCTGGAGTTTTTTTGCCGTAATACAAACGGCAACGATCGCTGCCGTAGGCGTTGCATTCAGCCGTTATACGGCGTATTTAATTCCACAGGTAGGCGAAGGAAATATCCTGATCAATCTCGGCTTTTTAAAAATATCTGCTGCGCAGTTGCTTGCTATTGCATTGATCTGTTTTCTCACATATACCAATTCGAAGGGGGTAGAAGGCGGAAAAATTATACAAACAACTTTTACTACCGCTAAACTGCTTTCCTTATTTGGTTTAATTACATTGGGCTTCTTACTTGCAAAACAAAGCTTCTGGTATGAAAACTGGCAAACAGGTTTGAATGCAGTTCAACTTGAAAAAGATGCAACAGGTGCTTTTGTAAAAGGCGGCAGCTGGAGCCCGATTAATGGAACCACATTGATCGGAGCTATTGCTGCTGCAATGGTAGGTTCCATTTTCAGCAGCGACTCCTGGAATAACGTAACATTTATTGCAGGGGAAATAAAGAACCCTAAACGAAATATCGGCCTCAGCCTCTTTATGGGCACTCTCACTGTTACTATTATTTATATTTCTGCTAACCTGATGTACCTCTATGTGTTGCCATTGCACGACATCGCATTTCCTGAAGGTGAACGGGTAGCGGTTGCAGCCTCTAATGCGATCTTTGGCCCTGCAGGATCTATCGTAATTGCGATTATGATTATGGTTTCAACATTTGGCTGTAATAACGGGTTAATACTGGCAGGTGCGAGAGTGTATTATACTATGGCAAAAGATGGCTTGTTTTTTAAGCAGGCCGGAACCTTAAATAAAAATGCGGTTCCCCAATGGGCATTATGGGCACAGGCCGTAGTGGCATCTTTACTATGCCTTAGTGGTGGTTATGGTGATTTGCTGGATATGATCGCTTTCGTTGTTGTATTATTTTATGCACTGACTATAATCGGAATATTTGTTCTTCGGAAAAAACGCCCTAACATCGAAAGGCCTTATAAAGCATTTGCTTATCCGGTTTTACCAGCCATTTATATCCTGCTCGCTGTTACCTTCTGTATTTTCCTGATTACAATGAAACCTAAATTTGCTGTCATCGGGTTGGTTATTGTACTGGCAGGTATACCTCTTTATTTCATCGCATCCGGGCGTAGCCGGGTTGCAGCATCTTAGATTATCTTTGCGAAAATTTTTATCGTGCTGAAGAGTAAAAGCTGTTTTGAAATATTTGAAAAAGGCATAAAACAATATCATGTGGCGGATGATACAGACCAGCCTTTACATAA
>JAFDYH010000063.1:5712-24145 GCA_018267535.1 Bacteroidota bacterium
GTGCAATGGCATTTGGAAGATATTGTGCGAAATCCCGCAATAGACCCGGTCACCGGGCTGCAGATTAAACGAAGGATTGACAAAAGTAACCAGGAAAGAACAGATATAGTAGAACAGATTGATGCTGTTATTTACAATGAATTAAAAGATGTTAAGCCTGATGCAGGTGCAGGTATTAATACTGAAACCCCTGGCTGGGCAATTGATCGCCTTTCCATTCTTGCGCTGAAAATATTTCATATGCAGGTAGAGGTAAACAGGAAAGATGCAGGCGAAGAACATATTAAAAGCTGCCAGCGAAAACTGAACATTCTTCTGGAACAAAAAACTGACATGCTCCAGTCTATTGATGAATTACTCGACGATCTTGCCGCGGGCCGTAAGAAAATGAAATTGTATAAACAGATGAAAATGTATAATGACCCTTCTTTGAACCCTGTTTTATACAAAAAATAGTTTTATTGAAATTACCTGAACATATTCTTGTTATTCGTTTATCGGCGCCGGGAGATGTGGCGATGACAGTACCGGTTTTACATTCTTTTCATAAGAAATATCCTGAGGTAAAACTTACAATACTTACGAAGAAACGTCTTGCCCCTCTTTTCAAAAATTTAAATGCTACTCTTTTTTTTGCTGAAACAAAGACTGAGCATAAAGGCTTTGCCGGCTTATTTAAATTATTTAAACAAATAAATAAAGCAAACAAGGATAAACCTGTTGATGCCGTAGCCGACCTGCATAATGTATTAAGATCTCAAATTATCAGGAGTTTGTTTAAGCTGAAGGGGGTTAAATCTGTTCCTATTGATAAAGGACGAACAGGGAAGAAAGAATTAAGCCGGAAAGAGAATAAGGTTTTCAGGCAACTGCCCACTACTTTTCAGCGGTATCGTGATGTTTTTTCTCAATTGGGATTTGACTTTGAGTTTAACTTCAAATCAATATTCGATACCAAACCAGTGCTATCAGAAAAGATCATTTCGTTAATTGGTAACAAAGAGGGTAAATGGATTGGTATTGCCCCTTTTGCAGCTTATAAAGAAAAGATGTATCCGCTGAAAAAAATGGAAGGTGTAGCAAATGCATTAAGTGAAAGCTCTTCTGATAAACTGATTTTCTTTGGAAGTATTGCTGATGCGGAGAAGTTGGCTGGATGGAAGGAAAAATATAAGAATATAATTATTGCTGCCGGTCGGTTAAACCTGGAAGAGGAATTGGTAATCATGTCGTCTCTTGATGTGATGGTGAGTATGGATTCGGCTAATATGCATTTTGCTTCTCTTGTTAATGTTCCTGTGGTTTCCGTTTGGGGGGCCACTCATCCTTTTGCAGGCTTTATGGGCTGGGGGCAAAGTATGAATAATGCTGCACAGATTGATTTGTACTGCAGGCCCTGCTCAGTTTTTGGTAATAAAACTTGTTACCGCGGCGACCATGCCTGTATGAATGAATTATCTCCTTCTTTGATTATTGAGAAGATTAAAAAGGTGCTAAGTTCATAGGGGATAGCAGGTTTATGTCTTTCCAAAAACCTTTATCAATCTTTGTTTTTCATTTAATTATTCTTCAAAAAACTTATAATTTATTCGCAGGTAAAGTAGTTATTTTCGGCCCGGAAAAATTGAAAGTATGTCAACAATAACATTAGCGATACATGGTGGAGCGGGAACGATATTAAAGGAAGATATGACTTCCGAATTAGAAAGAGCATACCTCACTGGTTTGCAAAATGCATTGGATGCGGGTTATGCCGTTTTATCTAAAGGGGGTTCGGCTGTTAATGCTGTGAAAGCAGCGACTGTTGCATTGGAAGATAATATTCTTTTTAATGCAGGGCGCGGATCTGTTTTTACAAAGAAGGGCTTGCAGGAAATGGATGCAGCAATAATGGAAGGATCGTTCCTGGATGCAGGAGCTGTTGCAGGTGTTCGCAACGTCCGTAACCCTATTGAGTTGGCTATGGAGGTGATGCAGCACAGTAATCATGTTTTTTTGAGCGGTAAAGGCGCCAATGATTTTGCTATACGGCAGGGAATTAAGCTGGAACCGGATGAATACTTTTTCAGCCAATTCCGGTACGATCAATGGAAGTTAGTTCGTGATTCAGACAATTACTTACTGGATCATACACGCCAGGAAATGGAAGACCTGATGCGGAACAGAAAATTTGGTACTGTAGGTGCCGTAGCATGTGACAGTAATGGTAATATTGCAGCGGCGACCAGCACAGGAGGAATGACTAATAAAAAATATGGGCGTATCGGCGATAGCCCACTAATTGGCTGTGGTACTTATGCAAATAATAAAACCTGTGCTATCAGCTGTACCGGGCATGGGGAACCCTTTATAAGGGCGGTTGCAGCGTATGATGTTAGTTGTTTAATGGAGTATAAAGGATTAAACCTTCAGGATGCAATGGATATCGTCGTGAATGACAAATTGGTTAAACTTGAAGGTGAAGGTGGGATGATTGGTGTCGATGCAAAAGGAAATGCTGCCCTTCTTTTTAATAGTGCCGGAATGTACCGGGGGTTTAAAAATAGTAATGGGTATAGTGAAGTAGCGATTTATAAATAAACGTAGATTGTATTGTTAATTGTTCGATTGGGTAAATAGTTCAAATGAAGAAATACGCAATTATTGTGGCAGGAGGAGCCGGTGTAAGAATGGGAGGCAATATTCCCAAGCAATTTCAATTACTTAAAAGTAAGCCGGTGCTATGGCACAGTGTGAATGCCTTTGCAAAGGCCTTCGAAGATATCCATATCGTTTTAGTCATTGCTGAAATTTATACAGCCAGGGCGGCATCAATAATAAAAGAATTTCCGGGAAGAAAATTCAGTATTGCCATCGGCGGGGAAACAAGGTTTCATTCTGTAAAAAACGGGTTAAATCTTGTTGAGGAGAATAGTATTGTATTTGTTCATGATGCGGTTCGTTGCCTGGTAAGTGCTGACCTTATCCATAAATGTTATGAGGAAACGGTGCGCATGGGTAATGCGATACCGGCCATAGCGGCAACAGATACAATTCGTATAGAAACATCAGAAGGGAATAAGCAAATGGACCGGGATAAAGTAAAAATTATACAGACACCACAAACTTTTTTCAGTAATAAATTAAAGCAGGCTTTCCTGCAGGAATATGACCCTTATTTTACAGATGAAGCAAGTGTTGCAGAAAGAACAGGAGTGAAAATTAATCTTATAGAGGGCGAAACTTCCAATATCAAGATTACAAGACCAATCGACTTGGTGATAGCAGAAAGAATTTTACAGGAAAGAAAATAATCATTGCTTTTTCAGCCATTTTACCCACCAGGGAAGATTGTTAATTCGTAATGCCGGATAGGTTTCCGGCGTAGCTCCGAAACTGCTGTAAAAAAAAGCAAGGTTGCGTATATCTGAGCCTTCAAAGTCGAGTAACAAATCCTTGTCACTGTTCTTGGTAATGAAACTATCTATCAGGAAATGAGATGCTCCTAACGTTTTACCCTCTGGTGTATTACCTACAAGTATATAATACGCCCTTTTATTTGCAAAAAAATAAACGCAGGATGCCAGTAACTCATTCCCTGCGCTATATATACCATAGGTGTTTGCCTGTTGTCGGATGTACAGGTATTGGTACAGATTTGCAAAATTGATATAATCCGAATCCGAAACTTTTATAACATTTTTTAATTGCTCCCTGCTTATGTCAATCACATTTTCAACAGGTATGCCCGTTTTGCAATAACAACCTGCCTGTTGTGATTTTTTAATATTGCGTTTGATATTCTCCCGGTATTTTTTATAAATGTCGTCATATGGCCGGTTCAGGTTGAGCGTATAATTGTTTTTCACAACCACATTCTTTCCTTCCAGAAAATTCTCATGATTTAAGGATATTTCAATTAATCTGAATCTTAAAGGAATTGCATCTATAAATTGCCTGGTAAGTTCTTTTGAAATAACTGCTCCAAAAACTCCTGCCGACGCAATAAAGGGGGGCTGATATAAATAATAAAAACCGAATTTTTTATTCCATGTTAGTGGCATTATAGCTTTATAGTCATCCAGTACAAGGGCATCCCAATGTAGTGCCATATGATCGAGGTAGAATGAATAGGCGTAGATAAGACCATTCGATGCATTGCTAATGCATGTATCCCATTTTACTTTGTCAATCTCTTTATTTCTAAGATATCTTATTGTGCCTTTGTCAGCCATCAGAAAACAAGGTTACGGTCTATTTTCCGCAGGTTGAAGTTAGCGATATCAATGGTGAAAGAAATCGTTCTGAACAGACGATTATCCTTTGGTACATAAGACTGGATATACGATTTCAATTCAGAACTATAAACCAGGGGCAAATAAACATTGATAGTTTCCCTTAGTAAAGAAAGCTGTATACCCCCTTCAAACAGGAAATGATCCAGACCTGAATTCTTCTCCCAGGATTCTGAGTAAGTACCGATGTCGGCAAATAATCTAAAGGGAAGATTCATTTTTAAAGGCAGGGAGGAAGTAAAATTGGCAGCGACCAGCCAGTTATCCGTTTTTCCTATTTTGCCTGCCAATAAATCGGTTCTTACTTTGAAACCGCCATCTCTCAACATAATCTGCTGACTGGGCATTCCATCAAATTTATTGCGTCCAATAAAGTAGTCGCTATACGTATAATCTTCATAGCCATTGGCGCCTGTCATATTTAAATGATAACGGTCTGTGTTAAATTCTTTCGACGATGTTTTTTCACCGCGATAGAAAAATTTGCCCGCAAACAGGCGCACGTTTAGCCCCCCATTTTTTGCATAATTAAAAAAATAGTTACCGGTAAAAGCAGTACGGATAAAGTCGCCGGCATATTCAAGTTTTAGTTCACCATTATAGGGATATAAGGCCCTGTTGTTTTCGATTACAATACGAAGTTGCCGTAACGTTCTGCTATCTGAAATTTTCTTGTAGGAATTTTGAACAGAGGTATCTGTACCATTTATTATCGTATCCCGAAAGAAGGAAAGCCCATCTTCATTAAACCAATAAGTCTTCCATTGAATAAACCGGTGTAAGGTACTTCTTGGGTCTTTTTCTTTTAAAGTAATACGAAACCCGTGTACAAATTTTATAAACCCGAGATAGTTCTTTTTTCCTGCAGAGTCGGAGTAAAGGTCATTGGTAAATTTTGCCCCATTTGCAAAAAAATCAATACTGCGGAATAGGTGGTTATTCGGATAAAAAGTATAGTGCATTGTGCCGATTCCGGTGAACTCCTTTGATCCTGTCGCATACATGGGTGCAAGGAAAAACTTAAACTTAGTTGGAGGTAAGGAGTAGTTTGTAATGAGGCCTCCAATCATAAATTTATCATAGCTATTAAAACCGGCGGATGGCCCTATACGGATTATATTCTTTTTTGGATTGATCCTGTTTTGCCATTCACCGATGAATTTTTTGGGTTGAAATATGCTGATGACAGTAGTCCCTTTTCTTTTGTCATTGGGTAATAGCCCGGGTTTATGTAAGTAAGAAAAGACGGAATCAAGGTTTTGTCCTGAACTCTTTTCTATTGATTTCTTAAAATCTTCCGGTTGTGGATGCCTGAACTGCCATTCGGAAAAATAAGCTTGCATAGCTTTTTCAAACTTTTCTTTACCAAGCGTTGCTTCTAACCAGCGCATCCAGGCCGCTGTTTTATAATAAGCAATCAATCCATAGTTCGCATAACTGAATTTTTCAGAAGGGGTTTCAATTGGCTGGTCTGTTTTTATGGTTGCTTTTGTTTCAAACAAAACACGTTGCTGCGCAGAAACATCATTCTTTTTTAAAACGGAATATTTATTTTCATAGAAGCTGTTAATCCCTTCATCCATCCAGGGATGCGTTCTTTCATCAGATGCCAGTATTCCATAAAACCAGTTATGCCCCAATTCATGGGCAATAATATCATCAAGATCCGATCCATGTATCCCGGGTGAAATGACGGTAACGGTAGGATATTCCATACCACCACCAAAACTCTGTGGCCCCTGTACTACACTTGCCACAATATAAGGATATTCGCCGACCCGTGCAGAATAAAAGCGAATAGCACTCTTACTGTAAGCAACAGCCGATTTCCAATAGCCAGCTTCTTTTTGTGTATAGTACGAATAGACATCAATTATTTTGCCGGACGGCAAAGTACAGGTATCATGGTCAACTATAAAAAGCTTATCAGCAAACCAGGCAAAATCATGCACTTTATCCTGTTTATAACGGATCGTTTTTGTTTCTCTATCCGAAGGAGGATATAATTGCCTGACTGTTTTTGTAATGCCTCCCTTCGATTTTATTTTTTTCGAAACAGGAGTCCATGAAAAATTCTTTCTTGTATCCAGCCATTTCAGCTCTTCGGCATTTTGCAGTTCACCGGTAGCGGCAACCACATAATTTTTTGGCAGTGTTATTTGCACGTCAAAGCTTCCGAATTCACTATAAAATTCTCCCTGGTCGAGATAGGGCATTGGATGCCATCCCTCTGCATCATATACTGCCGGTTTTGGATACCATTGAGTTACCTGGTAACTATCTCCATCATACCCACCTCTTGAGAAATTATAAGGAAGTTTGACATGAAACGGTGTTGAGATAGTAATCTTTTGCCCTGATGCTAACGGTGAAGGCAGGTTGACTTTTATTATATCGATGTACTGCGGATGGTCTTCTGTTTCTGCAGTTATATTATTTACTTTAAAATCAAGGCGATTGATATAGCCCCGTTCTTCTTTTTTTGAAAAATAGAATTGGGTATTACCATTTTCAAGCAGCTGATCACTAAAAGCAGTTTTATCATTTTTATATGCATTAGGCCAAAGATGGAACCATATAAAACGGAGTGTATCGGGTGAATGATTGATATATTCTATTTTTTCAAAACCATCCAGCGTCCGTTCCTTATCATTAAGGGTAACGTCAATTGTGTAATTAACCTCTTGTTGCCAATAAGAAGATTGGCTGATAGATATTATTGGTTTCCAGTATAAAAGAAAAAGGATGGCTGCCAGTTTTTTCACCAGGATTCGTTTTATCAAAAATATAATAAAGAACGAAGAATCAGGAGATTTATGCGGGTTCGTGCAGGGATTGAAGGGCCAAATTCAGAACGGTGCTTATATTGTTTGACTGTTGAATCGGCGCCCCCATATTATCCCGTCATTTCCCTTTTCCAAGCAATATAATCCGAAGTGTATGGATCATGATTTTAAAGTCGAGCAGGAGGGATATATTTTCTATATACAAAAGATCAAATTTGCTTCGCTCTATCATTTCATCCACATTTTCAGCATAGCCAAATTGTACCATGCCCCAGCTTGTAAGTCCGGGCTTTATTTTCAAAAGATATTTATAATAAGGAGACTGTTTTACAATCTGGTCGATATAATATTTGCGTTCCGGCCTTGGACCTACAAGGCTCATGTCTCCTTTTAAAATATTCCATAGTTGCGGTAATTCATCTAATCGCCATTTCCGCATAATACGGCCCCATTTGGTAACCCGGGGATCATTGTCAGAAGACAAAAGAGGGCCATTTTTTTCCGCTCCTACAATCATCGAACGGAATTTATAAATATGGAAAGGCCTGCCTTTATACCCTATTCTTTCCTGTGAATAAATGATAGGGCCTTTGGAAGATAAAAGAACACGGATGGCAACATAAAGTATTAATGGAGATAAGATAATTGTTCCTGCCAATGCCGCCACAACATCTAACAGGCGCTTAATGTTTGCCTGCCATTCAGGCATCAGGTCATTATGCAGATCAATCAATGGAGCACCGAGGATATTATTTGTTTTTACGGAGCCTGAAATAATATCAACGATGCTGGGCTGAATTTTTATCTCTACATTCTTTTCGCTCAAACGGTTGATAATGTTTTCCAGTAGGGGTTGCTCCGGCCGTTCCATAGCTAGTACAACCAAATGAATATTCTTTTCATCAATTACTTTTTCCAGGTTGTCAAGAATGCCCAGCGAGGGAATTAATTTATCGATGCCATTTTTATCATTGTTGCCTGGAGTTATAAAACCAACATACCGGTAGCCTCCGTCAAATAACCTTTTTTCGGTATCCTTGAAAACCTTCATTGCATTATCACTGTTGCCAACCATTAGTGTATTAAACTGGATTGATTTGCTGAGTATTTGTTTTTTAATCCTGTTCAGAATAATGGCCCTGCCGGTAAATGTGATGGTGAAATGGAGAATCAATAAAAGGATAAAAGCATTATAATAATAGACATAATTATTGCCGCTATCATTGCGGATAAATACAAAGAAAAGAATAATGCAGCCGGCCACGCTGCAAATAAACGTATTAGTAAATTCTGAGAGCCTTGATTTTTTGTATAATGAATTATAAGTACCGGTGGCTGAATAAAGTACGATCCATCCGAAAGGAATCAGGAAAATAGTGAGCCAGAATAGTGTGCTGCTTTCTGAATGAATACCGATCGGAACTTTTAAAATAACCTGCCGGACAAAATAAAAGCAAGTCCATGCAATTGCTCCTGTAAAGAAATCCATTACAGCATACCATTTAGCAGGTATTTGGCCGGCATTATTGTTCATCCGTGGACAAGGCTGTTATTTCCTATTTTTTTCAATATCTGGTGAGCGACATCCATTGCCATCATACCATCTATTTCAGATACAGGTGTTTTTGTATTATTCAGGATTGCATTCCTGAACTCTTCCAGTTCCTGTTTAATCGCATTTACTTCCGGTACTACCGGGTTGGCCATCGCAATAGTCTTTTTTCCCGTTGGCGTTTCTATGTCAAAGGCAAAGACATTGGAATCCTGTGGTTCTTTAAGTTTAATAACCTCCGTTTTTTTATTGAGAAAATCGATACCTATATAAGCATCTTTCTGGAAGAGGCGCATCTTTCGCATTTTCTTCATGGAGATACGGCTGCTTGTCAGGTTGGCTACACAACCATTATTAAATTCGATACGTACGTTCGCAATATCAGGTGTTTCCGTCATTACACCCACACCACTGGCGGATATCGACTTTACATCACTTTTTACCACACTTAAAATGATATCAATATCATGGATCATCAGGTCGAGAATTACACTTACTTCAGTGCCGCGTGGATTAAATTGTGCCAACCGGTGAACTTCAATAAACATCGGGTTGAGCGAAACATTTTTTGTAGCGAGAAAAGCCGGGTTAAACCGCTCCACATGACCTACCTGTAGTTTTACATTTGACTCTTTGACCAGCTTTACCAGGTCATGTGCCTCGGTCATTGTGTTGGCCAAAGGCTTTTCAACAAATACATGTTTCCCTTTTTTTATCGCTTGTTCGCAAAGGCTAAAATGATGATTGGTGGGAGCAACTATGTCCGCAATATCTATTACATCGAGTAATGCATCAATATCTGTAAAGCGGGGTAGCTGGTATTTTTCAATAACCTCTTTTGCAGTATTATCATCAGGATCATAAAACCCAGCCAGTTCTATTCCTCCAATTTCTTTCCAATTATTGAGATGAAATTTTCCAAGATGCCCTGTGCCAAATACGCCAACCTTTAACATACGATTTTATTAATCGGCAAATATAAAGATTGCCTATAGTATTGATCGGAAGGAAATTGTAAACAGATGTTATTATCCTTTTGCCAGCAATGAGCGTTGGGCGTACAACTTATTGGGATGATAAATAAAAAGACAGGTGCCTTCTTTTATTGTATTAATTATATCTGCTGCATATTGTTGCGGTACAGCAGGGCATCCTTCGCTGCGGCCGATATAACCCTGATCGTTGATATAGGAATCACAAACATAGCCCGCCCCGTGCAACACAATAGCCCGGCGACCAGCATTGTTATTAAAGCCCTTTTCAAGACCTTCCAGTTTTAGCGAATATCCGTTGTTGCCCTCATAAGTCTGCCCGGTTATATAAAACCCGATACTGCTTTTATAAGACGAAGGCCTGTTGGAAAATGACTGGGCCCATAGCTTGCCTGAATTACGCCCATGTGCTACAAGGGTATTGTAAAGGATTTTATAATTCTTCATATCCAGAACATACAATCTCTTTTTGTCGCTTGACTGACTGAAATCGATAATGGAAAGTACGGAGTCATTGGAAAGGCGGCCCTGGCGCTCTATTTTATAAAATCCTTTTTGTGCTATATCAAATGCTTTTTTATTTAAGCCGGATAAATCAAGGCGTAGGCTGTCATAGATAGAGCGATGCGATACAATAAGGGCAACGGAATCCGTACTCCGGATCAGCGTTTTGTCTGAATGCCGGAAAGACTGTAGACTGTAAAGATTTTTTTTACCAAATGCGAATGGAAAGTAGGCAAAGCAGACAAGAAAAGATGTAAACAGTAAAAAGAAACCTTTTAGTTTTTTCTGCATTTCAACTTTTTTTAAAGTGTTATCACAAGCCAATCTCAACTAAAAAATTCTTCTTTCGATTCCGTGTTCTTCTGCAGGTAAGCGCCAAATAAAACTACCGGCCATTTCCTGATTCGCCGGCAGCGACCAGGATTTTACAAACATACATTTTTATTGGGAAGGAAGTAAAAATGTAAAAGAATTTTTGAGCTTCGTTAACGATTTTACGACGATAAAATACGATTAAATCCGGTTCTGCTTTTTCTAACCAACTGATAGTAAGTGTGAACCGGGTTTATTGAAATTGTTCAATCAAGTCGCTACTATTTTTTTCAACTGTAAAGAGGCTTGTTATCTTATTTATCACGCCCTCTACCAAAGCATCCGGGCAGGATGCCCCGCTTGTGATCAAAATTTTTACAGGTTGTTTTATGGATAAATAATCCGTTGTTAAAATCTCCTGTTTTGTATGAAAATTATAATGCAGTATTTCCTTAGCTGATAAAATCTTTTCTTCGCTGCTGATAAAATAGGTAGGCAGTTTTTCTTCGCAGAGTTCTACAAGATGAGAAGTATTTGATGAATTATAGCCGCCAACTACAACGGCAATGTCTGCTTTTGTTTCCAGCATGCCAATTACCGCTCCCTGGTTATCATTAGTGGCATAGCATAATGTATCGCGGGTATCTGCGAAATGTTTTTCCGTGTCTGAAACAGAAAGTTTGTGTTTGTCAATCATCGTTTGTTTTAAAAAATCGGCAATTGCCTGTGTATCGCTTGCCAGCATGGTTGTTTGATTAACTACGCCGATACGTTCGAGGTGTTTGCTTACATCGAACCCGTCTGAGTATTGTCCTTTAAACTCTTCATAAAACTGCGATGCTTTTCTCTGGCCGGTAATATATTTTGCCAGCTCTTTCGCCTGTTTCATATCTTTTACCACAACCGATGGCGCATTCACAGCCGTATGAGAGAATGTTGCTCTTGTTTCTTCATGATTGGGTTTACCATGAATTACAATTGTGTAATTTTTTTTTGCAATTACTTCGCTGCGGTTCCAGACTTTTTCTACAAACGGGCAGGTGGTATTATATTTTTCCGTGGGTATACCTTTTTCATTGAGCATTTTTTCGATGGCAATTGTAGTACCGAAAGCGGGAATTAAAACGATATCTTCTGCCGTAACCTGCTCAAACGGAATTAACTGCTTTCCATGTGTATCCTGTAAGAAATCTACACCATGTAATTGAAGGTCCGCATTTACCTGCGGGTTATGAATCATTTCACTTAATAAATAAATCTTCTTTCCCGGGTTTTCATCAACTGTCCTGAAGGCGATTTCAATTGCATTTTCTACCCCGTAGCAAAAACCAAAATGACGGGCAAGATAGATTTGTAATGGGCCAAAATCAAGCAGGGTAGGCGTAAAATCCTTTTTCATCTTATCCATTTCTTTCCGCTTTTTTTTGATGGCAGAAATTAATGGGCTACGGTATATAATGGGGACTTCGAAATTTTTCATTGTCTGAACTGGGATTTCCCGGATTAGCAGAATTAATGGGAAAGCAGCTGCAATTTACAAAATGGTAAGGCTGCAATCAGAGGTTTTTAGATTTTAGCATTTTTTCGTTTTATTGATGGGGAGTTTATACCCCTCTTTTGGTGGGGCGGTTGCAGGTAGGATCATAAGGAATGAAAACAGCTACTTTACTATAATAAGCACTATTTTCACAGCATCATCATTCAGGAACTATGAACCCGGAGTTTAAAACTGTTGATTGGATAAGATCAGCGAATATTTACGAGATAAATGTGCGCCAATACACGAATGAAGGCACTTTTGATGCCTTTGGCAAGCATTTGCCAAGATTGAAAGATATGGGGATAAAGATTTTATGGTTTATGCCGATACATCCTATTGGACAAAAGAACAGGTTGGGCAGCCTTGGCAGTTATTATTCAATAAGGGATTATAAAGCGATAAACCCTGAATTTGGAAACCTAAATGATTTTAAGAGATTGGTTAATGATGCCCATCAAATGGGATTTAAAGTAATTATTGATTGGGTAGCTAATCATACGGCCTGGGACCATGTATGGACTTATACCAATAAAGAATATTATCAATTGGATGCAAACGGTAACTTTTGCTCTCCATATGATTGGAGTGATGTGATCCAAATCGATCATCAAAGTGTAGGGCAGCAGGATGCTATGATTGATGCGATGAGGTTCTGGATAAACGAATGCGCTATTGATGGTTTTCGTTGTGATATGGCGCATTTGATTCCTTTGTCTTTCTGGCATCGCGCAAGAAAAGAGCTGGATGCGATAAAACCTTTGTTCTGGTTGGCAGAAACTGAAGATGCTGCGTATCATGATGTTTTTGATGCGACGTATACATGGGAGTTTTTGCATAAGATGGAGCAATACTGGCGTGGCCAAACGAACATTGCCGGTCTTGATGAAGTATTGTATAAGTACAATGATATTTTTCCGAAAGACGCACTAAGGGCTTATTTCACCAGTAACCATGACGAAAACTCGCATAGCGGCAGTGAATATGAAAGATTAGGCGATTCGGTGAAGGCTTTTGCCGTATTATGTGCAATGTGGAATGGGCTGCCGCTGATCTATAGCGGCCAGGAATTACCCAATAAAAAGCGACTGAAATTTTTTGACAAAGATGAAATAGAATGGACTATCCCTTGTGAACTGCAAAATTTTTATAAAACACTTTTGGAACTACGTTCAGAGAACCCGGCATTGCTTGCCGGGGATGATGCCGTAATTACTTACAGGCTGCAAACTACAGATAGCAGGGTTTTCAGCTTTCTGCGAAAAAATGGAGATAGAGAAGTACTGGTTATTCTCAATTTAACTCCCGGCTGGGTTTCATTCAGTATCAATGATAATGCTGTTTCCGGAGCTTATAGAGATGTATTTTCAGGCGCAGAAATGGAAATAAACAAAAATTATTTATTTCACTTTTCTGCCTGGGATTATAAAGTATTGGAAAAGTAAAAGCAAGTATTACTCAGCCAAAGATTCTTCAATCAGTTCGTGAAACTGTTTTTCACTGGAAATAATCCACGACGGGAGAGGCTGGGGTACGATTTTCCATTGACTGTCTTCCTTTTGCATACGGAACATGATACGGTTACCTCGGTCATCTACTACATCCACAGTAAAAAAGCCTTCATTAGAGCCACCCAGTTTACGAAAATTGAACTCTCTTAATCTGCCTTCCGCTTTAACAATTTTGGTAAACTGAATATTTTTTTTGAATTGAATATTCATTCGGTTAAAGATTAGATATACCTTTCAGCAATTCTTATGCTAACCTGCAAGATATTGACTAAAAGTTTTTCACAAAATTTATTTACTATTTGTGTTTGTGAAAACACTTTATAATAACTTGTATTTCTGAATATTATTTTATCTGGATACGACTTTTTAAATATTTAATAGATTATAACATGAAAGATCTTAAATCATTGTTCTTTTTCTTGTTTATACTGATTACTATTAACAGTTTTTCACAACTGCGGCTGCCTGCTGTTTTATCATCAGGAATGGTGCTTCAGCAAAATGATTCGGTAACATTATGGGGCTGGTCACAACCGGCAGAAAAAATTTTTGTTACGACCAGTTGGAATAACCAGACAGATTCAACGATTGTCAATAATGGCGCCCGTTGGAAAATAAAAGTGAAGACTCCCGGCGCCGGCGGTCCTTATTCCATAACTTTTAAAGGAAATAATACTGTTGAATTGAAAAATATATTGATCGGAGAGGTTTGGGTTTGCTCTGGTCAGTCTAATATGGAAATGAACTGGCAATGGGGCCATTTACCCGATGTAAATGCAGAATTAGCAACTTGTGCAACGAATAATATCCGTTTTTTTCAAATTCCAAAAACAACTTCTGATTACCCGCAGGATAATTGCGATGCAAAGTGGGAAAATTGTGATTCAAATTCATTGAAGTCATTCAGCGCGGTGGGCTATTTTTTTGGCAAAAGACTAAACAAAGAATTGAATGTGCCAATTGGTTTGATTAACGCAAGCTGGGGGGGTACGCCTGCAGAAGTATGGACAGAAGCCGACGCAATAAATAATGATGCTGAACTGAAAGCATCCGATGATAAATTGTATGAGGCTGCGTGGTGGCCAAAGCAACCAGGGTTGACTTATAATGGAATGTTAGCCCCTTTATTTAATTATTCTATTGCCGGCGCTATCTGGTACCAGGGTGAGGGTAATACTACAGCGCCCTATACTTATAGTCATTTATTGACAACCATGATTGATTCCTGGCGTAAAGCATGGAATAAAAACCTTCCATTTTATTATGTGCAGATTGCACCTTTTACTTATGGAACGACTAATCAGGGTAATCTTATACGGGAGCAACAAACTAAAACAATGCAACATAGTAATGTGGGAATGGTTGTTGTAACTGATCTTGTTGACGATACAACAGATATTCATCCCAAAAATAAGCACGAGGTTGGATACAGGCTTGCGGGCTGGGCATTAGCAGAAACCTATCATATGCCAGGATTGATATATAAAAGCCCTTTTTATAAAAACATTGAAATAAAAAAAGACAAGGCCATCATCTCATTTGATAATGTTCCGACAGGGTTATTGGCAAAAGATAAAAAAATCAATGCCCTTCAGATAGCGGGCGCCGATAAAATTTTCTATCCGGCAGATGCCAAAATTGATGGTGATAAATTAATTGTTTTCAATAAACTGGTAAAGCAACCTGTTGCTGTTCGCTTTTCCTACAGTAATGCAGCTGTTAGCAACCTGTTCAGCAAAGAAGGGCTACCTGTTTGCCCTTTCAGAACAGATGATTGGGAAGTAGAGATGGTACCGGTGAAAAAATAGGTATTCAATAGTTGGTGGTAATGGCCCGCACTACCACCAACTATCGTTTATAAACTACCGCCCAAATTACCATCCTATTCCATAATCTTCTCCGTGGTTTGAAGAGCCACCCCAGAGTGTATCGTGTTTCCAATCAAAATAGATTGCATTGATCGGACCTGAACTACGATCCACAAAACTGAGGGTATATCCCATCCTCTTTAATTCTCGGCGTACATAATCAGGGGTATTTTCATTGAGTGTAATATAGCCAGGTTTAGGATTGCGGTCTTCCCTCTTTGTGCCGCCCAAGGATAGATACAACTGATCCGAATTGATATTTGGCGCTTCGGTTGCTTCCTGCACTGTCATACCGAATTCAACGATATCTAAAAAAAATTGAAGCAGGTTCTGATCCTGTGTATCCCCACCCTGGACAGCAAAGGCTAAGAATGGTTTCCCGTCTTTCATGGCCAGACTGGGAGTGAGTGTAACACGAGGTCTTTTACCGGGCTCCACCACATTGAATGGATTTAATGCTGAATCCAATACGAAACTTTGCATTCTTTGACTCATGCCTATGCCTGTATGGCCGGCAATGCAGGCTGGAATCCAGCCACCGCTGGGTGTTATGGAAACAACCCAGCCTTCTTTATCAGCTGCTTCAACAGAAGTAGTGCCTCGCCACAAACGATCTTGGTATAATTCCTCCTCCTCTTTAGATGCAAAAGGAACAGCAACTTTAGTTGTTGCATCATGAGCTGGTGTGGCCCCACCGGATTTGTTGTTTTTGCCATCAATGGTAAAGCCTCTTTTATTTAAAAGATCGAGATAAGGATTGGTTTTATTTTCAAATGGATAAGGATTGCCTGGCCCAATGTTTGGGTTGTTACGATCGTATTTTATTAAAGCTGCTCTTTGCCTGGCATATTCTTTTGATAATAATCCATTAATAGGTTCCTGTGGCGGAAAATATGGATCACCATAATAAAAATCACGATCGGCAAAGGCGAGGTTCATTGCCTGGTAAATTGTATGGATGTACCGCGTTGAGTTAAAGCCCATGCTTTTCAGATCAAAGTTTTCAAGTATGTTCAAGGCCTGTAACATAGATGGCCCTTGTGTCCATTGCGCCAATTTATAAACATCAATGCCTTTATAATTTACTTTCATCGGCTCTTCCTGGATCACTTTCCATTTAGCAAGGTCTTCCATAGTGATTAAACCACCCTGTTCCTGGCATCCTCTTACAAACTCTTTGGCGATGTCTCCTTTATAAAAGCGGTCATAAGCAGCATAGATAGCTTCTTTACGACTCTTTCCTTTTTTTAAAGCATCTTGTTCTGCTTCTACCATTTTGCTTAAAGTTTCCAATAAGTCTTTTTGAACAAATACTTCGCCTGCTTCCGGTGCTTCTCTGTCATTGCCGAGATGTGGTAGAAAAACAGCTTTTGAATAGGGCCATTCCTTTATTCTTTTCTTTTGTCTTTCTATGCTGTTTGCTGTTTGAGCTTCTATCGGGTATCCATCTGCCATTTGCATCGCAGGGGTTAATACCTGTTTTAAGCTCATTGTGCCATATTCGGCCAGCATGGTGCAAAGGCCACCCGCGGTGCCGGGTGTTACTGCGGCAAGCGGTCCATATTCAGGAGGGAAATCCATCCCTTTACTTTTAAAAAAAGACGGAGTAGCCCCGGTTGGCGCTACCCCCAAGGCATCTATAGCGATTACTTTTCCGGTTTTAGGATTGTAGATTAATGCTTGTGTTTCTCCACCCCAGCTTAACACATCCCACATGGTACAGGTCGCTGCCAGCATTGCACAAGCCGCATCCACTGCATTTCCTCCCTGCTGAAAAATAGTTGCCCCGGCTTCTGCGGCCAAAGGTTTACCGGTTACTGCCATCCAGTTTTTACCATGCAGTGGTGGTTTTTGGGTTTGCTGGGCATAAATGGCGGCGATCGATAAAAAACAAAATAAAGGCAGCAAAAGATATCTCATAAAAACGGTTTTAGCTTTCATTGTAAAATCGGAAAGGACCAATGGCTTTGCAGTCGGTTCAAATTTTAACATGCCAATACTGATAGACGACAGTTCTACCGAAAAATCTGCACGAAATATGATGTATTTCTTAAAAATAAATTTATGAAATGTCCATTAAATAATATTCAGTATTCCTCCGCGGGAGCGAATATTCTTAATGGTAAATTCCATGAAGCCGGTTTATAAATAAAAAATAGTACTTATGAAATCTTCAGACACCTTTTGTAAGAAATTGTTCTTCCTGCCTGTACTGGTTATTATTTCAGTATTGTCTGTTCATGCACAGGATAAATCAGTCCTTTTAAAGAATGCGATTGAGCAGAAGAATTATACTTTTATTGCGCAAACAGCCCAGCCTTCTTCAGGTCGTCAGTGGCAGTTGACACCGGAGTATCAGTTGGAGGTAAAAGGGGATACTATAAATGCTGATCTACCTTATTTTGGCCGTGCATATACGGCATCGGTTGACCCTTCCAAAGGGGGAATAAGCTTTACGTCTACTAATTTCGAGTATGTCAATACACCTGGTAAAAAAGGAGGCTGGAGTATATTAATCAAACCAAAAGAAAATATAGATGCGAGGCAACTTATTCTTACTGTAACGACAAACGGCTATGCCAATCTCCAGGTGATCAGTAATAACCGGCAACCGATTTCTTTCAGCGGATATGTAAAAGAAGGAAAGCAAAAATAGAATTACACAGAAATCAAACTCTGTGTAACTTCATTTTATCATGAAAAGACCGGTTTTTTTACCATTACTGCTATTATTATTGGCTACCTTTTTTTTATTGGTACCAGGCTGTGTCTCTAATAAACCTCCACATGAAAAAGGTGATTTCAGGGAGACTGATCTTGTTGAATTAATAAAATTAGATACTACCCTGAAACTGGATATACGCTATGCAACGAATAATAATATTGCAGGCCGACCGGTTTATACTGAGGCCAGGGCCTTTATGCAAAGACCTGCTGCGATGGCATTGGTAAAAGCCAACCAGGAACTAAGGCAATTGGGATATGGTCTTTTGATTTTTGATGGATACAGGCCCTGGGATATTACAAAACTGTTTTGGGATATTACTTCGAAAGAGAATAAAAAGTTTGTTGCTGATCCGAAAAAGGGATCAAAGCA
>JAFDYH010000064.1:0-8936 GCA_018267535.1 Bacteroidota bacterium
GAAGATGATGAAAAAGATATCCAGGAAACAGCCAAAAAAAATTTACTCCGACCGGCTTTAAAATTAAAAGAAGGTAACTGGCTTTGCTTGAGGTTTTTACGGTAAAAATCGCCCACCCTTTGCGTTAAACTACCTATTATCTGTCGCCCGTTTATCGTATTTTTGTATTCAATTTCAACCCGAAGGTTCTATGAACGAGCTATTGTTAATAGTTCTTGCATATCTGATTGGCAGCATCCCCACTTCTGTATGGGTGAGCCGTTATTTTTTCGATATTGATATCCGTGAATACGGCAGTGGTAATGCAGGAGCAACTAATACTTTTCGCGTTTTAGGCCCTAAATGGGGAAGCCTTGTAATGGTCGTAGACATGTTAAAAGGTATTGCCGCAGTTAAGCTGGTTTATCTCCTTCCTAATTATGTAGAATTTGATGTGCAGTTTATAAATCTTCAGATTGGTTTGGGTTTATCTGCTGTCATTGGTCATATATTTCCTATTTGGGCGGAATTTCGTGGCGGAAAGGGCATTGCTACATTATTCGGAATGGTATTAGGTATTCAACCCATAGTTGCTGTTTGCTGTGTAGGCGTTTTTTTGCTGGTCCTGTATCTTACACGATTTGTTTCTCTAAGTTCAATACTAGCAAGTATCGCTTTCCCTGTTTTTATCCTTGTTATATTTAATGAGCCTGAGCACCTGTATAGAATTTTTGCTATTGCTGTGGCATTAATGGTTCTGCTCACTCATCAGAAAAACATCAGCCGCTTATTAAAAGGAAATGAGAACAAAGTTCCTATACTCAAACACCGGGACCGCAGGCGCCAGCGTCGCCGGGCAGCTTCCCAAGCGGGGGAGTAATTGCTCATTTATCACTTACTTTGCAACGAAAATCATTCAACCCAAGTCTCAGGGTTGGTACAATGATTGAAGTATACCAAAAAATCTTTTATAATGATCAAGCAATTAATTTCTCTGGTGGTTGCCTCTTTTATACTGGCCTCCTGCACCAAAAATGCGGTGACTGGCCGCAGCCAGTTAAAACTTTTACCTGAGGCTGAAGTACAGTCAATGGCTCTTCAGGAATACCAGACCTTTTTATCTCAGAATAAAGTCGTTGGCGCCACAACTAATAAAGATGCCGAAATGGTGCGCAGGGTAGGGCAAAGGATTTCTGCAGTTGTTGAAAAATACTATGCTGACAAAGGATTGTCAAGTTCATTGGAAGGATATAAATGGGAATATAATCTTGTAGACAGTAAAGAGGTGAATGCATGGTGTATGCCTGGCGGAAAGATTGTAGTATATACCGGACTTTTGCCTGTTACACAGAATGAAGCTGCTTTAGCCGTAGTAATGGGTCATGAAGTTTCGCATGCCATTTTTCAACATGGCAATTCAAGAATGAGCGAGGGGCTGGTTCAACAATTAGGCGGTGTGGCACTATCTGTTGCATTGGCAAATAAACCCGCTGCGACACAGGAGCTATTTCAGACAGCCTATGGTGTAGGTTCACAGGTGGGTGTTATGCTGCCATTTTCAAGAAAAGATGAAACAGAAGCTGACGAATGGGGAATTATCTGGGCAGCAATGGCCGGCTATAACCCACAGGAAGCTATACCGCTTTGGCAAAGAATGGCTTCTGCAGGAGGGCAAAAACCACCTGAATTTTTGAGTACACACCCCAGCGATGAACGCCGTATTGCCGATTTGCAGGCACATATGCCAGAAGCATTAAAATATTACAAGCCGATAGCTAAATAAAATATTGATTACACTTAATAAATCCCGCTCAAACCCGCTTTGAGCGGGATATTTATTTGAAATAGAATCAGAAACAAGCTTATTTTTCTTACCTTTGCATCTCTGATTTCGGGTGTACATAGTACCGGTCAGCAAACTGTCTCGTGTTAAAAACTCTTAAACTTTTTTTAGAGGTATGGCACAAACGCTTTTTGAAAAACTTCAGATTTCCGACGAAAAAAACCTTCTCATTCAGGGTTTACCGTCTTCAATCGAAAAACAGTTCACCAAGCTTTCTTTCTCCAAAAATGTAACTCCGTTGCTCAAAAGCCGAAAAATCGACTTTGCACTGGTATTTGCAGTAAGTGAGAATCAGCTAAATGGTATATTGAAGGATGTAATGCCAGCCTTAAAGGACGCATCTAATTTTTGGGTAGCCTATCCAAAAACCGCTTCAAAAATCGTAACTGACCTTAACCGCGAGTGCAGCTGGAATCAGCTCACCTGTGCCGGTTATGAAAGTGTTTGCCAGGTAGAGCTCGACCATGTGTGGAGCGCTATGCGTTTTGGCAGATGCGAAGATGTGTCAAGAGGCGCTCTGGTAAGCAGGACTCTCAAGGCCGAGCCAACAATGGCTTAATTCTTTTTCAATCCCTTTATTTAATCTGTAAAGCCTGTTTGCAGTTGCAAATAGTGTTAATTTCTTTGTTATGCCGCTTTTGAACGTAGAAATAAAAGCAAGGTATACGAACAGTAATTTCATGCGCCAATATCTGTTGGACAATAACGCAGAATTCAAAGGCACCGACAACCAAATTGATACTTACTTCAACGTTCCCAATGGCAGATTGAAACTCCGTGAGGGCAACATTGAAAATAATCTTATATACTATGAAAGAAATAACCAGCCGGGGCCTAAAAGTTCTTCTTTCGATTTAATAGCTGTTCCGGATGCTGGAAAATTAAAGGAAATGCTTTCAAGGTCATTGGGAATAAAAGTCATTGTTCGGAAGAACCGGCAAATATATTTTATAGGCAATGTGAAGTTTCACATTGATGAAGTACCGGGACTTGGAAACTTTGCAGAAATAGAAGCCAGTAATAAATATGCAGACCTTCCGCTGGAAAAATTACAGCAACAATGTGATTTCTATAAAAATGAATTAATGATTGGCAATAATGATCTTATATCTATTTCCTACAGTGATATGGTGATTGATCAAGCCAAATGAGTTAGTAAAAATCGTTTGAATTTTTCCCTTCCTCTCAATCTTATAATACATGATTGACCGATTGTATAAATGTAAAGAAATTAAAAGCCGGGAAATGACCATTTCCCGGCTTTTAATTCTATATAGGCTTATTCATTAATATTTGGCCGGCTCTCCCGGTTTGGGAGTAGATGCTTTTATAAACTCCCTGATATCATCATTTCCCTTCGCCAAATCTTCTTTCCGCAGGTACATCATATGCCCACTGCGATAGCCTTTCCAGCTTAAACGCCCTTTCAGTTTACCACTTGGATCCAATTGCCACATACTGTATTTGGCATTAAAATAATCGCAAGCACCATCATAATAACCTGACTGGATCATTACATGCAGATAAGGGTTTTCGGCCATGGCTTGTCGTAAGTTTTCGCCGGTTTTATCGTTGGAGCGATCCCAGGGATGTACGGGGCCAAACATGTTATATTTCATATCTGTCTTATAATTCAGCTCCCGCATATAAATATTAATAGCGGGCGTAAATGAATGTAGCCAGGAAGTAAGCTCTGCATTAAAATCAGGTTGATCTCCCGCATCCTCTTTATCGATTCCTTTATACCTTGAGTCCAGCCGGCCTACTGTATACCCTCTATCCCTCAATAATTCTTTCCAGAAGAAATCGGTAGGAATATCCAGGTTATGTTGTAAAATAACTTTAGAAGAAATGCCAGAATACTTCGACATTTTTTCTGCTATCTCTTTCTTTTTTTCTTCCGGTAAAAAGCCACCACGGCTGATAGCTGGTATTAACTCATTTACTGTAAATTCTTCTACCTCCGGCAGCATATCCGTAAGATCTTTTTTCAGCAGGTCGGGGCCTAATGCTTTATGATACCAGGCAGTTGCTGCAAAATAAGGCAGGCGTAATGCTTCATCCACTGGCCCATTACGTTCGATCCCCAATTCTGTCGGCGAAACAAGAATGACACCATTCAGGTACATCCATTGCGCATTCTGCAGTTCCAGCGCTAATCCCGATACACGGGTAGTGCCATAGCTTTCACCTATTAAATATTTTGGCGACGCCCAACGGTTATTACGGGTGACGAATGTGTTGATCCAACCGGCGAGGTATTTAATATCAGCGTTCACGCCGAAAAACTTTTCTTTCGGTATGTCTTTGCTCACCGCTCTTGAATAACCGGTATTAACCGGATTTACAAAGACGATATCTGCTACATCAATAATTGAATTGGGATTATCTTTTAAGCCATACGGTTGTATAGGATATCCTTCGTCATCTATACTTAGCAGGCGTGGGCCTGTATAGGCAATATGCATCCACACCGAAGCAGAGCCCGGCCCTCCGTTAAATGAAATGATCAATGGTCTTGATGCACGGTCTTTTATATCCGTTCTCTCATAATAAGTATAGAACAAGCCAGCAATACATTTACCATCGTCATCCCACACCGGCATATTGCCCAGTGTAACTTTATAGGGTACCTTCTGCCCTTTAATGACATCTTCATGATCGCTGGACATATTCCAGTCGGGATTAAACTCAAGATTCGGAAGATTAGCATTTTCCTTTTTCTCTTCTTTTGACGCAAGTACTGGAGGAGCCGCTTTCTTATCCTGCGCGGATAATAAACTGCAGAATATAAGCGTAGAGGCAAATAGAGATAAAGACCTTTTCATGTGTGAATTTGTTTTGGTTTTAAAATGCACGTAAATAAAATGAAGGTAGACCACCTTCCCGGTTAAAAGGTTGAATGGAAAGAATCAACTAGAGTCCCAAATTTTCAAATATAGGGAATGCTTTGAAAGAAAGCAGGCCGGCAAATTAAAGCATAGTTTGCCGGTTTTCTTAGCGGATTCTATTTTAAACCTAACCAATTTTCACTAAAAACCAGGCTGAGTCAACTGCCAGCCGGTTTTTTGTTTTTCTGCATCCACCATTTTCTTTACATCAGCCAATAATTTTTTGGCGTCATAGATAATGCCGTCTTTAATAGTGTATCGTACACCACCTACGCGTACTACTTTATTATCCGCTGTAAGGCGAATAGCGCCGGTACCATACAAAACCTGCAGGTTCTCCAAAGGGTTTTCATCGATTACAATCATATCCGCAAGTTTACCGGGTTCTACGCTTCCGATTTCTTTATCGGCTCCTAATGCCTGTGCACCATATAATGTTGCAGAGCGGATTACCTCCAAAGGATGGAAGCCAGCCTCTCTCAACAACTCTAGTTCCCTTATGTAACCGAAACCATATAACTGATAAATAAACCCATTATCTGAACCGGCCGTAACACGGCCGCCGCGGTTTTTATATTCATTGACAAAAGTCATCCAGAGTTTATAATTTTCTTTCCACGCTACTTCCTGTTCTGTACCCCAGTTGAACCAATAAGATCCATGCGAGTCATGACTGGGGGAGTAAAATTTCCATAGGGAAGGTAACGTGTACAACTCGTGCCATTCTGCTCTTCTTGCTCGCTGTAAGTCGCGGTTGGCTTCGTAAATATTAAAGGTAGGATCGAGTGTGAAATCAAGGCTCAATAATTCATTCATTACTTTATTCCAATGTTCGCTATAGGGCGGGGCGGCTTGTTTCCATAATTTACCAGCTTCTTCAAAACGGTTTTGCTCATTTGTATAAATATAAGAAGCTGGGTAGTTCTGAATTGTTTGGTTGGTAAATAAAGCTTCCGGTAAACCATACCAGTGTTCCATGGATGTTAAACCGGCTCTTGCTGAATTCAATACATTCCATCTCGCCACATCCATCTGTGCATGATGACAAGCGGAACGTAATCCTAATCTTTTATTTTCACGTAATGCGGCATCCATCACTACCGGAGGTGCACCAAAGAATTTTATACCATCGGCACCTTTCTTTGCATTATCCTGTACCCATTGTATTGCCTCCTGTGCCGTTTTTATCGGCGTTTTGGAACCCATGCCAAATGCCGTATAGGCAAATATCCTTGGAGCTGTTATTTTATTTTCAGCACTTAACTTTTTTTCCTCCAACACCCATTCCAACCCATTGCCGCAGGATGGGTCGCGAATGGTAGTTATTCCATTTCCCATCCAGAGTTTAAAAACATATTCCGCAGGAGTACCTTGTTCATCGCCACCGATATGGCCATGCATATCAATTAAGCCCGGTAGTATATACTTGCCTTCGCAGTCCAGTTCTTTACCGCCTTCTTTTAATTTTGGACGGCGTTCCGGATCAATTTTTGACCCCGGAAAACCAACAACAGAAATAGAAATGATGCGATTGTTTTCAACAACGATATCTACAGGGCCATAAGCTGGTGTGCCGGTACCATTAACCAATATGCCGCCACGTAAAATCAATTGGGTATAAGGGCCACTACCTTCTTTTGCCAATGGGGCTTTTTGAACTTGTGCGCTAACAATAATGCATTGCAGAAAGCTGAAGAAAAATAAACAGTATCTCATGTGGAGTAAACTTTAAGAATGAAAATACTGATTAGTGGGCAATACTGAGTTTTTTTAGCAATTGTTTTTAATGCCTTAATAGAATTCAATATTATATGAGAAGGATTCAATGATAAATTATATCGTCACAATACTAATTTAATTCGTGAAGGCTAATGTTAAAAAAAGCAAGAATACTCCTTTTGCGACAGATAGTTGAAGTACCATAACTATAGGGTGAATAACCCTGCTGTTCCCACAATCAGTTTTTGATTAATTTTTCCAATGCTATTTGCATTCCCTTTTCTTTCACCAGCACCAGGTATGTACCTTTTGGGAATAAAGCGATATCCGCAATAGTATATTGTTCATGTTCGCCCTGCATAGTCCAGTTATAGCTCTTTAATAACATTCCTGATTGATTGTAGATATATATTATTTTATCACCCGCTTTTGCATTTTTTAGAGCAATCGTTACATTATTTACTGCCGGGTTCGGATACAATTTTGCCATTTCCTGGTGTAAATGCCCCAGGTTTACTGAAACTAGATTAGAGTAGTTAATTGTCCCGTTGCTATTATTAAACACGAGCCTGTAATACGAAATACCAGTAAAGGGATTTGAATCGGTAAAGTTATAATTGTGATCGCTGTTCAGGCTCTCTGTTGATGCTATAGTTGAGGTCTGCTTCCAGTTTATTGCGTCTTTGCTTTTTTCAATTACAAAATAATCATTGGCTGCATCTGATGAAGCGGTCCACTTCAGCGATACTTGATCATCCTGTGTGATTTTAGCATTGAACTCTTTTAAATGAATGGCGAGTGCAGCAAAGTCAAATATCAACGGGGTTGGTGATGGCGCGTCTGCATTTGCAATAGCGGGGGCTGATGCAGAGTTAGTGGAAATGTCGACTGAAACTGAATTTAATGGAGAAGTCCAGTTTGCGCCGGAATATGTTCCTCCTGCATTAGAAGCACTATTAAATGGCATGCTGCTGGCATGAACCTGATTGTTTCTTACGGTCAATGGTACTGCAGCGGCATTCGGATAAGTGATAACGGCAGTAAAATTAATAGTAGCCGATTCATTGGGTTTTAATACACCCGTTCCGTTCAATAACGAAAAAACGGTAACACCATTAAATGATGCATTAGCTAAAATACCTGAAGCTGCGGGTGCACTTACAGTCAAGGTACCCGGCTTAATAGTTACACTTGTTGCTGAAGGCGAAGGGAATGGGTTAGTAAGATTTTCGGTTACCTGTATATTGTTTAAATTTAAACCTAACGTCTCCTTATTGGCAACAGTAATAGTATAGGGTACTTCGAATTTGGTAGGGGTTCCCATTACAGTGGGTGTTACAACCCCATTGGGCGTTGATTTCACTACATCGACTGAAGAAATAGCTTTGAAATTAGTGACAAGTGTATATCCATTACTTGCAGCATTGAAAGTTTGTCGTATTATGATTTTATCTACCGCTGTAAGAAAATACACATCTACCACAGATGTTTCTAAAAAATCATTTTTATTGCTGCTAAAGCCGGCAGTTACCTGTTCGTTGTTCAGGTTATGAATAATAATGGGTGCATTGGCTGATACACTTCTGGCTTTTAAAACAGGGGCAATATATACCCCGCTTTTGTAACCTTCAATTTGTATTTTCTCCGTTTGGTCCAGGTCAACAATTGAAAATTGCAAAGGCACAGCACCGCCGACCAGATTGTTTACTTCCATGCGGTAACTTCCTGAACCAGCTACTTGCAAACTGCTGCACACTGCACCATAGTCAAGAGCAGCTTGTTTAGGTTTACCTGTTCCATAGCTTACACTGGTTGAGTAGTCATATTTAAAAGCGCTTGTTCCCGACCCAAGTGACGTGTATCCTAATTCTTTAACATAAGTAACCTGGTATTGAAAACCGGTAGCGGTAGTGGTGATAATTTGACCGTTATTGGTAACAGCACCAACAGTGGGTATGCTTGAAGAATTAATAAGCCCTGCCCAGTCCAGAAGGGTCTTAAGCTTGTTTACGTTATTAAATCCGGAAATGTTTTCCTGCTGTAAAACAGGGTCTACCTGTGCAAAAGTGAAGCAATGTATGCTACTAGCAATTAATAAAGCGACAGTTCCTTTTAATGCAAATCTAGGGTTCATAGGGATCAATTTTAACGTGATTCTGCATCGTTGAAATCTTACAAAATGTTCACGGGATTAAACGTGTTTTTGATGCCTAAATCACTATACAAAGATCGAAAGAATACTGGCTTTTACAATAGTAAAAACACTAATGATTTAAAAAAAGTGTTTGTTGGTATTAATAACAATCATGTTGCTTATTGTCAGGGGATATGACAATCAATAGCAGATAAAAGAAATATAAAAAGTCATGGGAGCCAGTGACGGGGATAACATAACCGAAATTTTCATTATATATTTTGTGGATTTCTGCAAGCGATTGTCGGGATTGAAGCCATCAATTGAGAATGGCTATGTTTATATTCCTTGCAACAAGTTTGTATTTTTT
>JAFDYH010000064.1:8983-9149 GCA_018267535.1 Bacteroidota bacterium
AAAAATAGAGATCCCTACATCGCAATGACATGCGATACGACTGCTAAACATCAGCAAAATGGAGCTACTAAAAGGAATGATTGATCAAAACGTGAAAAGCAGAAGCCTCTAAACTAATACTGATAGGAATTGGGCTGTTTGTCTTGAAACAGGTTAATTTAAAAAA
>JAFDYH010000065.1:0-6385 GCA_018267535.1 Bacteroidota bacterium
CAGGTTTACTTTTTTCAAAAGATCGCTACCAATACCAATCTTCCTGACTGCCCCGGGGTACAGGTAGGATCCAACAAAGCGTAAAAAAAGTAATGGCGCCCCGGCTTTGCCGGGGCGCCATTACTACCATCCATATTTCTATTAATCTGAAACTTTGATCAGCTTGAGTTGTTTTGTCTTGTTACCCTGTGTCAACAGTAAAAAGTAACTTCCACTCCTGTATTTGTCCCCTATCAGTATTACCTGTCCGGCGGGTACAGTTCTTGTCTCCACTACCCTGCCCATTATATCCGTTACAGTTATTCTTACAGGTTCTTTCAAATTGCCAGCACCACCAATCGCTATCCTGAAGTTGGTATTGCTTGGGTTGGGCATTACAACTGCGTTCCAATCGCCTTCTGGCTCTGCTATATTTTCTGCAGGAGTTGCATTACCCATTGTTCTGTTTTGTGCAGATGAACCTGCACAGCCTGCCAGCGTTTTAAATAATACCAACGCTGAATAAGGAGTGGTTGACTTACCACATTTTGCCCTGATATGCCATTGATAGTTTTGGTTCAGCTTTAATCCATTAACTGTAACCGACCGTGCAGATACATTCGTTACAGGCACATTTATCCATTTCGATCCTGTGGCTGTGCTTTTGTATTCGAGCTCCCACTGAGTAGGATTTGATGGGGCTGACCAATTGAAAGTCGCACTATTGCAAGCAATATTAGTTGTAGTTAATGTCAGGGTTTCAATGCCAATCACAACTTGCTTTGTAGCACTGACCATACAAGGAATACCTGGCTGTATAAAGCTCAATGAGTAATTGGTAGTGGTTGCAGGGTTTACAGTAATAGATGCTGTTCTTTGTCCGCAAGACCATACAAAACTTCCGAACGCAGAGGGGCTCGCACTGCAGGCAACAGATCTTGTAATGGCAACCTGGTCAGAAAAATAGCATTCTGCACCATTTGTTATAAACATCACTTTTCCCGTAAATGTAGCTTTCCACACAGCACTATATACACCACCGGCATATACTTGTGTGCCGTCCTCACTTGTTATCAGATTGATGATCTCTTTATCATAACCCGAGCTCACAAAATTGTAATACCTGCCTGCTACTACATTCACCAAACTATAACTTCCTAAAAAACCTTGGGTGGTAATCGTTTCCTGTGTTCCATTACTGGAAGAAACTGAAAAGGTTTCGCCTGGCCACAAACCATATGGCGCCTGTATGCACTGATCTGCGATTTTTGTTCCTGTAAAGCTCAGGGTTACTGATCCGGATCCGCATACTGATCCCGATGTGGAAGATTGAATTACAGGTGAAACTTTTTCCCTGATTTTTACTTTGTGGTCATCGCTAAACCTGCATCCATTTACATCAGTTGCGGTAACTGAGTAGGTTGTTGTTACGGATGGATTCACCTTTATAGAAGCAGTAGTAGCCGATGTACTCCATTGAATGTTTGAATAACTACCATTCAATGCTAAGGTCGAATTTGTACCANNCGCAAACCAATGAAGGGCCTGTGATCGCTAATGACTGAAGAATATAGTTTACTTGAATAATATCAGAATATGAGAAACAACTACCATCCTGGTAGCGCACCCTAAACTGATCAGATCCTGTTTGGCGGCTGTTTAAGGTGATCAGCGTTTTGGGATTTATCGGCTGATCTGCAGGGCCAACATATTCCCATGTATTATTAGGTCCCAGGTATAACCAGTAAGCTCCTGTAACCCCACCTGTATATTTCAAAGTATAATCGCTACCAAGGCAAACAGCACTTGCTGGTCCTGAAACAGCACCAGAAAGAACACCCGATTGTACATCTGTAACTGTGAGTGTAACAATATTAGAATAGCTTGTACATGCCCCATTACTATTACTGCCCCTCACAGCCAATTCAAATACTGTTCCTGCAGGAAACCCATTAGCATTTCCCAGACCGAAATCTCCCAGATTTGCAGGGTAATAATCGAACCATTCAGTTTCACCGGCGCCCCTTATAACCCACGTCACATTATCGGGACTCCCTGGAGGCAAAGAATAACTGAGAGTAACTGCTCCATCCTGGCAAATAGTAGGGCTTGATATGGTAGCTGTGCCCATAACGGGTAATGGCGCAAATTCAATGGTTTCTGTATGTGTGCAACCACTTCCAAGAGTAAGACTGTATTGACCCGAAGTATTTACTGTAATGCTTTGGGTCGTAGCGCCGGTAGACCAATTATTTCCCGTAGGTGCATTTGAGTTAAGTGTTAAAGAGTAAGGTGGATTCATACAGACACTTCCAATCATATTAAACCTGGGGGAATAAAACCCTCCTGCTGCAAGAGAATTTCGGATCGCACTGTCTAATGGAATAGTTTGATTACTCTGTTCATCAATGGTGGGGTCAGTCCCGACAAGAATTTTTACCGTACTATTTGCAGGATCCTGTTGGTTGGGTAGGATAACCACAGTCGTTGGAATTTCGGTGATATTATATCGCCCGGCAAATTGAGCCATTAATCCTGAGGCCATAGTCCCAAAACCTGTAAATACAGGCATTGTCATTTTATACTTATCAACATACTGTAATCCGAATTGACAATCACTTTCCTCGTAAGCTGTGTTCGTTTCAAAAAGCATATTATACATTTTCACCTTACAATTGCCATTCTTAAATTCCTGCCATATAGATTCATAACGTGGGTTGGAAATAGCACAGGGTATGCACCAACCTGTACAAAATTTCATTACAACGGCATTACCGGCGGCAAGATCATCATACAAATGATGGTTCACCCCGCTACAATCATTCAATGTAAAATCGACGACCTGGCCCGAAGAAGATTTTGTAAAAAACCATGACGCCAAAAGAATAAGTAAAAATTTTCGCATACAGCTTGTTTTATATTTTAAAATGAGGATGGTGACCGGTTTTATTATTTAGGCCGTTCTGGTATTTCAATCTTTCAGCTCACTGTTCAAAAAATCAGAGCCGCTGAGATGAGCAATAAACCAAAATGATTTTCATCGATAGAATAAATAACAGAACCCGGGTTGAGGGAAATTAATTGCAAAGAGGGCCCGCCAACAAAATTTGAAAGCGACAAAAAGCAGACAACGACTGGACAAATTACTGACAGAGACCCGGACAAAAACCTGACAGTCTTGAAAGTCAATAGATAAAGTAGCAAAAAGGAAGCCTATGCTATCCGTATGATGGTTGTAAATAATTATTGAAATTGGTGAATTTATAAACTGGCGGCCGGTTTGTCAAGAATTCCATCAGACCCTTACAGAATTCGTTGGCGAAGCTACAACCAGGGCATATCAACACTTTCAACTGAGATACCAGGCATCGATGCGACTTTTTAGTCCTGTCGCCCTTCCTGAAAAAAGCAAACCAGTGTTTGTTGATGCGCAAAACATTTTTACGGGTACACAAACCTGTTTACCGGCGGCAGGCACCAATTAAGGCTTAAAAAAATTTATAACAGTCTTTTGCATTTTAAAACTATTCCCTATTTTGGCCCCGTCGGCCTCTAAGAATTTTATTAACAATACCAATCAAAGTAATCAGGCACCATATGAAACGAATTATTCTTATTCTCATAATTGTTGCCGCACAACAATGTCTGTATGCCCAGCAAAATTTCATTCCCGGATATGTAATCACTAAACAGGGAGACAGTTTAACCGGCGAAATTGATTACAGGGGCTGGCAAAAAACACCTGACCATATCAGCTACAGGGGCAGTAACGGGCAGGTACAAACATTTAAGCCCGAAGAGATTAAAAATTTTTATGTTTTTGAAGTGAATAGGCTCTACATAAGTGAAATTCAAGAGCTGGATATGACTTCCGATGATCCTGATAAGATACTGGCGGCTTCAGTAATTAAGCCCGTTACAGAAACAAGAACCATCTTCCTGCAACAATTACTGGTAAACCAAACAATAAGCCTCTTTCAATACACAGATGAAAACTATAAGGTTCATTACTTTTATAGCAAGGGAAATGAGAAACCCATTGAATTAATTCATCATTATCTTTTTTCAGAAACCTTGCAAAGAATTGAGGAGGATGCAAAATTCAGGACTCAGTTGTCCGAACTTGCTTCGGAGTGCGCAGGCCTTTCTAAAGAGACAGGCAACCTTAAGTATAGAGAACAACCTATCAGGCAATTCATTATAAACTACATCAAATGCATCAACCCTTCTTCACCGATAGTAAGTGGAAAATCTGAGAAACTGCCACTTCAGTTCGGAATACTGGCTGGAATAATGCACAGCAGTTATAATTTTGTTGGTGATATCAATATTGCGTCCAACAAATACAGAAATTATACCGCACCGGTAGTAGGCTTTTTAGTTGATCTTGGGCTATCACGTAGCTATGATAAGCTGCATTTCATCAATGAATTGATCTATAAGAGAAATAAAACTTATAATGCATCATCAGGGCGGACTACAACGGGCTTTGATTATGTATGGGGAGCTTCCTTTGATTTTTCCTATCTCCAACTCAATTCAATACTGCGCTATAACTTTGGAAAATCATCAACAATTAAGCCCTTTTTTGATGCTGGTATCGGCAATGCTTTCATCGTAAAAGAAAGTAAGAATACAATGTATACGACTTACTCAACTGGTACCCAGCAATCAGGAGAAGGGATATACGGAGTAAGGAAATACGAGTTTTCTTTAATGGCTGGTGCAGGAATAAGTATAAAAAAGATATTAATAGAATTAAGGCATGGTTATGCACCGAAATCTTTTTCGTCCTACAGTAACCTTGATATTCGGACGAATGCCACACAAATACTGGCTTCCTACCGGTTTTGATTACTTAAGTTCATCGTTTTCTGTTCGTGGGGCTTGCCCGTAATTTTTTTTAACGCCAAGAATAGTGCGACCAGGCCCGGAATAATAGAAATGGGGATTTCCGCATTTAAAACCCGGATACATAAGACAAGTATTATTTTCTTTATAAAATGCAAATTGAAATGGGCAGGTGAAGGCAGATATTATGGCACCAGCGTATCCAAATTTGGTGAATAAGCGAACAAAAAAGTAAATTGAATTTGCATTTGCTCATTTCAGGAATGATTAGTTTAATATATAGCCTTACAGAATTATGAAGAATTTTTTATTTCATTATTGTTTTATTGTGTCCCTGTTTGCGTCTAATGGTGTAATTGGGCAGGATGAAGTACAATTTAAAACTGAATACAGGCCAGGCAGGATCTATCATAGCATATCGACTATTACCCAGCATGTTGATATAAAGTTTGTTGGTCCTCCGTCATACGTTGATAGTTTAAAGAAAGCCGGAGGTTCAGATACCCGGTCTGTATTGCAGGAATTTTATTCTGATATGGATTTCAGGACAATGAAAAACGTTAATGATAGTGGGCAGTTCGGAATTGATATTGTCTATAATAAGCTGAGAGTCGGAAATGATAGCCTGTACATTCCGGCGGGAACAACATTAAAGGGAATTGTAACAACAAAATCGTTACCCAAAATAATAAGCGTTGAGTCTGAACAGTTGGACGAGGCAACAAAGCAAGCCTTAATATCTATGGTTTCCAACATTTTTTCTCAGGTTGACTTACCTGAAAAAACAATGAAAAAAGGAGAACAGTTCACCCATATGCTACCGCTGAAAATACCTGTTGGTAGTTTTTCACTTAAAATGAATATCGAAACAACTTATACTTTAATGCACATTGAAAATGGAATTGCAACCTTTCTGATTGAGCAGCATTACCTGAAGGATCCGGCCGCTGACAAAAATTCTATTATTGCAACCGGGGAAGGAAATGGTGAATTGGTTTACGACATGACTGAATCATTTTATAAGAAATACAGGATTTCTACAGAAATAAAAATGCATATAAATAGCAGTAAAGCTGAGGTAACGGAAGACATGAAAGGATACAGCGAGATAAATTATACAATTAAAAAATCAGATTAGGTCGCTCCATTCCTGGTTCGTGCCCAAACAGTAAAGTAACCCGGACGGTTGGTTCCGCTTTGACTTCATGCACTCGGGCGAAGGCAAAACATCAACTTCACAATAAAATTATTAAACGGAGGTTAGGACTGGCGCATAGAGGTATAACACATATAATGTATGCACCATGGCTTTAGTCTGCTTGCAGACTAAAATGCTATCGCTGTTTTCTTGTTTTTATTTAAGCTTCTTTTCTACGCTCAATTATTATCATCCTCCAATCATCTACCGGCTTATTCCATAACTCAAACTGCTCTCTCCAGTACCTGTTCATTATCGATAGTTATTTCATGCTGTTCCAACCGGTTCAAAAACTCTTCGGCCAGGTTGCGGTAATCGGTAGCACCATTTGAATATTTATCAAATTGGAAGATATCG
>JAFDYH010000065.1:6469-9875 GCA_018267535.1 Bacteroidota bacterium
TCATCGTATTTAATAAGGACTAATCCGAGAAGGTCTAATTTTCTATTCAGTTTTCTTCTTACAATATCATAGTGACGCATGAAACTGTGCACGCCTTTTAAAGGAAGGAACTCACCCTGAAGGGGCATTAACACGTAATCGCTGGCGACCAGGGCATTTATGGTAAGCATCCCGATGGCATGTGGACAGTCTATAAAAATAAAATCATAGTCCGCTACAATGGGTTCCAGAAGCGAACGCAGGATCTGTTCGCGGGAGTACACACTAACCAGTTCTATTTCTGCACCAGCCAGTTCTATAGACGCGGGGATAACGGAAAAACCGGGCTTAATCTCAATGATTGCTTTACGGATATCCGTTGGCTCGCCCGACATTTCCTTTTTCAGCTCCGTATACAGGTTGTGCTGTGGTTCATCTTCGATACCCAGTGACTGGGATAAATTAGCCTGCGGGTCCGCATCGATGAGAAGTAGTTTTTTTCCTTGTCGTTGTAGCGCGGCTGCAAGGTTAATAGTTGTGGTAGTTTTTCCTGAGCCCCCTTTTTGAATAGCAATTGAGATAATTGACATTGTTATATAGTTTAAGTATTTACGTCCCACAGACATGACTTCCACTAAGGTGTCAGAATAAATTTATCGCTTAACACTTTTATTGAATCATGCTACTAATACAGATGCTTATAACAATTCAGTTTATGCCTGGAATAACCTACCCTTTTATAACGATAATGAGTTTTACGCTTACTGGTGTTCGTTTCCGTTATGAATAGGTGAGCTGAAATATTATCGAAAATAAAGGGTAACACAGTAAGGCATGAAGATAATCGAATCCGGATATTTCAATAAATCAAGTTATTCACGCTGTTGAAAAATCAGTTAATAACTTAAAGAAGAAATGTACTCTTGTTTACACATTCAAAGTTTTCAATTGCAATATATATTATAGCAATCATAACTATTACCCAACAATACATGAGATTGAGTAGGTAGTTTGGTTGCATTTTTTATCTGGCAGGAGTAAGCCACCATCCAAAAGGCAGCCTTAAATCCTTCCAACGCTCAGGGTATTGCGGACAGGCCCCGATATTAAAAGATAAGGGTTGCACTACCTGGTAATTTCTGTATACATGTACAGGTTCAGTTTGCCAACGGTATTTTTTTTCTCATTTACCTGCCGCAAATGAATAACATTTAATTGAAAAGACAGGTATTTACGGCAAAGGCTGTGGATAGTTTCATGACTTCATGAAAAGAAAACAAGTCTGACCGTTTAAAATCACATCTATTGGGTAGTACTCTTTAAAAATTATACTGCAATCCTGCTCCAATAAATGATTGTTGTACTTTTCCTGTGCTATGTACAGGCCAGGCCCCTGTATAAGAAAGAATCACATCCAGCTTTTTACTGACAGTATAGCCAGCCACACCTGAAATAGCCGGGGCCCATGTGCGTAGTTTTGCTGCAGTAACAGGCTGATTTTCTTCGAAAACTTGTGCGAGATAATATTCATCAATATGATGCACATAGGTGATACCCGCATTGAATTCAAGAAAAGCTCCTCCTATGGCATCTATGTTTTTGCTGTAGGGTACAGGAAGCCCGAAATTTATCCTGTAACCGGCTAATAAGAATAAGGAGCTTATATTATCATACTTCCCTTTATCAAATGCCGAAAAAACATTTCCCGCGTTATTGGCAAAAGCATGGGCGGCTTTAGCCGTTATCACGATTTCGTTATAAATATCGTTATTCCTGTTCCCTCTTAGCATTAGCTTACCATCCAAGCTTGCACCTAACCGGCCCGGATAGGCGACAAAGCCCTGGGCTGCAACGCCAACTCTTATGTTTTTGGGATACATTCCTGCATTATCCTGCGAAAAAACAGGTAGTGCAACTGCCGCAAAGAAAAAAATAATGCAAAACCTCTTAAGTGTATTATTCTTATTCATATTGGGTAAAGATTGATTCAGTTAATAATATGGCGACCGATCAATAATCTACTACTTACTCGTCTTACTTTTCTCTATGTAAAACACAGGGATAAGCATTACATCAGCTTCATTGCTTTATCAACAACTGCAGACGAGAAAAGCATCTTTTGCCGTCATCACAAAACAAGATATTGGGGTAATTATCTGGTAGGTATTGGAGAAATACAGCACAGCATTTAAGCAGAATAATAGCTGTATGGATTCCGGTAAAATTAATAGTGGCATTTAATAAATGCAAATTTTTAAGAGAGAAATTGATTAACTACAAGTCGAGACTTTATGTTTTTTTTGAATAACAGGACACACACGCAGTAATAACCTGATTTTCTGCCGGTTTCACCATCCTTTAAACTTCTATGATAAACCAGGTGTCTTTTAAGGTCTTCCTTTCTCATATTCTCTTTTGCGAAAATGCACGTTCGTGCTTGTTTATACAACCAGGACAGTATATAAATGCAATAGTAACACCATTAAAGATTGCTGGAGAAATAAATGATGATATGAGCCAAAACATTCCCGGCATGCAGAATAACCACGGAGTTTTATCAGATTGGCTTAAGCATAAACACAACCGGGATCTCTATATATGTTATGGGTATAGAAGATAAGATATACTTAACCCAGACCTGTGAAAAAAACCGCAAGGTAACTGTGAGCGGATACTGTATTAAGTTCAAAATGCTGAAAGATATAAACCTGTATGCACCTGAAGCAGTAATATGGTATAAGGTTGAGTAACAGCAGTACATAAAGGAGTATAAAAATGTTGCTTCCTCGTATCTCTCCATGTTATTCATGTAGGTCATCCACTGAAATATGGCCCCTTCGCAGATCACCTTTAAATGAGTCAGAATGAAGCACAGGTATTCATCAAATAAAAAGCGATCATAGGTTAAATATCAGAGCAGTGCGGTGGCTCTGCGAAAACCCGCCAATTCTCCGGGAACTATCGCTATATTTATTTATCAATTCCATAATTCAAACTAAAACGTATGCAACCAAAAACCGTCAACATTCTTTACTGGGTATTTACCATTTTATTTGCAGCCCTTATGATCTTTTCTTCCTACGGCGCTTTGGTATCTGATGAAGGCTCCAGGAAGCTTATACATGACCAGTTGGGTTATCCTGTCTATTTTATTCCATTCACAGCATACGCTAAAGTGATCGGATCAATTATCATATTAATTCCGGGGCTAAGAACAATAAAAGAATGGGCTTATGCGGGTTTGTTTTTCGACCTGATCGCAGCAGTCTATTCAGGTATTGCCGTATCCGGGAAAGTAGACCCGATGATGTCTTTCATGTTGGTGTGGTTTATTCCAGGCATACTTTCTTATATTTTCTGGAAGAAGAAAATTAATGCAGGTATCGGGTTGCAGCAATAAATTCTTTCAGTTATTGATTTTATTATT
>JAFDYH010000066.1:0-1997 GCA_018267535.1 Bacteroidota bacterium
CCTGGATATCTAAACCAAGTGCCTGTTTTGAATCTGAGTGTTCTATTTCTATTACCCCCGCTTTTGTCAGCATTTCTTCTGTTTGTACAAAAAAATCTTTCAGCAACCGTTCATCATTGTCATCGTAACCAACAGATGTTATCAGCAAGGGGATACCCCATTGATCTTTTTCTGTAGTACTCAACCGTACATGGTTAGTTGCTTTTGGAATTGTTTCTCCCTGGAGATACGCATATACATGCCATTGCCCCGGCTCTGTCATTGCTTCTTTATAAGTAGCGCCGATTTGCTCGGGGCAACGGTCTCCGTCATGGCGGTCACGGTAGGCACCCATATAAGTTGTATAACCGCCAACAAAATCCGTATCCTGCTTATGCAGGTTGCGATAATTGGCAATGATTGCATCCGTCGGGTTTCGGCCAAATACATATTTGTCTTCAAAACCCTCAATCTTTCCGTTCATCCATCCCCGGTAGTTATGAAAGCAGATATATTTTCCGAGTATGCCGCTATCATTCCCCAAACCATTCGGAAAACGACCGGAAGTTGAATTGAGTAGGATAAGGTTGCTGTTTAATGAAGATGCATTTACAAAAACAATCTTTGCGAAATATTCAGTTGCCTGTTTTGTTTCCGCATCTATTATGCGAACGCCGGTCGCTTTATTTTTTTGTTCATCATAAATAATGGAATGTACAACAGAGAACGGGCGTACCGTTAAGTTACCTGTTTTGGCGGCCCAGGGCAGGGTAGAGGAGTTGCTACTGAAATAACCTCCGAATGGGCAACCCCGCATACAAAGATTTCTTGCCTGGCATTGGCCGCGGCCCTGGTCTAAATGTATTGGGTTAGGTTTTGTTAAGTGTGCCCATCTTGCATGAACCAAATGGCGGTCACCATAATTCTTTAAAAAACTTTCTTTCAGATGTTGTTCAACACAGTTTAGTTCGAATGGAGGTAAAAATTCACCATCCGGCATTGACTCCAGCCCATCTTTATTACCACAAATACCGATAAATTTTTCTACATGGGAGTACCAGGGCGCCACATCCGCATAGCGTATCGGCCAATCCCATCCATAGTTAAACCGTTTGGGTCCGTTAAATTCAAAATCGCTCCAGCGCTGGGTACATCTTCCCCAGGTTAATGATTTACCACCTACCTGGTAACCGCGTATCCAATCAAAAGGTTTTTCCTGTATGTAGGGATGATCTTTATCCTTTACAAAGAAATGCATGTCGTCTTCGCCGTATCCTGCTGCTCTTGATATTAATGGATTTTCTGAACGTGTTTTTTCGGTTATCCATCCCCGGTGTGCCAATTCCCAGGGAGCAAGGTTAGCGGTTGGATAATCTTTTTTATGCTCTACATTCCGGCCACGCTCCAGCACTAACGTCTTCAATCCTTTTTCACATAACTCCTTTGCGGCCCAGCCACCGCTGATGCCGGAGCCAATGACGATAGCGTCAAAGGTGTTTTGGTTAACACCGCCAGCGTTAATATTTACGTTTGTAGAATCGTTTGGCATAAGTCTCACCTTCGTTCCCTCTTCAAAAGAAAGGGAGACAGGCTTTAGTTTATGTATTTAACAATAGTAATTAAGCATTTTCAGCTTTTATATCAATTATCAACTTTTATAAACTTCAATTGATAAAATCATTTTCAAAAGCAGGAACTCTGTTCTGACGACCTTCTCTTTGGGAGGAGGCTCTGATTTAGATATTTTGTTTCTTTAACTCTTCTACTGCGTGGTTCGCAGCCCTCGCTGTTATCGCCATAAATGTTAATGATGGGTTTTGCGTGCTGGTACTCGTCATACAGGCGCCATCGGTTACAAATACATTCGGGCAATTATGAAACTGGTTCCATTTGTTCAGCATCGATGTTTTAGGGTCTTTGCCCATTCTTACACCACCCATTTCATGTATATCCAGTCCCGGCGCCTGCTTGCTGTCATTGGTATTGATATTTTTACAACCGGCCTTTTCCAGCATCTC
>JAFDYH010000066.1:2066-5532 GCA_018267535.1 Bacteroidota bacterium
TGCGGAATGCCCCAGGCATCTTTTTGATCCTTACTTAAACGCAAATGGTTTGTTTCTTTGGGAATCGTTTCGCCCTGCATCATCATAAATACATTCCAGGAGCCGGCTTCTGTCATCGAATCTTTATAATCACCTCCGATTTCATCGCTGCCATTGCCCCAGGCCCTTCCCCGTCCACCCATAAAATGCACCATATATCCCCGTTGAAAATCTGTTTCCTGTTTACGAACATTCCGGAAATTAGGCATCATCGCACCGGTCGGCTTGCGGCCATAATAATATTTATCTTCAAAACCCGGTACAATTGCGGTCATGGTTCCCCGGTAGTTATGAAAAGCAACATACTTTCCCAGTAAACCATTATCATTCCCCAATCCATTGGGAAAACGACTTGATGTTGAATTGAGCAGTACCAGGTTTGAATTCAGACAGGCTGCATTGACAAAAATGATCTTTGCAAAATATTCAGTTGCCTGTTTTGTATTGGCATCGATTACTCTGACGCCGGTTGCTTTTCCTTTTTTGTCGTCGTAAATAACAGAATGAACAACGGAGTCAGGGCGCAAAGTGAGTTTACCTGTTTTATTTGCCCACGGGAGCGTAGAAGAAACAGAACTAAAGTATCCCCCATAAGGGCAGCCTCTTTCGCATAATGTTCTTGCCTGGCACTGACCACGCCCCTGGTCGAGATGAATTTGTTTAGGTTTGGTTAAATGCGCACAACGACCAATGATTGCGTTCCTGTCTTTATAATTTGCATTTATTTTTTGAAGTATATCGCTTTCAACACAATTTAATTCCCAGGGTGGTAAGAATTCACCATCCGGTAGTGTTTCCAAACCATCATAATTACCGCTGATACCAGCAAATAATTCTACGTGCGAATACCAGGGTGCCAACTCTTCATAAGTAATTGGCCATTCTACAGCATACCCGTCACGGGCCGGTCCCATAAAATCAAACTTGCTCCATCGCTGGGTAGCCCTTGCCCAAAGTAAAGATTTACCTCCAACCTGGTATCCTCTTATCCAGTCAAAGGGCTTTTCCTGCACGTAAGGATGTTCTTTATCTTTTACAAAAAAATGGTCAGAGGCTTCGCTAAAGGCATAACACCGGGATACTACCGGGTTTTCTTCTCTTACATGCAAAGGCATTTCGCCCCGATGAGGAAAGTCCCAGGGATTTAATGTAGCCGTTGTATAATCTTTAATATGTGTAACATTCTTGCCGCGCTCAAGCACCAGTGTTTTTAATCCATGATCACACAGTTCTTTTGCCGCCCACCCGCCACTGATACCGGAACCGATGACGATGGCATCGAAAGTGTTTTGAGCAACACCTCGGTTGTTGATGTTTGTTGAATCTCCGGGCATAATTAGACTTTACCCCAGTTCTCGCTATTAAAGAGAGAAAACAAAGGCTTTAATTTATATAGTTAACAATAGTAACCAAACATTTCAACTTCATATACATCGGCATCGGCAAATCGAATGGGCTTTATATTTGTAAAATATTTGTTGAAAAGATTTGTATCCCATAAATCCAATGTATCCATCTCAAGCCCGGCTCAGATATTATTTTTCTTCAGTTCACTTACAGCATGATCTGCTGCCCTTGCTGTAAACGCCATATATGTCAATGATGGGTTCTGGCAAGCGGCTGACGTCATAAAGGCGCCATCCGTTACAAATACGTTGGGGGCATCCCATACCTGGTTCCATTTATTTAATACCGATGTTTTTGGATCTTTACCCATTCTGGCGGTGCCCATTTCATGGATACCCCTGCCGAGATAAGGATTGCGGTCATTCCCTTTCACATTTTTAGCACCCAGTGCTTCAAGCATTTCTTTACCATCTTCCAGCATATCCTTACGCATTTTCAATTCATTTTCTTTTAACTCGGTATCGAACGATAATACGTTTAATCCCCATTTATCCTTTACCGTTTTGTCCAGTGTAATCTTGTTTTCATGATAAGGTAATGTTTCGCCAAAGCCACCCATGCCGAATGTCCAGCTACCAGGTTCCGTCAATGCATCTTTAAATTCACCGCCAATACTGTATTCGGCTACTTCATGATTCCATCCCTGCCGGCTTGCGCTTCCCTGGTAACCGAAGCCACGGAGGTAATCCCGTTTATCACCAAAGAAATTTCTGTAACGGGGGATGTAGATTCCATTGGCACGACGTCCGAAATAATACTTGTCTTCATATCCTTCAATGGTGCCGCTCACTGATACATTCAGGTGATGGTCCATTACATTATGGCCTAACTCTCCGCTGCTGCTGCCCAATCCATCGGGCCAGACATCGGTAGCAGAGTTCATCAATATCCACGCACTGTTTAACGCCGATGCATTTACAAATACAATCTTTGCATTGTATACATAGGTCTTATTGGTTTCTGCATCCAGTATTTCTACACCCGTAGCCCGTTTTTTATCTTTATCGTATAAAATTTTTGTAACGATCGACCAGGGCCGTACTGTAAGGTTACCGGTTTTCATGGCTGCGGGCAGCGTTACAGACTGGGTACTGAAATAACCACCAAACGGACAACCATACCAGCACTTATTCCTGTATTCACATTTTCGGCCATCCATTACCGTTGTAGCATGAGCTACACGACCGATAATAAATTTCCGGTTCCCGTTGTATAATGTTTTCATCTTTGCTGCCATATCTTTTTCAACACAATTCAATTCCATAGCGGGAAGAAACTTACTGTCGGGAAGTTCAGGCAGATGTTCAACACTTCCGCTTATGCCTGCAATTTTCTCCACATAATTATACCAGGGTTCAATGTCTTTATATCGAACCGGCCAGTCAATGGCAATCCCCTGTTTTGCATTTTCTTCAAAATACATATCACTCCAGCGATAACTCTGGCGTCCCCACATCAATGAACGGCCGCCAACATGATAGCCGCGGAACCAATCAAAACGTTTGCCTTCTACTTCTGTATAGGGAGAATCTTTATCGCTGGCCCACCAACTAAGGTTTCTTTCATTCAATGGATAGTCCCTTTGCAGTTTGGGATAGTCTTTCAGCATTTCCTGGGTTCTTCCGCCACGATGAGGATAATCCCATGCTTCTTTATTGGCTTCGGTATAATCTTTTACATGCTTAATATCCATGCCGCGTTCGAGCATGATTGTTTTTAGTCCTTTTTCACAAAGTTCTTTTGCGGCCCAGCCACCGCTGATGCCGGAACCAATTACAATTGCGTCGTAGGTATTATCTGCCATTTTGAAAGTTTAATAAAATGAAAAGATTAAAAGATACGCTAAAAGTCAGAAGACCGAAAGACTGAAATCAAAAGAAGCGGTTGACTGTAGTTCTTCTTCGGACTTTCTGACTTCCGGTCTTCCCGGGTTCATTTATAAATTGTTTTTCTTCAATTCACTTACCGCATGATCCGCTGCTCTTGCTGTAAACGCCATATATGTCAGGGATGGGTTCTG
>JAFDYH010000067.1:0-7912 GCA_018267535.1 Bacteroidota bacterium
ACATATTTGCGCGGTTTGCTTACCCACAGTTAACCAGGATGCCTGTATGTTTTTAACATTCGGCAACATGATGCGGCTGATAGCAATCATACGGATATATTCATCCGGTGTAGTGAGATTATGCACGCCGCGAATTCTTGTCAGCAGGGTATCTACATCCTGGAAAGTCCATGGAATAAAGGCAAGAAAACCTTTCGCCTGTTCGGGCTTGCGGCTCTGCACCTCACGGATTTTTATTAAATGGTCAAATCGCTCTTCAATTGTTTCGACATGACCAAACATCATCGTTGCAGAAGTAGTGATGTTTAGCTTGTGCGCCTCATGCATAATATCCAGCCATTCCTGTGCCCCGCATTTTCCTTTTGATATCAACCGACGCACACGATCTACCAGAATCTCCGCACCAGCGCCAGGTAACGAATCCATACCTGCATTTTTTAACGCCACCAGCACTTCTTTATGTGTTGACTTTTCCAGCTTGGTAATATGCGCTACTTCGGGGGGACCGAGTGTATGTAATTTGATTGTTGGAAATTCTTGCTTGATAGCACGGAATGTATTTACATAAAAATCCAACCCTAAATCCGGGTGGTGCCCTCCTTGTAATAATAATTGATCACCTCCGTACTTTATGGTCTCCTGTATTTTACGGCGATAGGTTGGCATATCGGTTATATATGCTTCAGGGTGACCAGGTATACGATAGAAGTTGCAAAACTTGCAATTAGCAATACAAACATTGGTGGTATTTACATTGCGGTCTATCTGCCAGGTTACCTTTCCATGTGGCACCTGCTTCTTTCTTAGCTCATTTGCAACAAACATGAGTTCTGTAAGTGGCGCATGCTGAAAAATAAAAACACCTTCTTCTGCAGTAAGGAATTCAAAATTCAATGCTTTTTGGTACAGTGCTGACAAATTCATATACTCTTTCTTCTGCTTGCAAATGTACTATGGATCACGACATAAATTGTGGCGAAAGGTTTTGATTGCAGGGTTTGTTCAATTAATTTTAGTCTTTTGCAAATATCATTGCATCTTTTTTTGAAATCGGCTTGTCTCGTATACTTAATACGATCTCAAAGTATATCTAATTGTATGAAACGATTCCTGCTTGCCTTTAACCTTTTAGTCATTGTCTTGCACAGCAATAGCAACTTACGGGCTCAGGAAGAGTTTGTTGAGCCACCCGCAAAAGTAGTTACCCGCTTTTATTTCTCACAGTTATACGGCGGTGTTATATTACTAAAAGGTACTTTCGCGGATCACCCTGATTCCCTCAATTTTATTCTTGATACCGGCAGCGGCGGCATCTCTTTGGATTCAACAACTGCTGAATATTTTAAAGTGAAAAAAACACCCTCCGAAAAAACAATAAGAGGAATTGCAGGTACAAGAAAAGTGAGTTTTGTTTATAATCAGCAATTGCATTTACCCGGATTAACTATTGACAGCCTTAATTTTCATATCAACGACTATGAAATACTCACGAATGTATATGGCGAACGTATCGATGGCATTATCGGGTACTCGGTATTAAGCCGGTATATTGTTAAATTGGATTACGATAGCTCAATAGTTACCTTTTATACAAAAGGATACCTGAAATATCCAAGAGGCGGATATCTTTTACGTCCTATTATTACAACTCTTCCCGTGCAATCAGCAAGGGTAAGAGATAGTAAAGCGATAACATCCCGCTTTTTATTTGATATGGGAGCTGGTTTGTGTTTGATGCTTTCATCTGATTTCGTAAAAGATAGTGCCTTTATCAGTTCAAAAAGAAAAATGTTTGTAAAAGAAGCGGAAGGGTTGGGCGGCAAAGTCGATATGAAGGCTTCGGTAGTTAAAGAGGTAAAACTGGGACCATATAAATTCAGGAATGTACCGGTTTATATTTTTGATGATACCTATAATGTAACCTCATATCCTTACCTCGGCGGAATACTGGGTAACGATTTATTAAGGCGGTTCAATGTGATATTGAATTATGAACGAAGGGATATTTATATAATGCCCAATTCGCATTTCAATGACCCGTTTGATTATGCCTATACCGGTCTGGAATTATATAATATTAACGGGCTTATCCTGATCGGTGATGTGGCTGAAGGATCGCCTGCTCAAAAGGCCGGGCTGAAGGAGGGCGATATAGTTATCGGTGTTAATAAAGCCTTTGATCAGAACCTTTCACATTATAAATCTGCTTTGCAGGTAGCAGGGGAAAAAATAAAAGTAGTTATCAGGCGAAATGATACCCTGATGGAATTCAATTTCAAGGTAAAAAGTATTTTTTAGAACTTGATTCAATTGCCGGTTTTCTGGTTGTCCTTCTTTTCTCTTTTCATTGCCTTAGCTTATTTTTACAACCTTTATTCTTTCTAATTGTTTAATAGGATATGATACAGTTTGAAAAGTTTACACTTGCGAATGGGCTTCGTGTTATTGTACACCAGGACTTGTCTACACCGATGGCGGTGATGAATATTTTGTATGATGTGGGAGCAAGAGATGAAAATCCCGAGCGAACCGGCTTTGCCCATTTATTTGAACACCTCATGTTCGGAGGCTCCCTTAATATACCTGAATATGATGAACCTTTACAGCGTGCGGGAGGAGAAAATAATGCCTACACAACGAACGATCTTACCAACTACTATATACAATTACCAGCCGAAAATTTAGAAACCGCTTTCTGGTTGGAAAGCGACCGGATGTTATCACTGGCTTTCAGCGAAAAAAGCCTCGACGTACAACGCAAAGTAGTATGCGAAGAATTCAAAGAGCATTACCTGAATAAACCCTATGGAGATGTTGGATTTAAAATCCGTGAACTTGCATATAAAAAACATCCGTACAGGTGGATGACAATTGGTAAAGAATTATCTCATATTGAAAATGCAAAACTGGAAGATGTAAAAAATTTCTTTTTCAAACATTATCGCCCTGTGAATGCAATTATGGTGATAGCAGGAAATGTAACTGTTGGGAAAGTAAAAGAGTTGGCAGAAAAGTGGTTCGGTGATATCCCTGCAGGAGAAAAATATAAAAGAAACCTGCCTGTTGAACCCCTGCAGACTGAAGCGCGGAAGATGGAAGTAAAAGCAGATGTGCCATTGGATGCTTTGTATAAATGCTGGCATATGTATCCGCGCCTGGACCGCAGGTATTATATTGTTGATTTGATAACCGATATTCTGAGTGGTGGCGGATCATCCCGCTTGTACCAGGCATTGGTAAAAGAAAAAAAATTATTTAGTAATGTAGAGTGCTACCATCACGGCACATTGGATGCAGGCCTTATCAGTTTTGACGGCAAACTGGTAAAAGGTATAAAAATGGAAGATGCAGAAAAAGGATTACAGGAAGTACTCGGCCAGTTGAAAACAGAATTGGTTGCTGAAAATGAATTGCAGAAGGTAAAGAATAAAACAGAAAGCATGATTGCCTTTGAAGATATAAGTATAATGAGCCGTGCCAATAGCCTTGCTTATTATGAATTAATAGGCGATGCTTCCTGGATCAACTTTGAGCTGGAAAAATATAATTCTGTAACTACGGAAGATATACTGCAGGAAAGCAGGAACATTTTCAGTGATACCAATTGCAGCACTTTATACTATTACGCTAATTGATTTTTTCAGGAATAATCTTTATCTGCTTAAGTAAGGATTTGTAAACGAATAAGGAAATAGAATGATAAACAGAACTGTCGCCCCGGAAATAACAGATCCGGTTAACTTTCACCTCCGGTTAAAACCGTATAAAAAATTTACACTGAAGAATGGGATTGATGTATACACCGTTGATGCCGGTGCGGAAGAATTGATGATGGTGGAATGGGTATTTTATGCGGGCAACTGGTTTGAGGACAAAAACCTGGTTGCTGCGAGTTCCAATTTCTTATTAAAGAATGGAACTGCTACAAAAAATGCTTTTGCAATCAATGAGCACTTTGAATATTATGGTTCTTACCTGAACAGGGCTTGCTATAACGAAACCGCTACTATTACGCTTCATTCTCTTACAAAACATATCGGCGAACTGCTACCTGTTGTGAGGGAATTGATTTCAGAATCAACTATGCCGGAAGAGGAATTAAAGATTTATAAACAAAACATGAAGCAACGGCTTACGGTAAACCTGAAAAAAAGTGATTTTGTTGCGGGGCGGGAGATCGATGCATTATTGTATGGCCGGCAACATCCTTATGGTAAGTATAGCAGTTTTGAAGATTTTGATGCATTGACAAGAGAAGAACTTCTCGCATTTTATAAACAATACTATCAGCAGGGCAAACTGGTTTTATTCGCTGCAGGCAAATTGCCTTCTGATTTTGAACAATTACTAAATAAAAATTTCGGGGATATACCGGTAAATAATATTGTTGTTGAAAAGAAAGGCTTACAACCAGCTGTTGAGAAGCATTATCATATTTCGAACGACCCTGATGGCGTGCAGGGATCTATACGGATCGCAAGACCGTTCCCTAATCGTCATCATCCGGACTTCATGAAAGTAGCAGTGCTGAACACAATTTTCGGTGGTTTTTTTGGTTCCCGGTTGATGACAAACATCCGGGAGGATAAAGGGTATACTTATGGTATTCACAGTTACCTGCAGAATAATATACAGAATAGCGCCTGGATGGTAAGTACCGAAGCGGGCAGGGATGTATGCGAAGCAGCAATAAAAGAAGTATACAAGGAAATGAAAGACCTCCGGGAAGAAATAGTGGATGAGGAAGAGTTACATCTTGTACGCAATTATATGATGGGAATCATATTAGGGGACCTCGATGGCCCTTTCCAGATATTAAGCCGCTGGAAAAATATTATACTAAATAACCTGGATGAAAACTACTTTTATAATTCCATCAATACAATTAAAACAATCTCTGCGGAAGAAATTCGTGAACTGGCTAAAAAATACCTTAACCCGGAAGCATTTTATGAGTTGGTAGTTATATAGAGCTGCCCTGGTCATATTGTTCAATGCGTCATTTCCCGAATTTTGCAGACCTTTAATAAATAGTCTATTGATCCTGTTGCAAAAAATTGATTCATGAACTTTATTATCCGCATACTGGTTGTCGCCGCTTTGGCTTATATACTGGCGAATTTTATTCCGGGTGTTTCCATCAATACGTATGGCACGGCGATATTAGTTGCACTTGTGTTAAGTATTCTTGATTTTGTTGTTAAGCCGGTTCTTATTTTTCTCACTCTGCCTATTACCATTCTTACACTGGGTATTTTCCTGCTGGTCATTAATACGTTAATTATTTTAATCGACAGTAAGTTTGTACATGGCTTTAAAGTAGAAGGCTTCTGGCCTGCTTTCTGGTTTTCACTTTGCTTATCCATTCTTTCCTCTTTTGTTTTCTCTTTTGATAAAAAGGCAGACGCTTAAAAAATATATCGTCAAACTTCATTCTTGTAAATAAAAATATATTACATCAGGCTGGTACAAAAAAAGGTATACAGGCTAGTTGCTTTGTATCAGATTAATGACAGATTGAGAACTATAGGACTAATTTTTGAATTAGATTAAATATAAAGGCCTTTTAATAAAAATAATTTTCCTGATCAACAAGGATGATTATTGCTACTCCATATTTTATTTCCCTTTCTTTTTAGTTTAGATTTTAAGCACTTATTTTATATTTAAAATTTTCTTCAAGTATCCGCTTTTATTTTATGTGAGAGACATAAATGTATTTGTTATTTTAGATATTAATAGATAGTTTACATTAGCTAATTGATAGCATGTAGTTTTATATAATCTAAAAATTTTCAGGATCAATTAAAAACACCGTTTATGCTAACCTCTACCTCAACTCATTGGGCTAATTTTATTTATCTATGTCGATGCACACAATTTTTTAATAGCGCTTTAATTTTTAAGAGTATTTATAAAAAAGCTATTCCTGGGAGATTTATTAAAGGTTTTACCAGGTTGACTTTCATCCCATATCCCCTTCAATACGTACGAAACCAGGACATCCCATTGGCTTAATGCGAACCGGATACAAATAGATAATAAAGAATGTATGATACTGCTCTGTTACTAAGGATATACTAATTCTTTATAAACCTTTACTGCATTGGCATTTTAGTTAAGAAGTGATGTATAATCTCCTGCCCAAAAGCAAAATACTGTTTTATTATTGGAAACTTCCGCTTCCTTATGCTCTTATAGACTATAAATAACAACTATGTCCTCAGTTCAAAATATTTTACGATAGCAAAATAGCTTAAGGCTGTTTCTAATGAGGTTTTGTTAAAGGACAAAAGCAGAAAGTGACCTTCATATTGGATGATTCAAAATTCTATGAAAGCAGGTATTTATATCATCAAAATGAAATTAAATACTAATGAAACGAATACAACTGTTCCCGTGGTTTCTATGCTTACTGTTATTAGCATGTGGTGAAAGCAACAATAAAAGAACAAACGATTCTGATGTAAAAGACACCCCGCTAACTGCAGCAGAAACTACCCTCTATTACAATGGTGATATTATTACCATGGAAGGTAGCCAACCACAATATGCAGAAGCTGTCGTTTCGAAAAATGGAGAAATTGCTTTTGTCGGAAAACTTTCGGATGCCCAAAAACTATTTCCTGCTGCCAGTAAAATGAATTTACAAGGTAAAACATTGATGCCGGGTTTTATAGAACCTCATGCCCATCCTGTTTCTTTAGGGGCAATTACTCTCGCCAACGAAATTATCGCCCCTCACGAATGGAAAATGCCTCATCATACGTATCCAGCTGTTGTCGGTCATGATAATTACCTAAAAGCCCTGCATGATGTGGTAAACAATAGCAGTACAAAGAATGATTATGTTATGGTTTGGGGATATCACAAAGCATGGCATGGTGATATTACGCTAAAAGAAGTCGATAAAGCGACGGAGAACATTCCTACTATTATCTATCAGCGTTCTTGCCATGAAATTTATCTGAATACTGCGGCAATGAAAAAATTCAATGTCAGTTTCGACTCTATTCCGAAAGATGCCATGGAACAAGTGGACAAGGTAAATAACCATTTTTGGGAAAGAGCCTATCAATCCATGCGAGCAGGACCTTTGAAAGCGGTTTTTAATGATGAAGCCCGGATAAAAATAGGGTTACAACGATTAAGCGATATGATGCTGCAAAACGGAATTACAGCGATGATGGAACCCAGTTTCCCCAACAGTACTTTCGAAGGAGAATATCCGGCATTAAAAGCAGAAGCCGATAAAACCAATCGGTATATGATGTATTTAATTCCGGGATTTCCTGAACAATATTCTTTGAAAAAAAGCAATGAAGATTTCGATAAATACATTAAAACCTTATCAAAATACAATTCCAAAAACATAACCTTTCTCACAGATCAGTACAAATTATTTTCAGACGGCGCCATCTATTCCCTGGCAATGGAGCTTAAAAGCCCTTATGTGAATTGCCCGACTTGCAAAGGCGAATGGATCATCCCCCCGGAATATCAAAAACCGTTATTCAATTTTTATTGGGACCGCGGTTATCGGATTCATATTCATGTAACCGGCGATGCGGGATTGGAATCCTTTTTAAAAATATTGGAAGATGCACAAAAAAGAAATCCGAGAAAAGGTCATAGAACTACGTTTCATCATTTAGGTGTTTTCAGCAAAGACCAGGTGGAAAGAATGGCAAAAGTAGGTGCTGAAGCTTCAGTAAATTCCTATTACCTCTATGCGATGGGCAACAAATATGCAGACATTGGTTTAGGACCGGAAAGAGCGCATGCCATTGCCCCGATGAAATGGCTTACGGAAAGAAATATTCCCACTTCTGTACATTCTGATTTTGCAATGGCCCCTGCAGAACCGCTGACTTTGGCCTGGGTTGCTGCAACCCGGACTTCAGATAGCGGG
>JAFDYH010000067.1:8016-11136 GCA_018267535.1 Bacteroidota bacterium
TTGATCCCAATACAATTAATAAAATTAAAATAGATGGAATAGTTTATCTGGGTAATTATCATAAAAACAACAAAAAATAAAAAACATGAAACCTAATTTCAAAAAATTAGTTTTTCCATGAACATGAAAAAAATACTCAATTGTAAAGCATACTATGATGCAGGTCCACGTGTTAAAGAAAGCGTATTTCCAGTATACAGGCGAAAATAAATTGACGAATAGCTTGTTTTAAAGCATTTCCCTGTTTCATAAGCAAGATCTACACTCACTTGATTGTTTTGAGTGCTAATATCCATCCTAAGCCAAAGCAGCAAAGATCCGCTATCCCATAACAATAGCTTGCGTTTAACAATCAATTTTTCATAATTTAAAAAATGTAAACATGTCAAATCTATTGCAATCTCTTACTAACACGATTAAGCACTGGTATATCCCATTAATCGTTGGGATATTATTTCTTGCTTTTGGTATCTACATTTTTACAGTGCCGCTGGCAACTTATCTCACTCTCTCTATCTTTTTCAGTGTATCTTTTTTTGTTTCCGGGCTTATGGAAATCTTTTTTTCTATTCAGAACCAGAAAATAATTAAGGGATGGGGCTGGTATTTAGTTTCTGGTTTATTGAGCCTTGGCATTGGCATTTACCTGATGGCATTTCCTGGCGTATCTATGGCTGTGTTACCCTTTGTTGTGGGCTTTACCTTAATGTTCCGTTCCTTTCAAATGTTAGGTATCGCATTTGATTTAAAAGACAGCAAAGTATTAAACTGGGGAAACCTTGCACTAACAAGCGTGCTGGGAATTATTCTCTCCTTTCTTTTAATTGCCAATCCTTTTTTTACAGGTATTTCTTTGGTTACACTTACAGCTTTAACGTTTATAGTAGTGGGCATATCCGCTATTGTACTCTCGTTTAATTTAAAAAAGGTTAAAGATTTTCCTGATAAAATGAGCCAGGAAATAAAAGATAAAATCAATAACCTACAAAAAGAGCTCAACACATTATACAAACAATCATAAAGAATAAAAGCCGGCGCAGTAAGCAATGAGCTGCGCCAGCTTTATAAACGGAAGTAAATACGTGTATAATTATAGTATATCTTTCAACATAAATTTATTCAATCTCAGGTAGTCTAATTACTTTCATTGAAAATTTTCAATATAAAAAATGTTCAAAAAAATTGCTTTTCTTTTTTTTTATTATTTTATTTAACAAAACAATTTACTCGCAAAACAATTTCTTTCATGATATTTCCATCACAAAAAACTTTCAATCGAAAAATGATAAGCATGCCTATTATATTTCACCGGAATGGTTTATAAACAGGATAACAATATACGGCAACGCTTTGTAGGATATCAAACCTATAAGCTCACCTTATTTAGAAACTTTACCAAAAAAATGATGGTGGGGCTGGGCTATAAATTTGAAAAGTACAACAGAAATTTTTATACTGATGGTAACTATATATGTTTGGAGTTTAATTTTTGAGTGCTTTATAAAAATTTCAAAAAAACTAATAGAGCATAAGTTCAGCTTCTGAGATGCAATTGGAAAATACTCGTAAAAGTGTAATAATTTGGGTGAAGTGATTGGATGAAAGCAGTTATTTTTGGACTACCTGATAAAAGGAAATCCTTTAAGTTGGTTCAAATCTGTTTTATAGGCTTAAAAACGCCTTTGTTATTTCCATGTGAATAGTGGAAATTCGCTTCATGCAATTTGACAGAAAAGATTTAACGAATGAGCAGTTGCTGGAAATTTACCGCAATCTTCTTTGGCCGCGAATGATTGAAGAAAAGATGCTGGTATTGCTTCGCCAGGGAAAAATATCAAAATGGTTCAGCGGTATCGGCCAGGAAGCGATCGCTGTTGGTGCTACAATGGCTTTGCATCCTGATGAATGGATTATGCCGTTGCACCGCAACCTGGGTGTATTTACTGTCCGCAATATGCCTTTGCATAAACTATTCAAACAATGGCAGGGCAGTAAAGATGGATATAGTAAAGGAAGGGAGAGAAGTTTTCATTTTGGCAATAGGGAACATTATATCTGCGGTATGATATCGCACCTCGGGCCTCAACTAGCCATTGCGGATGGTGTGGCTTTAGCGTATAAATTGAAGAAAGAAAAAAAAGTGGCCTTGGCATTCACAGGTGAAGGAGGAACCAGTGAAGGAGATTTTCATGAAGCCCTGAATGTAGCGGCCGTATGGGATCTGCCGGTTATCATCTTGATAGAGAACAATGGTTATGGCTTAAGTACACCTACTACGGAACAATATCGTTGTATCAGTCTTGTAGATAGGGCGAAAGGCTATGGAATGGAAGGCGTGCAGATTGATGGCAACAATGTACTCACAGTATATGATACAATAAAAGGAGTAAGAGAATACTGTATCAAAAATCAAAAGCCCTATTTAATAGAGTGCCTCACGTTCCGGATGCGTGGCCACGAAGAAGCAAGCGGCACAAAATATGTTCCGCCAAAATTGTTTGAAATATGGGAGCTTAAAGACCCGATAAAGAACTTCGAATTGTATTTATCGGTTAATCATATAATATCACCAGAAGGGATAGCCGAAATAAGAAACGAGTTTAAAGAAAAGATAGAAAACGAACTGGCTATTGGCTTTGATTCGCCAACGATGTTGCCTGATGAAGAAGAAGAGCTGAATGATATTTATGCTATTGATATCAAACGGCAAACACAAGATGTGAAAGTCATTGATAATTCAGAGACATTTCATGTTTCACCTTTCATAACTCACGAATTCAGGTTTATTGATGCTGTAAAGCAAGGTCTTCAACAAAGCCTTCAGCAACATTCAAACCTGGTAATAATGGGGCAGGATATTGCAGAATATGGCGGTGCATTTAAAATAACTGACGGATTTCTTGCTGAGTTTGGTAAAGAAAGGATACGGAATACGCCCATCTGTGAAAGCGCCATTGTTGGCGCGGCATTAGGCTTAAGCCTTGAAGGGTATAAAGGTTTAATGGAAATGCAGTTTGCTGATTTTGTATCGGTGGGATTTAACCAGATTATAAATAACCTTGCAAAAATTTATTATCGCTGGGGGCAAAATGCAGATGTGGTTATCCGCATGCCAACAGG
>JAFDYH010000067.1:11245-16042 GCA_018267535.1 Bacteroidota bacterium
TTAATGATCCTAATCCTGTTTTATATTTTGAACATAAGGCTTTATACAGAAGTGTAAGCGGTCCTGTACCGGAAGATTATTATGAAATTGAGATCGGCAAGGCAAAGCATGTGCGGTCCGGCAATGATGTGGGGATTATTACCTATGGCATTGGTGTACATTGGGCAGAGGACTATGCAGCTGAGCATCCGGAAATTTCTATTGATATCCTCGATTTAAGAACATTGCTTCCTTTGGACTATGCTTCCATACGGGCTGCAGTAGAAAGGACGGGTAGAATATTAATCCTGCATGAAGACACTTTAATTGGCGGCCTTGGTGGGGAAATAGCTGCATGGATAGCTGAGCATTGTTTTGCTTTATTAGATGCACCGGTTATGCGTTGCGCTTCTTTAGATACCCCAGTGCCTTTTAATATTGACCTGGAAAAAAATTTTATGGCAAAAGCCAGGTTGGACGAGAGTGTACAAAAACTCATGCGGTATTAAAAAAACAGATTTGTTTAGATTATTTTTCTTCAATAACTCACCAGTTATCACCAATCGTAAAAGTCACATAACTAAAATATATACGAATGCATTAATTTTCCACCTATGGATAGCATTCGCATACGGTGCCCCAAATGTAATTGGGAAGCTGATGGTCAACCGCATTGGGTTTGTACCTGTGGCCATGATTGGGACACATTTTCTACAGGGGGGCGTTGTCCTTCCTGTGGTAAGCAGTGGGACGATACGCAATGCGTAGAAAAAAAAATAGGTGGTTGCCAGCAATTTTCACCACATCTTGACTGGTATGAAAACCTGGATATTATTGTTGATGAGGTGATGGAAGAGTTAAAAGAGAAAGTTTGATAGAGGATTATTTCAAACCTTTTAGAAATGCCAAACTCTGCGGCACCTGCTCCATTGATCGTGAAGATTCATCTTCTATATAGAATTTCTCTACACCATATTTCTTTGCCACTTTCATAATAGCAGCGATACCCACATCACCGGAGCCTAATACAACATTTGTTTCCACGTCTGCATGCCCGAGCTGGTTTCCTTCTGTGCCTGGTTTCCGGTCTTTTAGATGCATCATCTTGAAACGGCCGGGATATTTCTTTAATAGGGCAACCGGATCCTGCCCCGGGTGTTTTATCCAAAATACATCCATTTCAAAATTGGCATATCGGGGGTCCATCTTTTTTGCCATATAATCGAACAGCGTCTCCTTATTGTAAGGAACAAATTCATAACCATGTGCATGGTAACAAAGGCTGATTCCATGTTCCTTCAATAACTTTCCTGCAGTGTTAAAAACCCGGATAGCTTTATCTGCATCTTCAATTGTAAAATGATTGTCTTCATGCGGTATCCAGGCACACATCACATATTTCGCCCCATACAATTTCGCTTCATTTATTACACTTTGTGGATCTGTTTCCAGTACTTTATAATCCGCACCGATGCTTGTAACGCTTAAATTATTCTTATCGAGTAAAGCTTTAAATTCCGGTACCGGCATTCCATAGGAGCCGCCGCCTTCCACTTCAGTTATACCCATCTTGCTTATCTTCTCCAGTGTGCCGGGTATATCAGTCTTAAATTGATTGCGGAAACTGTAAAGTTGTACGCCAATTTTAGTTTGAGCTGTAACAAATAGGCAACTAAATAGCGATACAGCAAGAAAATATTTTTTCATAAGCAATAATTAGGAACTCAAGTTAATGAAATACTTTTTATAAAACAGGGCTGTAACAGCTACCTTATACAATTTGCGATAAACATCCAGGCAGGATGAACAAGTATTACTATAATGTGGCTTTTCCCTTCAATAGCTTTGCGGCAAATTCTGTGGAAGTATTTTGTTGCTCCTGTATTTTTCTTTTTTCTTCTTTTTCTTTTCTGTATTTAGCGAGGTTAATCAATAATACACTGGTAAGAATAACGACAAGGCCGGTAACCTGCATACTTGTTAAATGTTCTCCCGCAAAAAATACGCCGAGCATTACAGCAACAACAGGATTCACATAAGCATAGGTACTCACCTGTGTTGCAGGTCTTACCTTCAGCAACCAAACATAAGCACTATAACCGGCAAGTGAACCCATAGTTACAAGATATAGAACCGATAACCAGGATTCAACAGGTACTGAATGCCAGTTGAAACCCTTTGTTTCTTTGGCTAAAAGACTGAATGGAATAAATGCAATTCCCGCAGCCATCATCTGCCAGGTCGTGTTAACTGTAGTTGAACCTTTTGCAAAGTATTTGGAATATAATGAACCGCCTGCCCAACTGATAGAGCCGATTATAAGAATAATCATTGCAACTATTTCCGCCGAATGACCGGATGAAAATAGAGCGGGCAAGCTTTGACCGAATAATAGAATCACACCGGTAAAACCAATAACTAATCCCATTACCGTCGACCGGTTGGAAAGGTTTTCTTTCAGCTTTGGCCGGTCAAGTAATACAAACCAGATTGGCGCTGATGAGATCAATATGGCAGCGAATGAACTGGGCAAAGTTTTTTCGGCAACAATTAATGCGCCATTCCCTATAAACAATAATAATAAACCGCTGATAATAGCAGGTTTGATTTGTTTCCAATCCCACAGATTTTCTTTCCTGATTATACACCAGATCATCAATAAAGCTCCTGCGGCAATAAAACGGATGGCTCCGAGAAAAAGGGGCGGTAAATGCTGGATTGCCCTTTGTATAAAAAAATACGTAGATCCCCAAACTATATAAACCGTGGCAAAAGCCAATACAACCATTGCGGTAGACGCTTCTTTTTTAACTATGCCTGCCATAACATTTATTTTTCCGGTATTACCAATTGTTGCTGTTCTTTTGCAGTTTCCAGTACGATAGTTGTTTTTGTAGAAAGGATACCGGGGATTTTTTTCAATGAATTTCTCATCAGGTCCATTAAGGATGCCGAATCTTCTGTGCGCACTTTAACCAAAAAGCAATCTTCGCCGGCGATATGATGTACTTCCTGTATTGCCGGAATTTTCGCCAAAGCCTCTGCTGTTTTTGCACTGCTGGCAAAACCTTCTGTGGATTTAATAAAAATAAATGCGAGTAATTTTTGCTGAACAGCTACAGGATTGATGCTGGTGGTGTATTGAAGTATGACTTTTTTTTGTTCCAGTTTTTTCACTCTTTCCAATACTGCTGATGGCGCCATTTCCAGTTCCCTCGCAAGATCCGCATTGGAAATACGTGCATTGGCCTGCATGAGGTTTAGTATTTTCAGGTCAACTGTATCAAGATCGACTACCATTTAAGAATAATTTTCTGTAAATATACACTTAATCAGAATAAAATTCTTATTTATAGTATAATATAAGAAATTTCAACGGGAAAAATCAGTGGTAAGCCGTTATTACTTGTCATCAATTTCTTTGTAGTAGTCACTCATTACAAACCATGCTTTTTTCTTTAACCCATTATTACCTAATAACCCTTTTCGATTCCACCCTTGCTGGTAAACAGGGTGCCTTCTTGTGGGCGAGCGAAAGTCGACTAATATCCATGGGCAGGTGCCTCTTAAAAAAGGGATTTTTTTAAACATGTTCACCTGGTCTTCGTAAATTTTTTCTTGGCTTTCTTCGCTCCATGAACTTAATACATCCGAGGGGCCATGTTTGCCATATAATGCTTCGCCACCGAATTCAGATATGATCAGCGGCTTATTAAACAAAGATTTCCATTGCATAGTCTCTGGCTTTGCACGCCATTGACTATACCAGCCAAGGTATTCATTTACGGCCAGCACGTCCAGCGATTCGCTCAGGGGGTCTTCAATAGTAACAGTATTCTTATCATAAACTACATGACTAAAAGCAGAAGTAATCAGTCTTGTGGAATCCAGTGATCTTGCATGAACCGCCATTGCGGCCAAAGTCTTGTTGCGGCTATCCGAAGGCGTTGTTTCATTGGAAAGGCTCCAGATAATAACCGAACTGCGGTTTTTATCCCTTGCTATCATTTCATCAAGAAGGCGGTCTGCTTTTTTTAAAATTTCAGGGTTATTAAATTCGATACCCTGCCATAGTGGAATTTCTTCCCAGATCATGATTCCCATTCTATCGGCCAGACGGACCATATGTTCGTTATGGGGATAATGTGCAGTACGGACAAAGTTGCAGCCCAATTCTTTTGCCCATTTTAATAATTGAAGGGCATCTGCTTCCGACCAGGCCCGCCCTGAGCGTTGCGGTATTTCTTCATGGATATTCACTCCTTTCAAAAAAACCGATTTGCCGTTTAAAAGGATCTCCGTACCGCGCACTGCAATATTCCGGAAGCCAATTGATTCATGAATGGAATCAGTTTCTGTTTTTATAATAACATTATAAAGTTTTGGAGCCTTTGGCGACCATAAAACCGGCCTTGCCTGTATTTTGACCTGTGCCTTACCGTTAGCGTCAGTTTGCGTAGTGTATTTAATTTTTAATTCGGGTACCAGGATCGATACTTGTTTTATTCCTGTTGTATTTAAAGTTACCCAACCCCTCAGGTCAGCTTTGCTGTTTCTGGCAAGCTGTATAAAATAATCTTTTATAAATATTTCAGGTGTTTCAATTAAATAAACATCCCTTGTAATACCACCATAATTCCACCAGTCAAAATTCATGGCAGGGATATTGTCTACCCTTCTGGCATTATTTACCCTGACTATTATGCTATTATCCCCGTCTTTAATTTTATCAGTAATATCAAACTGGAAAGGGGTGAAACCTCCTTCATGTGAGCCGATCTTTTCATTGTTCAGGTATACATCACACTCATAGTTTAC
>JAFDYH010000067.1:16063-32049 GCA_018267535.1 Bacteroidota bacterium
TCTTCCTGTACCAGATCGTCCCTTCATAATATTTCAGTTCCCGGTTTTGCGAGTTCCAGTCCCCTGGTACTTCCAGTACATTCGCATCACTGAATTGATACTCATAAAAATCGGTTTTACCAGCCGGTGTTTGATCGCGCCATATCGGCTTCCAGTCGCCGGCACCGGCATCGTAAGGGTCTATTATTATCTGCCATTTGCCATTCAGCCTGATAAAATTTCTTCCTTCAACATTTGTCATGAAATCCTGTGCGCAGGAAATTAAAAAGGCGGCAAAAAGAAATACGGCAACAAGTACAATCTTTTTAGGGCTTTTCATTTTAATGTCCGGTTTAGAATACAGGGTCTATTTTTTTTGTAAAAAATAAATAACTGCTGATGAAAATTCTTTGGTTTGATTGGCATCGTTATGCACGCCAGGCGTCGTCACAAATGATGCACCGGGTAGTAAGGAAGCCAGTTCTATGGCTGAACCATTATCAGAATCACGATCGCCGCATATAACAAGAACCGGTTGTTTTATGGCGGCAAGTTGTTCTTTACTGGTCGAAGGTTGTGAACGTTGAAGGTAAGCCAGGGCCATCGGGTCAAGTCCTTGCTTTTTTACATTTTCAACCATTGCTTTTAATTCCGGTACTGAATCACCTCTAAGGGCATGATAAAACATGATCCGCCGCGGCCATTGCGGATTAGTAAAATCAGACCCCATTCCACCCATTACTCCTTTCCGGATATTTTTATCTAATACAAGTAGTCTTGAAACGATAATAGCTCCACGGGAATAGCCTATTGCGCTATATTTCTTTATTTCCAGCTTTTTTGTGAGAGCCATTATATCTTTTGCTTCAGCATCGTTGTCGTAAGCGGCAGAGTCATGTGGTTTATCAGATCGGCCATTACCCCGTTGGTCCAAAATGACAACTTTATATCCCGCGGCGGTAAGATCATTGTATAAAGCTGTTTTTTTCCAGGATTGCCCGTTTACAATAAATCCATGCACTAGGATAACCGCTTGTCCTTTGCCGGTAGATTCATAATAAATCTTAGTGCCGTCAAAAGAGATAAGATAGCCGGAATCGATAGTTAAATTGCTATTAGCAAAGGTTTGAGCCGGAACGACGACCCGTAATAATAGTAATACTGACAGGAGAAGGGCTCTCTTTGATATAAGCCGCATCATTTATAAATTATAAGTTATCAATTAATCGGCACCTCCGCCTTTATCCCCTACAAACCAATGCTCTTTGTTCTTAAATAAAACATTGAATGTGGTTAAAGAACCATAGCACCGGGTGATATACTGCTGAAGGTTAACCTTATCTTCATCATTCAGTTTTTTATTACTGTTTATATTCTGCTCCAATACCCGTAGCCTGTCGCGGAGCATTACTATTTTATGAAAGAAATCATCAATCGGGATTTCTTTCGGTTTTAGTGTTTTATCAGCAGGCTGTAAAATCAAGGTGCCTCCGATCCAGCGGTCTCCAAGCAGTACTTTCTCCTGCAGGCCACCCCAAAGCCTTAATATTTTCAGTAATGATTTTTCAACATCACTATGGGTTTCAATTTCGGCGGTTGCATTTTCAGGGATGATCTCATCCAGCTTTTCATCTGTTTTATCAATTTCTTTTATACCATGATTAATAAAAGAAATAAGATAAGTAGCATACCGGATGCCCACAATAACACCGGGCCCGAATTGGGTATGTTGCAACCTTGTTCCGATACCTAAGTTAGTTTGTTCCATGGTTTCTATTTTTCAACTGATATATTGTATATTGATAAGCAGGGTTTCAATGGGTATTCATCACAATAGTTATCGGGATGAAATTACCTTATTTTTCCTGGTAAAATTGAAATAGTAATTAACGCAAAACAAGATAGCCGGATCAATAATCTTCGCGCCGGAAAGGCGAATGAAATATTTTGCCTGTTTTGAATTTTTCGTAGGCCTCTTTTATATAAGTCTGGAAATCGTAATCGGAACTTGCGGCGGTAAATTCAAACGTTGGCTGGTACATCCTCATAAAACTATCCAACGCATTACCGTCTAATTGGGTGAGGCGGCGTACCAGTGCTTTACTGAACCTGTGTTCAACAAATTTATCTTGTTCCTGCTCTATTAACCGTTCCTGGAACTTTTCGGTGTTTTTGTTTTTCCTGAACTGGAATACACGGATTAATTCATCAATATCAATTCCGGCTCCTGTTGGGCCGATCGTCGTAAGTGAACTGATATTGGGACGGTGGAAATTAAAAATCTTTTCGTATTCAATGCGGTTCCGTATTGAATCCAGTTTATAATTGCGGGGCATTACTTTCACTTCCCTTAGCTCGGGTATGTTTACCCGCAGGGAAAGATCAAACTGTGTAAAATCTGTTATCCTTGCAACCGGGTATTTAATAGTTGGCTTATTAAGGTAGGAAAACCAGATAGAGTCTTTCAATGTTACTTCTATTTCATATTTCCCCTGCGAATTGGTAACAGCACCCCTTCCGGCGGTGGTTAAAACAGAAACTGCTTCCAGCGGGTATACACGTGAGCTATCATACACGGTTCCTTTCAGTATAAAAGTCTGGGCACGGGATGAGCCTGCTGCAAGTAAAAGCAAAACAATCCCTGTAAAATAAAGCGTATGTAAATTTTTCTTCAATAATCAGTTTTGACCGGCAGCAAGTAACGAAAGAAAGTGCAAAAGCTATGATAAAAGTTGTGGGTTATGAGATGTTGGCCGATCATTGTAGAAGATCAGCCGCTTTGCATCCGGCAACCTGGCTCTCATACTGATTACTCCAACGCCTGGTACACCAATACCTTAAACTTATTATGTATATCCCCATGCGAGTTGGGAAATTGATTAATAAATAGTTGCCCGGTAATTTTTTCTTTAGGGTCTATCCAGTAACTGGAACTGAACATACCACCCCAGTCAAAACTGCCAACAGAAACAGGTGTTTTCGCCTTCCCTTTTTCCGTTAATATGCCAAAACCTAACCCGAATTTATTATCTCCAAGATTTAAATCGCCAATTTGATTTTGCGTCATCAGGTTTACAGCATTCCGGCTCAGGATGCGCTTGCCATTATATTCACCACCATTCAGCAACATTTGCATAAATACGGCATAGTCATAAGCAGTTGAAGAAAGACTACCACCACCGGAATAATAAGTGCCTTCGGTGGCGGGATAGTCACGATAAAATTTTCCATTCAGCTCCATATAGTCATCCATTTTCTTTACATGCGCTGTTGAGTCTTCTGTATATAGGGTTGCCAGCCGGCTGTATTTCTCTTTTGGCAAGTAGAAATAGGTATCTCTCATGCCGAGTGGCTCAAAAATATTTTTCCTGAAAAAATCAGCCAGGCTCATGCCGCTTACAACTTCTACGAGATAGCCCAACAGATCGGAGTTTAGTCCATAGGTCCATTTTTCACCAGGCTGGTGAAACAGGGGCATGGAACCAAGCTTGCGCATTTTTTCGCCTAGTATTATTTTATCAACGCCAATACCGCCCACAATTCCGTTCTTATAATAGATGGCATTCGACTCTTTGGTGCCAATTTGCGCATAAGCGATGCCGGAAGTATGTGTCAGCAGGTCACGGATTGTGATGTCTCTTTTTGCCGGAACAGTAGTATAAGTGGTATCTTTTTCATTGAATTTGTCCAGGACTTTCTGGTCCTTGTATTCCGGTATGTACTTTGAAACAGGGTCATCCAGTAAAAATTTTCCTTGTTCATAGAGCATCATTACCGCGACACTGGTAATTGCTTTTGTTTGAGAAGCTATGCGGAATATAGCATCTCTTTTTTCTGCTTTTTTTGCATCAATATCATCATAGCCGAAAGCCTTGTAATAAACAATGGAACCATTATGAACGATAATAGCACTGCCACCAGCCAGCCATTTGTTATCAACGTATTCCTGCAGTACTTTATCAATCCGCGCCAGCCGCTCTGTAGAAAAACCGGCAGAAGAAGGAGGAACTTCTTTTATTGTTTTCAATGATGCTATACCGGCAGATTGTGAAAAAACGGTACAAGAAAGAATGACTGCGATGAAGAGCAATAATTTTCTCATGGAATGAAATGTTTATCGTGATGGTTTTAACAGCTATGGCATACTTCCGGAAGTATGCCATACTCTATAAGTTGTACAATTTACAACAATGAAAAAATATAGAATGAAATTACCTGGTCAAAAGTGTTTCAATCACCACCGGAAAATTTTTATGCTCCAGTTCATGAATCTTTTGCGCTAATGATTCTGCTGTATCGGTTGACAGCACCGCACATTTATCCTGGAAAATAATTTTACCATGATCATAGACCTCGTCTACATAATGAATGGTTATGCCGCTTTCCTTATCGCCGGAAGCAATTACCGCCTCATGCACAAAATGACCATACATTCCTTTACCGCCGTACTTCGGTAATAATGCAGGATGAATATTGATGATCTTGCCGGTATAGGCTTTAATTAAAGCAGGGGGAATTTTCCATAAAAAACCGGCGAGTACAATAAAATCAATGTTTTTTTCTTTCAGTTCCGGCACATAACTATCGCCGCGAAAGAATTTCTCTTTTTCAATCAATAAAGCAGGAATGTTTTCCCTTTCTGCAATGGATAATACACCTGCTCCGGGTTTATTACAAATAATGAGCGCAACTTTAATGGAAGAGTGATTCCGGAAATGATCAATAATTTTTTGTGCGTTGCTGCCGGCCCCCGAGGCGAAGATGGCGATTTGAGCCATGAAAGAAGAGTCGCCTGTATTTGATTTTCCACTTTTCACTTTTGATTTGCCAAGCATCCTTTTTCCTATTCGTTGGATATAATTTTTAAAAAAACTAAACTGCCCTAAAGGGATGCTGACCAGTAAAACTGCCAAAGGCCAGATGATTGTAATTAACAGGATGTATAATACAACCCAGCCAATTCCCCTGTCAATTTCCCAAAAGCTCATCAGTTTACGGCCGCTATAACCAGTAAGGCTGCCGCCGATTGCAAAAATGGCAATGATTAATATCAGCTTAAATCCGGAAACATTCCATTTCTTTTGCAATCTTTCAAACATTAGCAGTATGGTGAAGGTAAAGTGGCGCAAATATCGGGTAATTCAAACCATGATTTTCACAAATTGAAATAGCAGGAAAAAAGGGTGACGAAAACATGACATTGATCAAATGAATAGGCTAACAGATGGTATCAAATTGGCTGAGATGCAGTCTGGTAGCGGGTTAAAAAAAATTTTTTTGTAATGGTTTTTTGTTGCGTTCATGACTTATTTTTGCGCCTGAATCAGGATTTTTTCCACATTTTTCAGCATTAACTGCAACTATGATTCCTCGTAAACCAAACTTTATAAAATCAGGCTTCTTTGTAGTTGTTCTTACAATTGTTTCTTTCATAAATTCTTCAGCTCAGGATGGTAAAGCCTTATTTAATAGTAAATGTGCAAGTTGTCACCAGATATTTAAAGATGCAGTAGGCCCTGCACTAATGAACCTTGAGGAAAGAGGCAAATGGGCAGATCATAACGAAATACTGAAGTGGGCGAATAATCCAACGGCGTACATGGCTAAGGATCCTTATACGGAAGGATTAAAGGCCAAATTTGGTTCTGTAATGCAGGCGTTTCCTGATCTGACAATTAAAGATGTTGATGCGATTGTTGGATATATAGATCAACAAGTGGCAGATAAGAATAAGGCGCCTCAAACGCCGACCGGTGAAACAACAGCTCCTGATAATGGCCACAATGCAGTCATCTTTGGTGTTATCTCTCTCATTCTCGCCATCATCGCACTGATACTGATGCAGGTAAACAGTAACCTGAAAAAATTATCGGATGATGCTGAAAATATTCTTCGCCCCGATCCTGTTCCCTTTTACAGGAATAAAGTATATATCGCACTTTTGGCATTTATCTTATTTGTCGTAGGCGGATACTACCTTACAAAAGGAGCTATCAACCTCGGGCGTCAAAAAAATTATGAGCCTGCACAACCTATCTTCTATTCGCATAAAGTGCATGCCGGTATCAACCAGATTAACTGCTTATATTGTCATGGAAGCGCATGGGACAGCAAAACAGCCGGCGTTCCTTCCGTTAACATCTGTATGAATTGCCATAAAGCAATTACAGAGTACACTAAGGGTCCAAAATTGTTTAATGAAGAGCAACAGGAAATAAATGGTACTGCTGAAATTGCCAAATTGTTTAAAGCAGCAGGCTTTGATCCTTCCAAGCCTAATGCGTGGGATCCATCAAAAGCAAAACCCCTTGAGTGGATCAAGATTCATAATCTCCCCGATCATGTATTCTTCAGCCATGCCCAGCACGTAAGGGCCGGAAAGGTTCAGTGCCAGACTTGTCATGGAGAAATTACTGCAATGGATGAGGTAAAACAGTTCTCCGAGCTCAGTATGGGCTGGTGTATAAACTGCCATCGTGAAACAAAAGTAGATTTCAACTATTCTGATAGCACCGGGAATAAATTCTATAGTATTTATGAAAAATTTCATAATGATATAAAAGCCGGTAAAATGGATAGTGTAACGGTGAAAGATATTGGCGGACTGGAATGTCAGAAATGTCACTATTAAAATTAGTCGGCAGTTGACAGGCCCTCTGCATAAAAGATAGATTTCAAAAAAATAAACAGTTGTCATATCGCCAACTGCTAACTCTGAGATAATATGAGCGAATCTAAGTACTGGCAAAATTTTGGTGAACTAAACGACCCGGAAGGTTTTCAAAAGAAGAATAAGGATGAGTTTCGTGAGGAATTGCCTTTTGAAGATTTTGATGGCAAACTGCTGGGTGCTAAATCTCCGCGCAGGGATTTCCTGAAATATTTGGGATTCAGCACAGCCGCAGCTGCTATTGCCGCTGGTTGTAAAATTCCTGAAAGAAGAATTGTTCCTTATGCCAATAAGCCCGAAAATCTGATCCCGGGCGTTCCGAAATATTATGCTACCACTTATGTGCAGGATGGGGATGTGATACCGGTAGTAGCCAAAGTAAGAGATGGCCGTCCTATCAAATTAGAAGGAAATGAACTGAGCAGTTTAACAAAAGGCGCTACTACGGCACGTTCACAGGCTTCAGTACTTGATTTATACGACACATACAGAATTAAATTTCCGGTTCAGCGTGCAGGCGACAAATTTGAAGAGATCCCGACATTTGAACAGGCTGATAAATTAGTTGCTTCTGCATTGGCTGGTGTAGGCTCAGCACCGGTTGTTTTACTGACCAGTACACTGGTGTCTCCATCTACACAACAGGTGATCACTGAATTTTTAGCCAAATATGCAGGTAGTAAACATGTTCAGTATGATGGCGTATCATACAGTGGCATGTTACAGGCAAATGAAGCAAGTTTTGGGAAAAAAGGAATTCCTTCCTATAATTTCCAGAATGCAAAAGTGATCGTTAGCCTTGGTGCGGATTTCCTTGGAACATGGTTAAGCCCTTATGAATTTTCTACCCAATATGCAAAAGGCAGAAAAATAGATGAGAAGAACCCTGAAATGAATAAGCACTACCAGTTTGAGAGCTATCTCAGCATGACGGGTGCAAATGCAGATGAACGGTTTACTCATCGTCCTTCAGAAACCGGCGCTGTCGCTCTTGGATTGTTAGCGGCTTTAGGTGGCACTGTTTCAGCTCCTGTCATTGCAGATGCAAAACTGAAAGCTGGTATAGCTAAAGTAGCCAGCGATTTAAAAGCGAATAGCGGGAAAGCATTGGTAGTTAGTGGCAGCAATGATGTAAATGTTCAGGTCATTGTAAATGCTATTAATAATACGATCGGCGCATATGGTACAACGATAGATTGGTCACTACCGGTTAATTATCGTCAGGGTGTTGATAAAGATTTTGCTGATTTACTGGCGCAAATGAGCTCCGGCGGTGTTGGTGCTTTATTTATTTATGGCGCCAATCCTGTATACGATTATTATGATGCAGATAAAGTAAAATCAGCTTTATCAAAAGTAAAACTGACGGTTTCCTTTACTGAAAAGTATGATGAAACAACGCAGTTGTGCAATTTTGTAATACCCAATAGTCATTACCTGGAAAGCTGGGGCGATGCGGAAGCAAAAACAGGATATATCAGTTTCCAGCAGCCTACTATTTATCCATTATTTAAAACACGTCCGTTCCAGACTTCACTATTGAAATGGAGTGGTAACAATACAGACTACGATACTTATTTTAAAAACTATTGGGTTACCAAATTAGGTTCTGAAGCTGCTTTTGATAAAGCACTGCAGGATGGTATCCTGGAATCGGCAGCTCCTGCGATAGGGATACTTTCATTTAATACTGCAGCTGTAACTACTGCCGCTTCTGCTATTGGTTCTGCAAAGAAAGGGGGCAAGAAGGAATTAGTGTTGTATCAAAAAATTTCTTTGGGTACAGGTAAGCAGGCCGGTAACCCCTGGTTACAGGAATTGCCTGACCCGATTTCTAAAGCAACATGGGATAACTATGCATTAATATCCACGGCTACAGCCAAGGAACTGGGCGTAAAGCTGGATATGGATTATGAATATTATCCGCAAAAGCCGGTCATCAAAATTACAGCCGGTAAAACAGAAGTGGAATTGCCCGTATTGGTAATACCGGGTATGAACGCGGATACAATCGCTGTTGCCGTTGGCTATGGAAGAACTGACAAACTTGGTAAAGCAGCGAAAGAAGTTGGTAAAAATGTTTACCAGTTTGCTTCCTTCAACGGAACAACGATCGATGGCTTTTCAACTGATGTTACACTTGCCAATACGGGGACTAAATATAAAGTTGCTCAGACACAAATTCATAATTCCTACGAGAACAGAACAGAGGTTGTAAAAGAAACAACACTGGCTTCTTTCAAAAAATACCCGGAGCAGTTCAAAAAATTCCGCGAAGAACTGGCGGAGGATTTCGGAACATCAGCAGATGGTAAAACAGAAGGCGATTATCGCGTAAACGGGACTTTATATCCAGATCATGCACAACCCGGATTGAAATGGGGAATGTCCATTGACATGAATGCCTGCTTTGGTTGCGGTGCCTGCGTGATAGCCTGTCATGCAGAGAACAATGTTCCGGTTGTGGGTAAACGTGAGGTATTGCGCTATCACGATATGCACTGGTTAAGGATTGACCGTTATTTCGTAAGCGATGCAAAGAATCCTGACGATCTGAAAACGGTGGTATTCCAGCCGATGCTTTGCCAGCATTGTGATAATGCACCTTGTGAAAACGTGTGCCCGGTAGCAGCAACCAACCACAGTGCAGAAGGTATTAACCAGATGGCTTATAACCGTTGTATCGGTACAAGATATTGTGCTAATAACTGTCCTTATAAAGTTCGCCGCTTCAACTGGGCTGATTATACAGGTGCTGATAGCTTCCCGAATAATCAGGACCAGCAGGTAGTAGGTAAACTGGATGAAGTGGTAACCGAGCAAATGATGGACGATGTAACAAGAATGGTATTGAACCCGGATGTTACTGTTCGTTCAAGAGGTGTGATGGAAAAATGCTCTTTCTGTGTACAAAGATTGCAGGCTGCAAAATTAGACGCGAAGAAAGAAGGCAGACCGTTGAAAGATGGCGAAGCGAAAACAGCTTGTCAGCAGGCTTGTGCAGGTAATGCTATTGTATTCGGAAATGCACATGATAAAGAAAGCGCTATTTTTAAAACACGGGAAGAAAATGAAAACAGGTTGTTTTATGTAATTGAGCAGATACATACGCTGCCCAATGTGAACTACCTGGCTAAAATCAGGAATACAGATGAAATAATAGAACCTGCAAATCATGAAGAAGCCGGTGAAGAAAAGCATGAACCGGCAAAGGAAGGAGCGCATTAATCTGAACTCGGGAGGAAGATGTTTGGGATTAATGGGAAATAGATGAAAAAAGAACAGAGAACAAAAGTTTGTAACATAAAAAACGAAAGCTTATATCCGCCAAAGCGGATGATGGCTTAAAGCTCAGAATATGTCATTACTCAGATACGAATCACAGGTAAGGCCTGCACTGGTAGACGGGGATAAGAACTATCATGATGTGACAGAAGATATCTGCCGCCCGGTAGAGGTAAAACCAAGTAAACTCTGGTGGGTTGGCTTTTTAATTTCAGTCGGGCTGCTTGTATTCGGCATTGTTTCCGTAACTGTTGAAGTTATTTATGGTACAGGCCAGTGGAACCTGAATAAAACAGTTGGCTGGGGATGGGACATTACTAATTTCGTATGGTGGGTTGGTATCGGTCACGCCGGAACCCTCATCTCTGCGATCTTATTACTTTTCCGCCAGGGTTGGAGAACAGGTGTAAACCGTGCTGCTGAAGCAATGACTATCTTTGCTGTAATGTGTGCCGGCCAGTTCCCGATATGGCACATGGGTCGTGTGTGGATGGCTTTCTTCGTACTTCCTTATCCGAATACGCGTGGACCATTATGGGTGAACTTCAACTCACCACTTCTCTGGGACGTATTCGCGATCTCAACTTACTTCACCGTTTCATTATTATTCTGGTACAGCGGTTTGTTACCCGATCTGGCTACCCTTCGTGACAGGGCCAAACTGAAATGGAGGAAATTTTTTTACGGAGTTACTTCATTTGGCTGGACAGGATCTACCAAACACTGGCAAAGGCATGAAGCACTTTCATTGGTATTGGCTGGTATAAGTACACCGCTGGTACTTTCTGTGCATACCATAGTATCTTTCGACTTCGCCACTTCCGTCGTTCCCGGATGGCATACAACAATCTTCCCTCCTTACTTCGTTGCGGGTGCGATTTTCTCTGGGTTTGCAATGGTGCAAACGCTGCTATTGGTTACAAGAAAAGTATTAGGTCTTTCCCAATACATAACCATTGAGCATATCGAGGTAATGAATAAGGTTATCGTTTTGACGGGTTCGATAGTAGGTATCGCTTATTTAACCGAGTTATTCATTTCCTGGTATGGAGCGAATCAATACGAAAACTTCGCTTTTTTCCAGAACAGGTTGAACTTAGCAAGTCCCTATGGATGGAGCTACTGGATCATGATGGGCTGTAACGTATTATCGCCACAGATATTCTGGTTCAGGAAAATGAGAAGAAACTTGCTGGTTACTTTCTTTATGTCAATACTTGTAAATGTGGGTATGTGGTTCGAGCGTTTTGTAATTATCGTTACTTCTATATATCGTGATTACCTGCCTAGTTCCTGGAGTACTTATTATACGCCGACAATATGGGAAGTTGGCTTCTATATGGGAACATTTGGATTGTTCTTTACCTGTTACTTTTTATTCTCCAAATTCTTCCCGGTTATTGCGATTGCAGAAATTAAACATATACTGAAGAGAAGCGGTGATGGGTTTAAAGAGAAAATGGATGGTGTGGAAAAAGAAGAAGTAGAAGAGTTTGCAGAAGAACAGTTACACGAACATTAAAAGCTGTAAGCTTTCAGCGATAAGCTGTAAGCTTGGGGCCAGTTATATAAGATAGTTGATTTTGAAATGGCTTAATGCCTAAAGCTGATAGCTAAAAGCTAAAATATGAGCGTAAAAAAATTCATAGTTGGAAATTTTGACGATGAAGCGGTTTTATTTCCTGCTGTAAAAAAAGTGCGGAAAGCCGGCTATAAAATTCACGATGTATACACGCCATTCCCCATCCATGGTTTGGATAAAGTAATGGGGCTTCGTGAAACCAGCCTGCATACTGCTGGTTTTATATATGGTATTTCCGGAACGGCCACAGCATTAGGGTTTATCACATGGGCGTTAACAACGGACTGGCCCATTGTGTTTGGCGGCAAACCATTTTTTTCATTACCTGCATGGATACCGATTACATTTGAATTGACTGTATTATTTGCTTCGGTAGGTATGGTGCTTACTTTTTGCTACCTCTGCCAGTTAGCACCATTCGTAAAGAAAGATCATTTCAATCCACGCTCAACAGATGACACTTTTGTATTAGCATTAGAATGCACTGCAAAGACAAATGAAACAGAGGCAAAAGCTTTTTTAGAAAGTGCAGGTGCAAAGGAAATCGTTGTTGTAAATAAAGAAACAGAATGGTGGCTGGGCAGATATGATAAGGACGATACGAAAAAGATCAAAAAAGAAGAACCGATCAGTTAATTAACAATACCTGAGTTTGATGAAAAAACTTTTAATTATAACAGGATTTATAACAGCAGTTGTTGGTTGCAGTGATGTAAAGAGAGAACCAGGCAGGGTGTATATGCCGGATATGGCGTATAGCCGCGCTATTGAAACTTATGCTGATCATAGTAACCTGGAGAAAGAAGGAATTAATTATACAGCAAAACCGGTAGAAGGTACTGTTGCCCGTGGCGACCTTCCTCATTTTCCTGTTGCACAGGATAAAGCAGGCGATACAGTAAATTATGTTGCATCAAAAGCAGTGATAAGCCCTATGGCCGCATTAAGTGCAGACGAAATGAAAGAAGCAGAAAGATTGTATCTCGTGAATTGCGGTATTTGCCACGGTCCTAAACTGGATGGTAATGGCCCATTATGGAAAGATGGTAATGGCCCTTATCCCTCTGCACCTAAAAACCTGGTAGGCGATCCTGTCGTATCAAAAATGCCGGAAGGCCAGATGTTTTACTCAGTTACCTACGGAAAAGGGAACATGGGATCTTATGCATCACAACTCAGCACCAAACAACGCTGGATGGTGATTGCTTATATTAAATCGCAACAGGCTGCAAAAGCTGGTGTTTCTGCACAGGCTGCGGCACCGAAGACAGATAGTACAGCTGCAACAAGTGCGGCTGCAAAAAAATAAGTTGATTATTTCGAAGAATATAAACGAACAGAGATGACACTAAGGGAACAATTTGTAATACCAAAAAGATATAACACTCTTTCTATTGCCCTGATGCTGCTGGGCGCCATATCTATTATTATTTTGTACATTACTACACATGGTGGTTCCGGTACGGTGGAAGAAAAGAATGCCAATGATGCAAGATTCTGGTCCAGCCTGTTAACAAACAGTGTTTATTTCCTATTGGTTACAAATGCTGCCATGTTTTTCATTTGTGCCACAACGTTAGCCTGGGGCGGCTGGCAAATGAGTTTCCGTCGTGTAACTGAGGCTATATCCGCCTGTGTACCTGTTTTGGGAGTAGTCTCCGGCGTTATTTTATTAGCTATATGTTTTAGTAATAACCACCAGATTTACCATTGGACAGATGCTGAACATGTAAAACAAGATCCGATCTTGTTATATAAGTCAGGATTTTTAAATAAAGGGTTCTTCACCATTTGGACAATTATTACAATTCTGGGGTGGTCTGGTCTGGGCTGGAAGATGCGCCAGCTTTCAAGAAGTATAGATGATAAGCACCTCACTATTGAAGAAGGAAAAAAGTATGTATGGAATAATACAGTATGGGCAGCCATTTTTATTGTCTTCTTTTCATTGACAGTAATGTCATCTATTCCCTGGCTTTGGCTGATGAGCATTAATGCGCATTGGTACAGTACCATGTACAGTTGGTACACATTCGCCAGCAGCTTTGTTGCCGGTATATCATTGATCGTGCTGTTTGTAATTTTTCTTAAGAATAATAATTATCTCGAACTGACGAATAACGAGCACTTGCATGACCTGGGTAAATTTATGTTTGCGTTTTCTATATTCTGGACTTACCTGTGGTTTTCCCAGTTCATGCTGATATGGTATGCGAATATCCCCGAGGAAACAGTTTATTTCAAACCCCGCTACGGAGGCGCTTATAGCGGGCTATACTGGCTGATGTTTACCATTAATTTCCTCGCCCCGTTGTTAATATTAATGACAAAGGATTCTAAGAGAAGGTATTCAACAATGACATTTATGGCGGTACTGATCATATTTGGCCACTGGCTGAATTTTTACCAGATGGTATTTGCAGGTCCTTTGCCCAACCATGTACCCTCTATTATGTTTGATTTTGGAGTGGCTTTAGGTTTTATCGGCCTGATTATGTTTGTAACGGCAAAATCGTTGGCAAAGCATCCGTTGCTTGCAAAGAACCATCCGTTCTTTAAAGAAAGTATTATACACCATACGTAGACAGATTTAAGGAGTTGAAAGGTTTAATAAGCGCACATAACTTCTTGAACTTTTTAAACCTCTGAAACACATAATTAAATTGACTAACAGAACATAGAAGAATATGACAACCTTTTTTGTTATAGCGATACTGGCACTTGGGTTTTTAATAACGTTCCAGATAGCCAAGGCAAGTGAATATGTTGCCGTGTTGCGCGGTTATGAAAGATCCCGTAAACAGAGTAACCGTATCAATGCTTTTCTCTTGCTTATATTCCTGATTGCAGGTCTTATCGGCGTTTATTATTGTAATGAAAGACTGAAAGGAAAGATTTTAGGAGAGGCTGCTTCTTTGCAGGGTGAAAAGGTTGACCTGATGTTGTACATTACGCTGGCAATAACCGGGTTTGTTTTTGTGGTAACGCAGATTGCCTTATTCTGGTTTGCGTTTAAATACCAGGAATCAGATAATCGCAAGGCCTATTATTATCCGCATAATAACAAATTGGAAGTCATCTGGACGGTGATACCGGCATTGGCATTAACAGTATTGGTAGGTTTCGGTTTGTATTATTGGTTTAAAATAACAGGCGAAGCGCCGAAAGGCTCAATGGAAATAGAAGTAACCGGTAAGCAATTTGGTTGGGAATTTCGCTATCCGGGCCGCGATAAAGTATTTGGAAAAAAATATTTTAAACAGATAAACGAAGCAAACGGGAATCCATTGGGTCAGCTATGGGACGATCCCGCTAATCATGACGATATCTGGGTAGCGCAGGAAATGCATTGCGTTGTAAACAAACCGGTAAAGCTGATTATAGGCTCTAAAGATGTTATACACGACGTAGGCCTTTCTCATTTCCGTTTAAAAATGGATGCAGTGCCGGGTACTCCAACCACTTTATGGTTCACACCAAAGTTCACTACAAAAGAAATGAAGGAAAGAGAAAACAATCCTGATTTTGTGTATGAAATATCCTGCGACCAGATGTGTGGTAAGGGACATACCGGTATGCGTGGGATAATCGTTGTAGAAACACAGCAGGAATTTGACAGCTGGATGGCAAAGAAAAAAGCACAATACCTGGTGGCTAATCCGGATAAAGATCCGTCAGCAAAACCGAAACCTGCTGTAACGGACACAGCTGCAAAAACAGCAGTACTTATTAATGCAGGAGGTAATGTGGCAAAAGCCAGTTATTAAAGAATTATTTTTTAAAAGCAACACATAGTTGGCATTTAAAGAAAGAGATTATGAGTAATGAAGTAACCCATCATGGACACAGTGAAATTGTAACGACGCATGACGTTCATCATGATGAACACCATGTGCATCATCACAAGGAAACTTTTATCACCAAATACATCTTCAGTCAGGACCATAAGATGATTGCAAGGCAATTCGTTATTACGGGTATCGTCTGGGCGATTATTGGCGGTTTGTTTTCTGTGCTATTTCGGTTGCAATTAGGTTTTCCGAATACGGATTTTCCGATATTGGAAACCTTCTTTGGGCATTGGGCGAAAGGCGGACATATTCAGCCTGAGTTCTATTATGCATTGGTAACGATGCACGGAACTGTACTTGTATTCTTCGTATTAACAGCCGGCCTGAGCGGTACATTTGCAAATCTTCTTATTCCTCTGCAGGTTGGAGCAAGGGATATGGCATCTCCGTTTCTGAATATGCTTTCCTACTGGTTTTTCTTTATTGCCAGTGTGGTAATGATTTCTTCTTTATTTGTACAAACAGGTCCTGCAAGTGGCGGATGGACATCTTACCCGCCGCTAAGTGCATTAGGCCAGGCGTCTCAGGGTTCTAAATCAGGGATGGACTTATGGATAGTGAGTATGGCTTTATTTGTTGTATCATCATTATTAGGTGGTTTGAACTATATCGCGACGAT
>JAFDYH010000067.1:32072-32406 GCA_018267535.1 Bacteroidota bacterium
TGTTCTTTACCGCTATATTGGGTGTTTTGTCTTTCCCGGTTTTATTATCCGGTTTTATCCTTTTGTTATTCGACCGTCATGCAGGTACGAGCTTTTACTTGAGCGACATCGTTGTAAATGGTCAGGTGCTCGATAATGAAGGAGGCAGTGCTATTTTATATCAGCATTTATTCTGGTTCCTTGGCCATCCCGAAGTGTACATTATCGTTTTACCGGCAATGGGATTGGTGTCAGAAATACTCAGTGTAAATTCCCGCAAACCGATTTTCGGTTATATGGCAATGATAGGCTCCCTGTTTGCCATTTGTATACTGGCTTTTCTTGTGTGGGCGCA
>JAFDYH010000067.1:32523-32765 GCA_018267535.1 Bacteroidota bacterium
GGTAATATCCGGTTTACACCGGCTACTTTATTTGCCATCGGTTTTGTAAGCTTATTTATTTCCGGAGGTTTAACAGGTATATGGCTTGGTAATTCAACCATCGATATTCACCTTCATGATACAATGTTTGTTGTAGCACACTTTCATATTGTGATGGGTGTTGCAGCCTTTTTCGGCATGTTTGCTGGTGTATATCACTGGTTTCCCAAAATGTTTGGCCGTTACCTTAATAGTACATTGGG
>JAFDYH010000067.1:32799-49536 GCA_018267535.1 Bacteroidota bacterium
TACGAAGGAATGGCGGGTATGCCACGTCGTTATCTTGATTTGTCATCCTGGGTTTCGTTTAACAAATTCCAGAGCCTGAATGAAATGATTACCATTGTTTCGATTATAGTTTTTGCGATGCAGCTGATGTTTGTGTTTAACTTTTTCTACTCAATGTTTAAAGGGAGAAAGGTTACTTCTGCAAATCCATGGGGTGCTACTACACTGGAGTGGTCAACACCAATTAATCCGGGACATGGCAACTGGCCAGGTGAAATCCCTGAAGTTTACCGTTGGGCATATGACTATGGTAAGGATGGAAGAGAATTTATACCACAGACAGAGCCGATTGGTGCGAATGAAAGTAAGGATCATTAAAGCCTCCTGAAGCCCAAAGAGGCTTTTGGAATCAGCTTTAACGGGCTTATATCGATAGATTCGTACAGTTTTTTGAAAAATATTACGACAGATTAAATGAAGTGAATTGGAAGAAAAGCACTTCGACAAGCGTGGGTTGGGCGATAGTAGTTTTCCCAATGATAAAAGATCGGGAAGAAGCCGCCTAAAGGATTATTTACAGCTCATAAAGCCTTCGCTAAGTATCATGGTAGTCTTCAGCAGCGTAATCAGTTACCTGTTGGCGCCCAAAGTTGAAGAATACAGTTGGAAAATGATACTATTGCTCTTTGCAGGAGGGATGTTAGTAACAGGTAGTGCCAATGCCATTAACCAGGTAGTAGAAAAAGATACGGATGCGGTAATGAAAAGAACAGCAAAACGTCCGGTCGCAGCCGGCCGGATGTCGGCCGAAGAAGGATGGGGTTTTGCAATTCTTACCGGTGCACTGGGTATTTTTATTCTTGGTTATTATTTTAATTGGCTAGCGGCCGGCCTTGCAGCATTTAGTTTGTTCTTGTATGCATTTATCTATACTCCGCTCAAGAAAGTAAGCGCTATAGCAGTATTGATAGGTGCATTTCCCGGTGCTTTACCCTGTTTAATAGGGTGGGCAGCAGGTGATGATAAACTATCTGCGGGCGGTTGGGTTTTATTCGCTTTGCAGTTTCTCTGGCAGTTTCCGCATTTCTGGGCAATTGCCTGGATTGCTCACCAGGATTATACAACAGCAGGGTTTAAGTTGTTGCCGGCGGATAAGGGACCAACAAGATACTCAGCGATACAAACAATTATGTATTCGCTGTTGCTGATACCGGTAGGCGTAATACCCTACTTCATTCACATGAGCGGTATCGTTAGTTTGGTAATCGTTTTACTGGCTAACCTGTTTATGGTTGGAAGATGTGTAAACCTCTACCGCCAGATGAGTGTACAGGCGGCAAGAAAGGTGATGTTTGGAAGCTATATCTGGTTGCCGGTTGTATTGCTGGCGTTATTGGCAGATAAACTATGAGTAATCACGAATAGAGTGATCAGCGAATTATATGGAGATTGTGAGCACGCAACAAAGAAAAAAAATACACCCCCATAAGTTTACCTTATGGGTTGCCATCGGCAGCATAGTAATGATGTTTGCAGGGTTGACCAGTGCATACATCGTGAAAAGCCAGCAGGCAAGTTGGCAGGCGATTGTAATACCAAAAATATTCTGGTATTCCACGGCAACCATCCTGCTTAGCAGCCTTACTATGCAAATGGCATTAAGATCTTTTAAGGACAGGGAAATGAGGCGTTACAGAATGCTGATAGCAATAACAACTGCCCTCGGGATTTTATTTGTTGTGCTTCAGTATTTCGGATTTCAGCAATTATGGGATTCAGGCATAACATTCAGAGGAAGCAGTGCAGGCCAGTTTTTATATGTGATATCCGGTTTGCATGTATTGCATGTGCTGGGGGGTGTAATTGCTCTGATAGTAATGTTTATTAAAGCTTTTTTCGGCCTTACAAAAAATTACAGTTCAGTGCCTGTCGAGCTCATAAGCACGTACTGGCATTTTGTCGATGTATTATGGTTATACCTGTTTGTTTTTTTTATGTGGATTGGATAAACAGGTTCAGAACAAACAAAATAAATTGAATAATTAACATGTCTACACCGGTTACAGCAACACAGACTAAATGGTGGAGTGGAGGTAAAAGCCCTTTTAACCTAGAGTATGGAAAGTTGATGATGTGGTATTTCCTGATGAGCGATGCTTTTACATTCGGCGCTTTCCTGATTTCTTATGGTACCGTTCGCTTTTCAAGCAACTCGTGGCCTGATCCCAACCATGTATTCAATGCATTTCCTTTTGCGGGCCATGCCAACCTGCCGTTGGCATTCGTGAGTTTGATGACGTTTATTTTGATCATCAGTTCCGTGACAATGGTGTTGGCTGTGCATGCCGGGCATAACGGAGATAAGAAAGGGGTAGTAAAATGGATTTTCTGGACCATCATTGGAGGGTTAGCTTTTTTGAGCTGCCAGGCATGGGAGTGGACACATTTACATGCAGAAGGTGCATGGTGGGGCAGCAATCCCTTTCCCAACGCAAATGGCACAGTAGCCTCTACTAATTTCAGCAATTTCTTTTTTACCATAACAGGCTTTCACGGCTTTCACGTATTCTCTGGTGTAATCATCAATATCATTATGTTGATTATGGCGCAGAAAGGGGTTTTTGAAAGAAAAGGACATTACCTGATGATTGAGAAAGCCGGTTTATATTGGCATTTTGTGGACCTGGTTTGGGTATTCGTATTCCTTTGTTTTTATCTTGTATAATATAAATTATTTGTAAGCAATATGTCGCAGCATTACGATCCAACAAAAGATATTTCTCCGTCAGCAGCATACCCGGAAGTTACCTTTGGCACTCATCACGACGATCAAAGTTTTTACAGTAAAGTAAAAAAGACAACGATCGTTTTATCGTTGATAACGATTGGTGAACTTATTCTCGGTCTTTACATTTACTACCTGCATAAAGGCGAGCCAAGCCATACCTGGGTTCTGTTTTTAAAAGGAGTGATCTGTATCGCTACACTTGCTAAAGCCTATTACATCGTTTCTGTATTTATGCATCTGGGCGATGAAATCAGGAATATGATCATGACAATTGTAGTGCCGCTGATGCTATTTATATGGTTTATCGCCGCTTTCCTGATTGACGGCAACTCCTATAGGGACCTTCGTAATAAATACGATCCTTACTTTAAGTATAGAACAACAGAAGAGAAAGCACCTGTGAAGCAGCATGAAGGAGCAGAAGAGCCTGAACATAAATCCGGAAAAGAATAGTATATATTTAGCAGACCAAATTTTTATAACAACTGAAACCACTGCACCTTTGCGGTGGTTTTTTTCTCGCGGAGATTGTAAAGATATAATAATGCAGGGCCAAGTCCCTGCACCTGCCGGTAAAACACTTACGGCCTGCCATTAATTTTTAAAACACATCAATTGAACAAAAAAGCTTTATATGCATTGATGCTTGCACTGCTACTGCCGCTTTTAAGTTATTATTTCGTAAAATATTTCAGCGATCAGGCAGTTGTACTACCACGTCACTTTTTGCCAGATTCCACAATTGACAAAACTGTTTCAGGCAAAAAAGTAAGTGATACATTCTGGCATAAGCTGCCTGATTTCTCATTGACTAATCAGCTGGGCAATAAAGTATCATGGAATGAAATAGGACGTAAAATAGTTGTTGCTGATTTCTTTTTTACGCATTGTCCTACTATTTGCGTGCCTATGACGAAGAACATGAAGCGGCTGCAGGAGTCAATCAAAAACTCGGATAAAGTTGGCGACCGCGATCCAGGTTTTATCCAGTTTCTTTCATTCAGTATTGACCCGGAAAGAGATTCAGTTCCTCAATTAAAGAAATATGCAGACCGCTACCAGATCAATCCGGAAAACTGGTGGTTACTGACAGGCGATAAAAAAATTATTTATGACCTGGCTTTAAATGATGTTAAAATAGCGCTGACTGATGGCAATGGAAACGATTCTGTCTTCAATCATACGGATCACTTTGTTTTGATTGATAAAAACAGGAATATCCGCGGTTATTATCATGGCTTAGATTCTGCTGCGTTGGCAAAACTTTCAGAAGATATTATTTTTTTATCACTCGAAAAGGACAGAACAAAGAAAAGCGTATTTGAAGGCAAACTGGAACTGATAGCTATCGTGATACTCTCTACATTAGCGCTTGTCGGGTTTTTATTAATCCTATTTAAAAGAAGGCCAAATAAATAATTATGCTGCCTGCAACCTGGAAGAAGAATGATAAAAAAGCACGTAACCTTATTATCCTGTTTTCTGTAATTGTATTTGCAGCTGTAAGTATTTTAGGAAGGTATAACCTTGCCGGTAAGGTTTCCCTGCCATTTAATGTTCATTTATTTGCAACGGCTAATGCAGTGATCAATGCGACGGTCGCATTATTATTAGTAATCGGATTAATAGTGGTAAAACAAAAAAACTACCTCCTGCATAAAAAGATTATGCTGACAGCAATGCTTCTTTCTGTTTTATTTCTTGTTTCTTATATCTGTCACCATCTTTTTGCCGGCGAAGCGATATATGGAGAAACAGACGGTATAAAAGGATTAAGTGAGGCAGAAAGAACGGCGGCTGGCGGTATGAGAACTTTATATCTTCTAATCCTTATTACACATATACCTTTAGCAGGATTGGCTTTGCCATTTATTTTATTCGCCGCTTATCGTGCTTTGACGGGTGAATATGAAAAACATAAAAAATTAGTTCGTATTATATGGCCAATGTGGCTTTATGTTGCAATAACAGGTGTGGTAGTTTACATTATGATCAGCCCCTATTATCATTAAAAGCCAATTTCTTTTACCGGATCCCAAAAGAGCTTATCAAAGCCTACAATCTGGTCATTCTTTACTTTAATGCCTTCTTTTTTTAATAATTCTTCCATTTTGGATGGCGGCTTAAAATGATGTTTGCCGCTTAACATACCCAAACGGTTTACTACGCGGTGCGCGGGAACTTTTGGTTTTATATTACCACAACCATTCATCGCCCAGCCTACCATTCTTGCAGATAACTTAGTGCCCAAGCAAGCGGCTATTGCTCCGTATGATGTTACTCTTCCTTTCGGTACCTGTCGGACCACATCATACACCAATGCAAAAAAGCTTTCATCCTTTTTACCGGATGGTGTTACCGATTTTAATTTTTGTGAAGACGATTTTTTTGTAGCCATTTATGAAAATAAAAGATTTAAAACTAGTTACATTCTTAAGGGCCATTTCAATCCAATGGATCTTTAAGGCGTTCTTTGGGTGGCTTGGGGGGTAGTTCTGATTTTTTTGGTGCCCGTACATTTTCATAATTATAAGGACAATGCTTGCACCCAAATCCACAGCAATAACCTTTTTCAATATGGTATTGTCTGGTGAAAACAAATTCACCTTCTTCATTGATATAATAATGTAGGCCTTCAATCAGCTCCATGCTCCCCGGCTTTCAATTGTTCTTTCAATTCTTTATCTTTTTCATTACCTGGTAATTCGGCAGGTAACGAAAAACAAAGATGATGGATACGGTTACTCTTTGCTATATCGAGCGATTCATAATAGGTTTTAATCCTTAGTTCATCAGCTACCTGTTCTTCATTGTAAACGTCATCTGAATCTTCGTGCAGCTGGCAATTATACTGATCAATTACTTTTTTAGTGAAACGATATAAAACGGGGCTATCCGTTTTCAAATGAATGAAACCGCCGGGTGTTAAGAATTGTTTATACAGTCGTAAAAACTTCGGGTGCGTTAAGCGTTTTTTTGCTTTAGACAGGCGCAGTTGCGGATCCGGAAATGTGATCCATATTTCATTCACTTCATCTTTTGCAAAGTATCCGGTAATCTGGTCAATCTGTATACGCAGGAAGGCTACATTGGTCAAATTTTCTTTCAATGCTTTTTTAGCACCCACCCAGATGCGATTCCCCTTCAGATCAATACCAATAAAATTTCTATTCTTATGAAATTGTGCTAATCCAACAGCATACTCTCCTTTGCCACAAGCCAGTTCTAATGTAACCGGATTGGAACTTTTAAAATGATCCTTCCAGCGGCCCGGCATATTTTCCGGAAACTCCAGCACATTGGAGAATGATTTTAATTCCTCAAATCGTAGCAGTTTCTTTTGCCCCATAGCGGGCAAAAGTAGTTCAATTTAAGTTTTCTTATCAGTTGAATTCTAAACAGTTAATAGATGCTTTGCTTTGGTAACTGTCCCGTAGCATTTAATGAAAAGGGAAAAATTTGAATACAAGAATGGTAGTACCTAATTACTTATAAGTTGGAAGACTAATGAAGTTATAATAGTATGAAATCACTCGTCATGGATTATAGGTAGGTAGTCATTTTATTTATCAGACAAGAAGATGAACAGTAAAAATCTTAAAAAAAAGCCTCTGCGTATTGAAATACAAGAGGCGAAGCAATCACATGAGAGAAAATAAGCTGTAGGGGGAGGAGTCGAACCTCCACGAAGCAGTTAGCAAAAGTGCAAACCCGGTGGTCAACCCCGGTCGGTCCCGCTTTTGGCGGAATCGGCGCTACACTTAGTTTATCCTGTTATCTCCACCCCCGAGACAAGAGGGCATGTCTGCCAAGATTTCATCACCCCACAGTGTAAATCACGGCTTTACCCGTGAAAAAGAACTTTGATAGTGCAAATATAATATCTGTTCCTTTTTTGTTCCAAATTATTCAACAAAAATTTTGAAATGATCGAAAATTTTCAAATATTTGCTTATATCGTTTGAAAAAATTAAAAATTACTGCGTAAATGGCAACAAAATTAAATCTTGACAAACTCGATCTTCAGATTATCCAGCATATGATCGAGAACGCGGAAATTTCTTATGCCGACCTGGGTAAGAAGTTGTTTGTTTCGGGCGGTACTATACATGTACGCATTAAAAAGCTACAGGAAATAGGCGTTGTAAAAGGAACAAGGCTGAATGTAGATCTCAAACAGCTGGGCTATGATGTAATCGCCTTTATTGGTATTTATCTTGAAAAGAGTTCATTGTATGATACAGTGGCAAAGGAATTGCAGAAGATACCGGAGATTGTCCGCTTAAATTATACAACCGGTAATTACAGTATGTTCGCTGAAATTGTTTGTAAAGATATTCTTGGCCTCAGGGCAGTATTACACGGCAACCTGCAAAAGATTAAAGGTATTGAGCGTACGGAAACCTTTATATCATTAGATGAAAGCTTTAGCAGGAATGTGAAGATTATGGAGGAGTAGTAATGGCTCTAAGGAATAGCCTATAGGCTTTTATTGAACGCTGAAGACATGCCTTTTGCCTACAGCTTCCCTCTCACATTCAATGCATCCCTCAACCCATTTCCCAACAGGTTAAATGAAAGCACCAGTAGCATAATAGCGAACCCCGGTGCTAATGCAAGCATAGGGTTTTGGGTAATAATAAAATTGTAGTTCTCTTTTATCATTAATCCCCAACTGGGCTGCGGTGGTTGTACGCCAACACCCAGGAAACTTAATCCTGCTTCAATAACAATCGCTGATGCAAAATTAGAAGCTGCGATGACCATCACGGGCCCCATTATATTCGGCAGTATATGCCGGAAGATAATGCGGTAATGTGAAAAGCCCAATGCTCTTGCTGCTTCTACGTATTCCAGCTCACGCACACCCAATACTTGCCCCCGAACTAACCGTGCAACATTTACCCACATGGTTAATCCAACGGCAATGAATACTTGCCAGAAACCTTTGCCTAGTACCAATGTGATAGCGAAGACTAATAATAAGGTCGGTATACTCCAGATTATATTGATCAGCCACATGATGATATTATCCGCTTTGCCGCCAAAGTAACCGGCAATGGATCCCAATACGATACCCATGGATAAGGAAATGATTACTGTAATCAGGCCAACACCCAGGCTAACCCTTGTACCAATAATAAGACGGCTATAAATGTCACGGCCGTATTTATCAGTACCTAATAAGAATTTCTTTTTTATAACCGGTGACTTTGCTGTCTGTGCTAACAAATAAGATTGCCTTTCGCTAACGCCCTCATCAATAAATTTATCAACGATAATACTATCGCCACTTATGGCGTAGCTGTTTATAGGGATAAAAAAATAGTTGTCTTCCTTGCCAAATAATAATTGTGAAACGAATCCTTTTGCAGGAATGTTTTTTTCATTTTTTACCAATAGAAATTGCTGCACAAAACCCGGTTTTTCTCCTCCTGTTTCTACTATAATCCTGTTGGCATACGGAGAATGATCGGGTGCGATGAAATAAGAGAATAATGCAACAACTATTGAAATAAGGATAATGATCATCCCGGCAACAGCACCTTTATTTTTACGCAACCTTCGCCATGCAGCCGCCTGGATTGATTCTGTATTCATATACACAAATATATCCTTCTTGCCGGTAGCGAAGATTTTGAACAGGGCAAATACATCTAATACAGGAATATGCGGGAAACTTATTTTGCAACTGTAAATAATTAGAAAAGACAGTTTGCCTCCTGGTTATAGAGGCTTTTATTTTACCTTTCTTCCTTTCCATTCGTACTTGCTGAACTGGCCAAGCAATCCTGCTACAATTGTATATAGAATATGCAATGGCTGAAAAAAGAAAAAATATTTCATTAATGCACTTCTTTTAAAAAATACAGCAACAGATTTTACAAAAGGAAATTCAACAATGGTTTTGGCTATCCATATATAAAGCAGATAAAACCAATAACTGTGGTTGATAAAACCGGCAACAAATAAAATGGGAAACAAAAAGTTAAAAAGATAAACCAATAACAATACCCGGAAAATTCTTTTGTCTTCGTACTTACTGGCTTTACTTGCCCATCTTATACGCTGGTTTAAAAATTCATTCCAGTTGCCTGCAGCGATTGTTTTTACCATGGCTTTTTCAGATTTTATATAATGAACCCGATCGGGGTAATGTCGTTTTATTTTATACATTAATAGCATATCATCACCTGAAGCAATATGGTCAATGTCTTTGAAGCCATTTACTTCATTGAATATTTTTTTTTCATATGCCAGGTTCGCCCCATTACACATGCTCAGTATTTTTTTATCAACTGACGCGCCTGTTATACCCTGTAGTACAAGAAAGTCAAGAACCTGGAAATAATATAAAAGCCTGTTTTTCCCGATTTCATTGGTGAATGCGACCGGGGCTGCAATAAAGGCAGAATTATTTTTTTCTTTGAATGATACGATTGTTTGCAGCCAGGCAGGCTCCATAGTACAATCAGCGTCTGTTGTTATAATTAATTCGCCGGTTGAAATAGTAATAGCAGTTTCAATTGCCTTTTTTTTATAAGAATTGATTGCTTCCACTTTAAGAGGAACAAGAATAACAGCCGGGTGTTTTTTTACCAGAGAAGCGGTATTGTCTGTGGAATGATCATCTACAACAATTATTTCAGTTAAATGGCGGGGATAACTTTGTTTTTCCAGTGCATTCAGCAGGCTGTCAATATTCTTTTCTTCGTTTCTTGCCGAAACTATTATCGTCACTTTTGTTTGCCCTGAAACGGAATCCGCATTATAAGTAGGAACCTGTAACCAGGCCTGCCTGTAATATAAAATCAATATACTGTAAACAAGGAAAAGTAGTATGGTAATGATCAGCAGAATCATTGGCCTTCAAATCTAATCATTGCTGCGAGCCCGGCAAAAGGACTTAATAGAATGGCCACCAGTGGGTAAACTAGGCGTAAGAATTTTATGAGCAAAATATTTGGCGAAAAAGAAAAAAATTCTACTTTTATATAGTTGCACAAACAACTATATGCCAAACAACCATTTTAAGAAGGGGGAATTATACAGCTTTATCACCGGAAAGGCATCAATTGCAATTGCGAGGCGGCTTCAGAAAAAATTCAATACTTCAGGACTTAACCTTACCATTGAACAGTGGAGTGTGCTTTATCACCTATGGAAAGAAGATGGTATAAGCCAGCAGGAATTATGCAATGCTACATTCAGGGATAAGCCAAGTATTACCCGCCTTGTAGATAACCTGGAAAAAATTAATCTGGTAAAGCGGGTGCCTTCAGAGCATGATCGCAGGATTAATTTGATATTTCTGACCAAACAGGCGCAAAAGCTGCAGGAAGAAACAATGGCCTTGGCAGAAAATACATTGAATGAAGCATTGACCGGCGTACCAGCGGAAAAGATTGATGTATGCAAGGAAGTATTGCAGATCGTTTATGATAATCTCAAATAAAAAATAACCTGTAGATAAACGTATAAACTCTTGTCGTATGAGCACAGAAATAAAAAAAACCACATCATTGAAAGGCGGTGAATGGTTAGTAAAGCAATCATCTCCGTTTGAGACATTTATCCCGGAAGAATTTACAGAGGAACAGAAAATGATCCGTGATATGTGCGATCAGTTTCTAGATATTGAAGTAATGCCCATCCTTGATCGGATAGACAATCTTGAACCGGGCTTAATGAAATCACTGCTGCGAAAAGCAGGGGAACAAGGTTTGTTATCGGTTGCGTTTCCGGAGGAATATGGTGGATTGGGTAAGGATTTTGTTACAGCTACCATTGTAAATGATAACCTTGGTGCCGGTCATTCTTTTTCTGTAGCTATTGCAGCGCATACAGGTATTGGCACATTGCCTATTTTATATTTCGGCACACCCGAACAGAAACAGAAATATATTCCCAAGCTAATCACCGGTGAATGGGCCGGTGCATACGGGTTAACGGAACCGAATAGCGGTAGTGATGCACTGGGTGCAAAAACAAGTGCGAAACTGAGCGCTGATGGTAAATATTATTTACTAAATGGTCAGAAATGCTGGATTACCAATGGCGGATTCGCCGACGTTTATACCGTGTTTGCTAAAGTAGACGGCGATAAATTCACCGCATTTATTGTTGAAAGAGGTACGGAGGGATTTACACAAGGCCCGGAGGAACATAAAATGGGCATTAAAGGATCTTCTACGGTACAATTGTATTTCCAGGATTGTAAAGTGCCTGTAGAAAACCTATTGGGCGAAATAGGGAAAGGTCATCGTATTGCGTTTAATATATTAAATATCGGGCGCCTCAAGTTATGTGCAGCGGCTTTAGGAGGATCGAAAAGAGCGTTGAGCGAAACAGTTAATTATGCAAAGACAAGGGAGCAGTTTAAGCAGCCAATAAGCAATTTCGGTGCAATAAAACATAAACTGGCCGAAATGGCGACCCGAATTTTTGTTGCGGAAAGCGCCTTGTATCGTACAGCCAAATGGATTGATGAAAAGGAACATGAATTAATGGAGGCTGGAAAGCCATTTAATGAAGCAATGTTAGGTGCTGCGGAAGAATATGCAATAGAATGTGCCATGTTAAAAGTATATGGAAGTGAAACTCTCGATTTTGTCGTAGATGAAGGGGTGCAAATTCATGGTGGTAATGGCTTCAGCGCAGAGTATAACATTTCAAGGGCTTACCGGGATAGTCGTATAAACCGGATTTATGAAGGAACAAACGAGATTAACAGGCTGCTTACTTTAGACATGACATTAAAGAGAGCAATGCAGGGCCGCCTTGACCTGATGGGACCAGCAATGGGTGTGCAGAAAGAACTGATGAGTATTCCGGACTTTGGATCAGAAGAAGAAACAACATTTTCCAAAGAAATAAAACTGGTTGCTAACCTTAAAAAAGCAATTCTTTTAACTGCAGGAGCCGCCGTACAAAAATTAATGATGAAAATAGATAACGAGCAGGAAGTGCTGATGAATATCGCGGATATGGCCATAGAAACGTTTAATGCAGAAAGTGCTTTGCTGCGTGTGATGAAACTGGCAGATCAACAGGGAGAAAGCAGCCAGCAATTGCATATTGATATGTTGCGTGTTTATTTATATGATGCGGCAGATAACGTGAATAAGTCCGGTAAAGATGCTATTAATGCTTTTGCCGAAGGTGATGAACAACGAATGATCTTAATGGGGTTAAAACGGTTTACCAAAGCAGAGCCATTTAATTCAAAGGATGCAAGAAGAAGAATTGCCGACAAAATGATCAGTGAAGGAAAATATTGTTTCTAAAAACCATCTCTATCCATAAAACTGGCTTCATGTGGGAATGCTATTTTTTCATTGGGATAGAGCAGGCTTAATTCTTTTCTTGTTGTATCCAATTCTTCAAGCATCTTAAACCTTTTCTTTTCGGTAAACAAACCAATGCTCATTAATAATGAAGAGAGGGTAACAACATAAAAGTAAACCAGGAATGAATTTTCAACGTCTTTTGTCCGCATTACATACCAGAACAGGTATATGATGAAGAAGCATCCATATAAGAACAAAGTGGACGCTGACATCAATGCTTTTCCCGGTGCTTTGCCAAACTGAATGACATCTTTGATTTGCTCAATAAAGAAAGAGAAGCTAAGCCCTACGACCAGCAGGATGCCAGGCCCCATTATAATAGTTATGGCATCTTTTGTAAATCCGAAAAAAAGAACAGCCAGTATTTCAAAAACTGAGAATGCCAATATGCTGATATGAATTTTTTTCCTGATACTTGCAGACTTAGTAAAATAAATCATATAAAGAAGGGCCAGGGGCACATCCAGCAGATTATTGATAATACCAAATCCTTTTACATATGCATCAGGTAGTTCAAGAATCTTTTCAGTCATCAGGTTGTAGGTCAATGTTGAAAAGTAGTAGATCAGCAGGAAGGCCAAGCACCTGTTTTTATATAATTTCAGTGAGAGTATAAGGGTTACAGGAAGAACCATTGATACTATTGAAATGTAACCCATGATTTGAACCCAGCTCATTTCGATTTAATTTTTCTTTAGGATAGGGATTTATACTTAACCATAAAAATAACGGTTCAAAAGAAAGAGTAGTGCTTAGTTCCAGGAGTTTGTAAGAAAATTCAGTAAAAGCGCAAACTACTCGCAGTAAATCTACGTTTTGATAGCTGAGTGTTTTTATGTTATACCGGAGTTATGAAAAAATTTATTCAATTGTTCATTTTAATTTCTTGTGCGAATTCCCTAACGGCACAGTATAGTGGTAATATGCTGATAGGACGGACTACCGGACCCCTTCCTTTCCTGGAATATGGTTTGGGTGAAGACCGGCTGGGAGGGGCAAAAATGACTTTTCTGGATACAGATATTGTGATGAAAGTTGTAGATAGTGTGCGTAATAAATATAAAGTGACTTTATCTCAAAATCATTTTGCTTATCTGCCAAAGGAAAATTTCCGTATTGATTCTGTATTGAGGCTTCGGCCTTACTATTTGACGAATACATGCAAAGTATGGGGTGATGATATATATGATTACCTTTCAATAGCGTTAGATGAAAAATTGCCTTACCGGTCGGTACAACAGGTCAATCCATCGAGAATAGTTGTAGATATTTTTGGTGTAACCAGTAATACAAACTGGATCATACAGCAGGCTACTTCAGCTGAAATAAAAAATACATGGTATGAACAAATAGAGGACGATGTATTCCGGATGTATATCGAGCTAAACCATCCCCAGCATTGGGGATATTCTATCTATTATGAAAACAATAAGCTGATTATTCGGATAAAACAACAGCCAAAGGATTTATCATTAGCAAAATTAAAAATTGCTGTAGATGCAGGGCATGGTGGCGATAATACAGGTGAGAGCGGCCGTATAAGTGGCATTGAGGAAAAGAATTACACATTAAAAATTGCAAAGGAATTACAGAAAGCATTGCAGGATGAAAATGCGACTGTGTTTATGACCAGAGAGAAAGATACGACAATTGCAATGGTAGACCGTGTACTGATGGTAAGACAGGAGTCGCCTGATTTTTTAATCAGCATTCATTTAAACTCATCAGACCAGGAAACGGATAAAGGAGTAAGTACCTATTACCGGTATATTGGTTTCCGGCCATTGTCGCAATATATATTAAAGCGACTGGAAGAATTAAAGCTGGATGATTATGGAAACGTTGGTAGTTTTAATTTCGGGTTAAGCGGACCGACAGATTATCCTAATTGCCTGGTTGAAGTCGCATTTTTAAGTAATAAAAGCGATGAGAAAAAAATATTGGATGCCGGATTCAGAAGGGTTGTTGCTGTAAAAATTGTTGCAGGTATTAAAGACTGGCTCGGTTCTCTAAAATGATTTATTTTTTTAAATCTGCTGCTGCTCCTTCATCTGTAAACCAATACAGTTCACCATTGAATGGCTGAATTAATTGCGCAGGATACAAATCCGGGTCATGCTCTCCATAAACAACATTATATAGTGAAGCTGCTTTGTCACTGCCTGTTATTAAAAAGGCTATTCGTGACGATTTATTGACAACAGGCGCCGTCAGGGTGATACGATATGTTTTTTGTTCTTCAAGATAAAAAGAACTGACCCATTTTTCTTTTTCATGAACGACAGCATAGCCAGGAAAAAGAGAAAGTGTGTGTGCATTATCACCGAGGCCTAATAATACAAGGTCAAAAAAATGTTTTTTATGATAAAAATATTCATGCAATAATCTTTCATAATCAGTTGCAGATTCTTCTGGCGCTATGTCTGTTCTCATGATATGCACATTATTTTTATCAACAGGTACATGATTTAATAAAGTGTCAAAGGCCATTTTCGCATTATTACGCTCATCGTTAAAAGGAACGTACCGTTCATCACCCCAGAAAAAGTGGATTTTCTTCCAGTCAATTTTGTCATTATAATTTTCGGAGGCGAGAAGGGTATACAATTTTTTGGGCGTATTGCCTCCCGATAGTGCAATAGCGAAACGATCTTGTTTTTTTAATACCTGGTGAATAAAATCAACCATCCAGTCTGCGACCCTTTTGCTTAATTGGTCAGAATCAGTTGATATATTAAGCTTCATGCGAATGATAAAATTTTTAAAGAGGATTTGCTATATGCCTACTGTGTAATAAACCTGATTACTCTTTTTTAGTACTGGAAGGCAGGCTAACCCAATTATGCCCATCCCTTGCTATTAATGCTTCTGCATCTTCAGGCCCCCAGCTGTCGGGTGAATAATTCGGAAAATCAATTGGCATACGATTCTGCCAGGCTTCCAGTATTGGTGTTATCACTTTCCATGCTGCTTCTACCTGGTCGGCCCGCATAAATAATGTCGGGTCGCCTTCAATAACATCGGCCAGTAAGGTTTCGTATGCTTCGGGTTCATAACCCCCGTACGCTTCAGCATAATTGAAAACCATATCCACAGGGTTCAATATCATATTTGGCCCCGGGCGTTTTGCCTGAAAACGGATGCGTATACTTGTTTCCGGCTGAATGCTGAATGTAAGACGGTTAGGCCGCCAGGTTTCTGCTGCTTCGGGTGGAAATGAATAACGCGGCGCTTCTTTAAAATGTACTGTAACTAATGTTGTTTTTTCGTGAAGATATTTTCCTGTTCGAACATAAATAGGAACATTGCGCCAGCGCCAGTTATCAATATAAAATTTGGCTGCGACAAAAGTTTCAACAGGTGATTGGGGATTTACATTTTTTTCCTCGCGATAAGCCTGAACCTGCTTTCCTTTCAACCAACCTCCTGAATACTGCCCACGTACTGTATTTGCATGCACATCTTCCGGGTCAATCTTCCGGATCGCATTTAAAACATCTACTTTTTTATTCCGTATTTCATTCGCATCAAAGGAAATAGGCGCTTCCATTGCAATCATACAAAGTAGCTGGAGAATATGGTTTTGTACCATATCCCTTAATGCACCCGCCTGTTCATAATAACTTCCCCGGTCTTCCACGCCTACAGTTTCCGCAGCTGTTATTTGCACATGGTCGATATAATTTGAATTCCATACGGGTTCAAATAAGCCATTGGCAAAACGGAAAGCTAAAATATTTTGTACTGTTTCTTTGCCAAGATAGTGATCAATACGGTAAATCTGGTCTTCGGCAAACATGGTAGAAAGCAGCTTATTTAATTCGCGGGCACTTTGTAAATCATGGCCAAATGGTTTTTCAAATACAATTCTTCTTGTTTTAGAATCCAGGCATAGCTTCTGTTCTGATAATTTGACTGCTATATCGGGTGCTAATTGTGGGGCAACGGCGAGATAGAATACTACGTTGGGTTGTGTATTCCACTCTTTTGCTTTGTCATTAACCCAGGAAGTGATGCTTGTGTAAGTATCGGTATTCAGTAAATCCAATTCATGATAGGAAACCCGTTCTGCAAATTTTTGCCATTCGCCGTTCCCGTCTTTGGTTCTCGAAAATTGTTGAACACCTTCCAGTAGTTTAGCTCTATACTCATCATCGGAAGCAAAAGTTGTACGCCCTACTCCAACAACAACAAACTTTTCCGGAAGAAAGTTATCAAGATATAGATTAAATAATGCGGGGATCAGCTTTCGGTTTGTTAAATCGCCACTGCCGCCAAATATAAAAATGATTGTTGGCGGTAAATTCTTTTTGCCTTCCATATTATTAAAATATTTCTGTTTTAGTTTTATAATATTAATGAAGATAACATTGTTTGATTGCCATACACTGTATTGTCATATCAAAAATTGTACTTCATTAATCAATCCCATTCTGTATGAAAACTCCCTTCCATATCTATGCGCTGATAGGTATGTGCGCCGAAGAAATCGCGTTGGGCTTGTATCAGGTTGGTTGGCATCCTTTCACTGCAGTAAGCGTCAAAATACCCTAGTGCGCTTGAAAGGCCGCCAGCAGGAATTTTGCCTGCGGCACAACGCTGAACAATTTTTCGTAACCC
>JAFDYH010000067.1:49583-49732 GCA_018267535.1 Bacteroidota bacterium
AGATCAGCATCTTTTTTATACGCTGCTGTAAATATTTCCAGCAAAGAAGAACGGATGATACAACCACCCCGCCATATTTTCACTACATCTTTTAAAGGGATATCCATTTTTAATTCTGCAGAAGCTTTGTGCAGCATTGATAAACCCTG
>JAFDYH010000068.1:0-3049 GCA_018267535.1 Bacteroidota bacterium
GTAACGAAGAATAAAGAATTATTGAAAGCAGATGTAGTCTTAATCAGTGATACAGCAATGATCAGCCTGGATCATCCTTCAATGGATGTTGGCGTTCGAGGATTAAGCTATATAGAAGTAGAAGTAACGGGCCCCAACCGTGACCTGCATAGCGGTGTATATGGCGGCGCTGTCGCCAACCCGATTACTATTTTGGCAAAAATGATTGCTTCCTTGCACGATGAAAATAATCATATCACAATTCCGGGCTTTTATGATGATGTGGTAGTGGTTACTGAAGCCGAAAGAAAATTAATGGCAGCTGCCCCATTTGATGAAAAAGAATACAAAGAAGATTTAGGTATAAAAGAAGTGTGGGGCGAAAAGGGATATACAACCAATGAAAGAACTGGAATTCGCCCCACACTCGAATTAAACGGGATATGGGGTGGCTACACAGGTGAAGGCGCCAAAACCGTATTGCCATCAAAAGCCTTTGCAAAAATATCAGCAAGGCTTGTTCCAAATCAGGATAGCAATAAGATAACCGACCTGTTGATTAATCATCTTAAAAAAATCGCTCCTCCATATATTACACTGAAAGCAACATTGCACCACGGTGGCGAGGCTTATATGACGCCGATTGACAGCAAAGGTTATAAAGCAGCCGCTAAAGCCATTGAAACAACATTTGGTAAACAACCGATTCCTGTTCGTGGTGGGGGCAGTATTCCTATCTGTGCATTGTTTGAGCAGGAGCTTGGAGTAAAGATTGTTTTTCTTGGTTTTGGTTTGGATAGTGATAACCTGCATAGCCCAAATGAAAAATTCAATTTGGAAAACTATTATAAAGGGATAGAGACAATCCCCTATTTTCATAAATATTTTGCTGAAGCATAAAGTAATTTTTTGTTTGAAAATCCTATTCGTTTATGCGAATAGGATTTTTTAATTTTAGGAGATGAAAGTAACTGATTCGTTAAGTAAAACTTTATTTTGGGATGTAGATCCGGACAAATTGGATTGGAAGAAAAATGATCAGTTTATTATAGAGCGGGTTTTGGTTCGTGGGGGCATGAAAGATGTAAGAAAAATTTTCAGTATTTACAATAAAGTAGAATTGATTGCAGCTATAAAATCCAGCCGTGATCTGGATAGCATAACTCACAACTTTTGCTCATTATATTTCAATATTCCTAAAGAGGAAATGCATGCTCCATCTCAATACTATTGATGATTCCGTTCATAAGTTACTGCTCGAACTCTCATCATTCAACTTTCTACAACAATTCGCATTAGCGGGTGGGACCTCACTGGCATTGCAAATAGGACATAGGAAAAGCATTGACATTGACCTATTTGCATTTGAAGACGTGAACATGCATGAAGTAAGCTTGTTTCTTGAAAACAGTTTTAAGAACATAACAATACGCCGAACAACTTCCGTGTTTATTTTCTGTAGTGTTAATTCCATTAAATGTGATTTTGTAAAGCATTCATCACACAAGCTGATTAAGCCGATAAAAACCACAGAAGGAGTAAGAATGTTTTCGATAGAAGACATTGCGGCAATGAAGCTGAATGCAATATGCGGAAGAGGAAGCAAAAAAGATTTTTATGATATTTACTCACTCTTAAAAATTTTCACTCTTAAAGAACTTTTAAATTTCTATGATTACAAATTTGAATCAGACAATTCCTGGATGGCGTTACGAAGTATGATTTATTTTGAGGATGCAGATAAGCAAGAAGAACCTCAATTAGTAGAAAAATTTCCAGACTGGGATGCCATAAAAAAAAGCCTTCTCAAAGCCGTAACTAATTTTAATCCCAATGCCTGAAAAAGAAAAACTTCGTCTCGATAAATATCTCTGGGCGATTCGCTTGTTTAAAACAAGAACATTGGCCGCCGAAGCCTGTGATACCGGTAAAGTAAAATTTAACGGATCACAGGCGAAAGCATCAAAGCAGGTGAATGTGGACGATGAATACGAGGTAAAGACAGAAGCAAAAAGATGGAGAATTAAAGTAGCCGCTTTATTGCATAGCCGCGTCGCTTATTCAGAAGCCATCAATTATTATATCGATATTACCCCTGCTGAAGAAATAGAAAGAATACAATACCAGGCAGCCAGCTTTCACACAGGTAAACGCCCCAGCAAAATTGGCCGGCCTACTAAAAAAGAAAGAAGAGACCTGGAAGATTTTATGGGTGAATAATTCATTGTTGTTTTAGTCTCATCAAAAGCTACTCACTTTTTATTTAATTTCAATTAAACAAAAGTATATGAAAGCTGCGGCAGGCGATTCTTCAAAAAAATATTTCACCAGTGATCTTTCCGGAAAGGACTTCCCCTTAAATGAAAAAGTAAAAGGAAAATACATCCGGGAAAGTATTATGAGAACCATCTGCCAGCAACATCCCGATTTTTCTGCTGATAAAGCGCTTTCTCTTTCTGAATTAAATCATTTCCGCCAGCAGTACATAGAAGCTGTATTAAAAGATGAAGCCGGGCGGCTTTCCAATCTTGATGCCAAAGTTTTGGAAAAGATAAAGAACAATGAGGTTGTATCCAGGAATATGGAAGAAAATGATGATGATTCGCTCACCTGGAAACAAAAGCTGGCTGACAAAGTAGCTGCCATTGGGGGCAGTTGGAAATTTATTACCTGGTTTATCGTTTTTATGGCAATATGGATGGGAATAAACCTGGTAATGGAAAGTGGACAAAAAGCTTTCGATCCCTATCCCTTTATACTGCTTAATCTTTTGTTATCTACATTAGCTGCATTGCAGGCCCCTGTTATTATGATGAGCCAGAACCGGCAGGAAGAAAAAGACCGCAAGCGAAGCAAGCAGGATTATATGGTAAATCTTAAGGCCGAACTGGAAATTCAATTATTGCACGAAAAACTAGATCATTTGCTTATAAACCAGCAACAGGAATTACTGGAAATTCAGCAAATTCAAATTGAAATGATGGATGATATTATAAAAAAGCTAAGTAAAGGAAAAGACAACGGGCCGGAATAATTTGTTTAAACCGGGATTTATAAAATTTAATGGATT
>JAFDYH010000068.1:3223-24329 GCA_018267535.1 Bacteroidota bacterium
ACTTCATCGCAGGTATTACCCTCATACAATCTGCCATTCTTCATCACGTATTGAATAGTGTTGGTATTGCGGATATTCTCCAACGGGTTTTTTTCCATAATAATCATATCGGCCAGTTTGCCGGGTTCAATGCTTCCTAAATCTTTATCTAACCCTAACCCCTGTGCGCCAAGAATAGTTGCTGTCTTCAATGCATCAATCGTACGCATACCGCCGCTTTGCATGGCCCATACTTCCCAATGATAACCGAGGCCCTGGAACTCACCATGGCTGCCGATGCCAACCATTCCACCAGCCTCTACCAGGCTCTTCATATTCTTTGCGTGTTTAGGAAACACATGTTCTTCCGGCATAAACCAGCCGGCTCCCACCCTTCTTGTTTTTGAAGCCAGCTCTTCATACGCAAAGAAATGCTGCACTTTGGGATCATGGTAGGGGCTCTCTGTTTCCCAAAAATAATTTTCAGCAAATGGTCCACCATAAGACACAAGCAATGTTGGAGTAACGATCATCTTTGCCTGTGCTATCGCTTTATATACATCACTATAGAGGGGAAATATTGGCAGCGCATGCTCATGACCGGGATAACCATCCAGCATATTGGCCATATCAAATTTAAAATCAAGACCGCCTTCTGTTGTAGGCATTATTTGCTGATGACGGGCAGCTTCTATGATCCACTCTCTTTGTTTCCGGTTTCCTGCCAGGTACATTTTAATATACCTGGTGTGAAAATATTTACTGTATTGGGTCAATACACTTTCTGCCTGTGCGGAATCTTTGATATTATAAAACCAGTAGCCTACACCGGGCCCGGTTGAATAAACGCGGGGGCCGATCATTGAGCCTGCATCTACCATATCACCATAGGTCAGTACATCTGTTGTTGCGGTTTGCGGATCCCTTGTTGTAGTTACCCCATATGCAAGGTTAGTTGCATAAATCCATACCTGGTTTTTATGAATACCCCAGTTCGGCCACATATGACTGTGCGGATCGACAAAACCAGGCGTAATCGTTTTTCCGGTCATATCCATCACTTTCGCGTCTGCCGGTGGTGACAGTGTCCCACTTTTGCCAACGGCCTTTATCCGGTTATTTACTACAAGCACATCGCCATTCTCAATCACTTCATCCCCTTTCATAGTTACAATCCTTGCGTTCTTAAATAAGATTGTTCCCTGTGGCATATCCTTTTTGAAAAATACTTTTACATCCGTTTCATCTGCTTTGAATTTTGGTTCTTCTTTCTTTGCATCTTTTTTTACAGTTGTATCTTTTGCAGCAATAGAATCTTTTACTTTCTTTAACGCATCAGCAGCCTTCTTCAATGTAGAGTCTGCATTTAATCTTGCTATGGAATCTGCTTCTCTTCTTTCTTTTGCTTTTTTCACATCCGCCAAACTATCTTCAAAGGCCTGTGCTTTATCTACATCATAAGTAAAATGTGCACTACCTAAACTCCAATGCACTATTTTACCATTCGCTTGCCAGGTTGGAAATTCACCACCGATTTCTGTTAGTTTTCTTGCCGGAAACTCAGCATTCTCTGCGTTGGCTACTGAAATATTGTTCGTTTTGCCGGACTGTGGAATAGTAACTAAATAAATTTCATTATTGATTTGAGCCAATGCCCTGTTGCCGGTTGGCGACATTGTCATTATTGAAGCAGTTGAGGGCAGATTCACTTCTTTTGCATTATCAGGATCGTCTTCTTCTTTTGCAATGCACTGTATTTTTGAAGGATCGGGCCGTCCGAATTTCGTAGGTATGCTACCGTAAGTAGTAATACCTGATACATGTGCCAATACCTTTTCATCGGTGCCATCCCATTTTATTGAACTAAGGTCGCCTGTTGAATTATCCAGATAAATTCTATCCGGCTGCGATTTTACAAAATGCATATTATAACGAAACCTTGCTTTATCAATCACTGTGACATCTCCGCCATTTGCATTTATCCAGCAAAGTTCATCTTCACTACCGTCATAGCCAGGTCCATAGGCATTTTTATACGCTTGTTTGTTACTACGTCGGAATGCAATGCGATCGCCGGTTAAATTAAAGTTTAGCTCCTGGTAAAGACCGGCCTCTCTGGTTAGCTTTTGTGGTACGCCTGCTCCTTTACCTGTTAAAATCACTTTATAAATATTGCCACCATCACTGTTCCACGTTGCATATGCTAAGGCATTGCCATCGGGCGACCAAGCTGGTTGTGCTTCCGTGAAATCATTTGTTGTTACTCTTTTGGGAGTACCATTCGGATAATCCATTACATATAAACGGTTCAATACGGTAAAGGCCAGTTTCTTTCCATCCGGCGAAGGAACAGCATCCCGTATCTGAGTTGATTGCTGATAAGCTGTATCAGATACAGGGTATTTAAATGCCAGTTGCGGACCTAATTCAAGATTCACATCTGCAGTAAATGGTATTTCAGCAATAGCAGAACCATCAATTGGAATTTTGAAAAATTTACCACCGTAGGATGCAATTAAAAACTTACTGTCAGGTGTAAACGACATTGCGGGCAATACACCTAATGGAGCAATAGATTCCTGCTCATCTCTTTGTACCGGGTACGCCAGCCATTTTTCATCCCCTGTTTTTAAATCGCGGAGTATTAAACCGGTTTTATCTTCATAGCGGCTTCCATACACTAACCATTTACCATCTTTTGAAAGAACAGGAGTAAAGCCTGAACCATAACGGGAAGTAATCGTGTTCATCTTACCGGTTTCTCGGTCATAAGTACCTAATTCATATTGCGGCAATTGAGCATTGTAGTTCCATGCACCGCGACGCTGGGAATAATAAACATATCGTCCATCAGCACTCACAGCCGGATCAATCATTTTCAAAAAAGGAGGGCCATCTACCAACTGGGTACCTCCACCGCCTTTACGGTGAACCATATACAATTTAATATTCCGGCGGCCTTTGCCATAAATGATATAATCGCCATCCGGCGTCCAGCAGGCACTGGGGAAAAATTGATTGTTATCGTTTGTTAACTGAACAGTATCTTTTTTCTCTGTATCAATATACCATACATTATCTGCGCCACTTCTGTCGGAAATAAATAAAATCTTTTTTCCATCAGGGCTATATCGTGGATGCACATCATAAGCCATTCCTTTTGTGATTGCCGTAGCAACACCGCCGGTTATTGGCATGGTATACAAATCGCCCATGAGGTCGAAAACGAGAGTTTGTCCATCCGGACTAACATCCAGGCTCATCCAGGAACCTTCTTTTGTAGTATAGCTGATTTTTCGGGTAGGTTTCAGCGGCAGGTTTTTGTACACCGTGAATTTTGCCGTGTCTTTTTTGGTCGAATCACCGGGGTCGCCACCGCCATTATGCTCTGGTAAAAAAATCAGATGGTTGTTCGCATAGCCAAATAACACAATACCCGCTAACGCAGCAAGAATAACAATAAACTTTCTCATACAGATAGTTTTGGAGTAAAAATTTGACCGGTAAATATAGAGAATGAAGGAACGCAGGAAAAGAAATTATATGAACGGGAAATTTGTGTCTGTTTTTTGCAAAACGCTTACCTGTCCGAATACCTGGAGCAAATCCTGTACACGCAATTTTTATCCGCTTTAGTGTTGTTCTTTGTAATGATAAGTTAGTGTCATACATTTAAATCAGGGCAGGTGCACACAGGTTTCAAAAATCAAGCTGATAAACATCTAGTCAAAATGAAAAAATCAACTCTTTTAATCCTTGTTACAGCAACATCCTTCCTTTGTGGTTTTGCAGTTAAAACAATATTGTCACCGGTGTCACAAAACATGGCGCCGGAAAAAATTAAAAAAGTAACAGGTTTAGGAGGCATTTTTTTCAAATGCAAGGATCCTAAGAAAGTAAGAGAATGGTACCAGGCAAACCTTGGCCTGAATACAAATCAATATGGAGCTGTTTTTGAATGGCGGCAAGGTGTGGATACCACAAAAAAGGGATTTACACAATGGAGCCCCTTTTCAGAAAAAACAAAATACTTTGAGCCTTCCACAAAGGATTTTATGATTAACTACAGGGTTGATAACCTAACGGTGCTTGTAGATGAATTAAAAAAGAATGGGGTTACCATTACAGACACGATAGAAACTTACGACTACAGCAAATTTGTCCATATCCTCGATATTGAAGGAAACAAATTGGAACTCTGGGAGCCTAATGATATCGTGTATGAAAAAATGGGTATCCAGATGGGCAGCACAACCACAAAATAAAAGCTGCAGGTATTGTTTCCTGCCATTTACCGGCCACAATTCACTAAGCAGCGATCTTTTATCTTTGCCGGATGCGTATAGATATCCTTTCTGTTCTCCCTGAGTTATTAGAAAGCCCTTTTCAGCATTCGATCATGAAGCGGGCACAGGAAAAAGGACTATTGGAAGTAAAAGTGCACCAGTTAAGAAAATGGGCCGTTAACGAATATGGACAGGTAGACGATTATCAGTATGGCGGAGGAGCAGGCATGGTGATAATGTGTGAGCCACTCGCTAAAGCAATAGAAGAATTAGCTGCTCAAAGAAAATATGATGAAATAGTCTACCTCACCCCTGACGGAGAAACATTAAATCAGAAAACAGCCAATACATTTTCACTAAAAGAAAATCTATTACTTATCTGCGGGCATTATAAAGGCATTGATGAACGAATAAGGGAACATTTTGTAACAAAGGAAATTTCTATTGGTGATTATGTTTTAAGCGGTGGGGAATTAGCAGCAGCAGTATTAGTAGATACGATTGGCCGTTTATTACCGGGCGTGTTAAACGATGAAACTTCCGCTTTGTTTGATTCTTTCCAGGATAATCTTTTGGCGCCGCCTGTATATACAAGGCCGGAAGATTTCAGAGGATGGAAGATTCCATCCGTATTAAAAGGCGGAGATCATAAAAAGATTGAAGAATGGCGGCACGAACAATCTATAATAAGAACAAAAAAAAGAAGGCCGGATATCCTGAAAGAAGACTGATGATGAAGAAGTGACATCGGAGCCCTGTATTCAATGGGGAATTGTTATAGATGCATTTTCAGCAGTAATGCTGGTTGGCTTCACCCAGGTTTCTTTTACAAAATACATATCAATATCACCTACATTTTTCGCGTATACTTTTCCCCTGTATTCACATTCAAACTGATGCTTCACCAGGTTATAAGTGGCCGCTGAGATATTGATTTGCCCGGGCTCTCCATTGCTTTCCATACGACTGGCGATATTGACCGTACTTCCCCAAATATCATAAGCATATTTTTTTCTGCCAACCACGCCGGCCACAATGGGACCGGTATGAATACCTACCCGCATTTCCCAGGTTTGATTGCCTTTCATTTTGCGCTGCAGGTTATTATGGCGCATATAATGTACCAGTTCCATAGCCGCCTTTATCATTTTTACCGGGTGATCATGCGTCTCTACAGGTATGCCGCCCGCCACCATGTAAGCATCTCCAATTGTCTTTATTTTTTCCAGGCCATGCTTTTCCATGATGTTATCAAACGTGGTAAAAATTTCACTTAGCTCTGCCACTACCTCCTGGGGCGACAGAGAATCCGCAATTGTGGTAAACCCTTTAAAATCTGTAAACAAGACCGAAACGCTTTCATAAAAACGGGGTGTGGCCTCTCCGGTTGCCTGCAGTTCCCTCGAAACTTCTGTTGGTAATATATTTGATAACAACGTTTCAATTTGTGCTTTCTGAATATCCAGTAGGCGGTTAATTTTTAGTTTATTCCGGTAGTTACGGTATAGTATAACCGCAATTATAAGGATAAGGGCAAAGCCTGCTATGAACGCGTTACGGGCCAGCTTTTGCCTTTCGATACTGACATTCTGCAAATCGATAAGCCCTTGTTTTTTCTGTATTTCGAAATCAAACTCGTGACTAGCCAGTTTCAGATCTGCTTCTCTATTGTAAATTGAATCTTTCAAATTGATTAAAAGGCTCTGGTATTTATAAGCATTTCCAAAATCAGAAAGCCTGGCATAGTCAAATGCGAGGCCATTATAAATATCTTTTAAATCATATAAGGAATGAATATCCCTGGCAAGCTTTTCTGCTTTTTTACGGGACTCAAGTGCCTTACTATAATTGCCAAGCCCGTCATAAGCATTGCCCAAGCCTTCGAGTGCCTGTGTAAGGTATAAAGTCGAATTCATTGCTGTGGCGGAATCATATGCCTGTTGAAGAGATCGAAGAGCATTTTCAAATTTTCCCTGTTTTATATACGCCCTGCCAATGTTGTATAAGGCATAAGAAATATCGGCCGTAGATTCATAAGCCTTTTTTTGTTGTTGAAAGTAGTAAAGGGCAGAATCGCCAAAGATTAGCAATGAGTCTTTATTGTTGCTATTTTTTTTAAGGTAAGTTTCTCCGATATTCCCAAGCGTTGCACCAATCAGGTCATTATCCCCTAATTGTTTACTCCCCGGAAGAGCCCTCTTATAATAATCACGGGCTTTATCGCGGGTTGCATCTTTGTGATCATACACACTGCCGATATTATTCAGTGCAGTTGTAATGCGCAATACATCACCCGCCTCTTCCGCATTTTGCAAAGAATTAAAAAAGAATCTCTGTGCATTATCATCAAGCCCCTGCTCCTTATAAATCACCCCGATATTATTCTGGATATTTGAAACACCTATCTTGTTATTCATTTGTTCAAATACCGCAAGTGAATGATTATAATTCTCCATCGCATCAATAAACTTGCCCTGGTCGTAGTAAGCAAGTCCTGTGTATTTATATGCAAGTGCAAGACCATCATCATATCCCAATCTGGAGGACAATTCCCGGGCCTGTTCTGTATAGGGTAACGCAAGTTGAGGATCGGTACTTCGATAAATCATCCCGATACGCAATAACAGTTTCACCTTTGCCGTATCTTCTTTGGATCTTGCAAGCATGGACTTCAGGCTGTCGACAGAAACAGATTGACCCTTGCATAGCATGTATGCAAATAAGGATAGATACAATAAAACAAACCTCACCTTCATAAGCCGCTTTGCTTTAAACAACGGATATAGCTATACTCTTTATTAAATAATAATTCCGGTTTAAAACATAAATTTATTCTTTAATACTTAAAGTTTAATCAATACTGTAGTTTTGTTTTCATTGTTTATTCTCACACTCAGTATATAAACTCCAGAAACAAGATTACTGAGATCAAGTGTCGCCGTATTAGCACCCATTTTACTGAAGCGTTTAAGATGCTGCAACCTGCCGGGCAAATCATACAACTTAATATCCTTCTCCTGTATATTAACATCTTCGAAACTTAAAGTCACTTTATCCGTTACCGGGTTCGGGAATACTCCGAATTTAGTCACTGGGTTTATTGGCACAGTACTTACTGTATTATCACCGATTCCTGGTACATCGCCGGCCTGCCGGCTGTTGACTGTACCTGTTGTGTAATGACTGGTGCATTGTGCAGAAGTTGAACTGGCATCAACTGAAAGGCTTACTTTCTGGCTGCCATCATATGTTTTTAATGTCCAGGTAATCTTATTGCCATCAAAATAAATATCGAAGTTTCCTGTCCCTTTATTAAACAATTGTGGCTGCAATCCGCCGGGCGTTGCACCTGTTGCAGCGAGCAAATTGTCTGTTCCTCTCGGAACATAAACAGCAGTACTGTTTGAATTGGTGTAAGAGAAGTGAGCCAGGTAGCCCAATCCGCTTACAGGACTGGACAGTTTTTCAACACATACCAGTTTTGGAACCACTTTATAGGCCCCTGATCCTTTCGGATTAATATACAGTGTGCCGGTTTGGTAAGTAATTGTATAACCACCTGCCGGTTTCAGAACCAGTTTTGAAGGTGTAATGGTATACAATCCCGGAGAACCGGTACAGCTTGGACTTAAAGTAAATACAGGCCCTGAGTATATTGTACTCTGGTCGTTATTTATAAAACCCGTATAGGTTGCCGTAAATGTTGGCAATGCATCTCCCCTGTTAATTACTTTATCGTCCGCTTTTACTGTCAAAGGAAGCGTGGTTACGGTTAGCGTGCCATTGTCAGTAACCAGAGAATAGTTTGACGGAGTCTTTAACTGCGCTGCAGGAATGATGGTGTAAGTACCTGCAGGAACGTTTGTATTACTTATAACCTGGCCGGAACTATTTTTCAGCGTATAGGTAAATGGTGTACTGAAAGTAGAAGCCGAGTCATCAGAGTATTGATATGTTTTAACTGTGGATGATAAAGCGGTTAACGGATCGCCGTATTTTATCGTCACATTATTTGCTTTCAGCGTTAAAGGGATTGTATTGTAAGTCAGTTTACCTAACCCATATGTAATCTGGAAATTCGCTGAAAGGAAAGCTGCCGGAACAATATAATGTAACCCCGGAGTAATGCCGGTAATCAGGTTAATTGGCGCTAACGGTGATAGCTGCACGACGTTGGGATCAGCATCAAAGTCTGCCTGGTCCATAATAACAATTACATTACTATTGCTATTATCATTGACCGTTGTACTATTTACTATTGGCGTATTATTGGCAACCGCTTTACTATTTACAAACGCGGTTCCATTGGCAACCGCTTTACTATTCGCTACTGCTTTACTGTTCACAATGCTGACATTGGCGGAATTTACCTGGTAATTGTAAATAGATACCGGTGATATTTCTTCAAGCAATGTTGTTTCGGTTATCGTACCATTCGCAACAGCCTTACTGTTTGCAACGGCCTTACTATTTGCTACCGCTTTACTACTGGTCAAAACACCCATACCGGACAAATCTGCTGCTGACAGCAAGCGGCCTCCAATATTAATCTGATCATCTATGAAAGCAAAGGCGGTGTTGTTTATTGCTCCTGTATATGAAGACTTTAATGCATTCAGGAAGTCTGCCTGTTCAGCTGCATTAATATTGCTATTATCATATGTATAATTAAAATCAATACCTGTAGCCTTATCTCCATAATTAAGGGTCATATCCCTGGGAGTAATTACAAGAGGCATTGGCGTTACATTTAATGTACCTGCTGTTGAATCATAAGTGTACAATTCAAGTAATCCGGCGTCAACGGGATTAGCAGGGTCAAATGTTCTTGTGCGTGGCTGAATAAGATAGTTATTTACATTGCTTGTCGTGGTAGCTGTAGTCCTGTATAAGATATCTCCGGGTTTGTCAATTCCCAATTGTGCCAACGTCAGGTTTGCATCTGCAAGCGATTTGCCATCTACTGTTATAGTTGAGGTGAAATCCGGCAGTTTCTCGCCGTATTTTTTTGTTTTATCATCCGCTTTAATATTTATTTTTTTCTTCACGATGTCAAAAAATGTAATAGAGTTAGAAATTCCACCATCGTTTGCTGCTGTCTGCGGAGGCGTATACGCTTGTATAGGGGGGTTACCCGTAAAAGGTGGAACAGTAGCCGTAACCGTACTGTCATTAACAAATGTGGTTGTCAAATCATTTCCGCGTAAACGAACCACTGTATTACTGCTAAGATAATTTCCTTTTATAGTAACCGTAAATGCAGCACTGCCTGGTGTTACATTATCGGGAACTACTGCTTGTATAAGTGCAGGTGTTGCAGATGCAAATGTTTGAATTGCAGATTTGGCATTTATAAATCCGCTGCCACTGATTAGATCAGGACCGGAAGAATTCATTAATATCGCCGTACTCTTTAATAAAGACCGAAGATCAGGCGTGCTTATGCTTTGTCCATTATAATATCTTTTCCTGGCCTGTTTCAATAATGCTGCTACTGCAGCGGCATGTGGAGCGGCAGCCGATGTACCAAAGAACCGGGGATCAGAGACTGTGCCTGAACCAAAATTCACAGATGTACTTACACCATCAGGTGCAGTAAAGTCTGGTTTGTTACGGTTTTCTCCATTAACGATAGTGCCACCATAAGAGGAAAAACTTTCTATAGCCAGCGGGTTACCAAAAACAGGTGTGTTTGAGTAGCGTACCGCCCCTATAGTGATAGCACCTGCAGCATTTGCCTGCCCAACAATCGTTGAACTACCTGTATTAAACTGATTGATAACTGCATTGCCGCGGAAAATGATATACTTAAAAGTTACATTATCTGTTCCTGCCGCTCTTCTTATCAAAATATTCGTTGTAGTATTTGCCGTAATAGTAAATGGTAGTACCTCGATAGGATCGCCACCGATATTATTTGTATTGAACCCATTATTTCGGTTAAATCCAAAAAGAATATTTCCATTATCATCTGCAAGGAAAAGATCGAGGTCATTTCTTGTACCGGTTGTCGATTCCTGTAGGGAGTAAATATCATCTACCCATTGTAACACAATAGTGAAAACACCGGTAGTTTGTCCCGGGTCGAGGTTTAAGGTTATTTTTTGCAGTGAATCCCCGCCCCCGAAATTATGGGCGACACCGTTAGGACCCGGAGTGGTTACGGGACTAAATGTACCCTGGTAAGATTTATTTGCAAAGTTTCCTGCAGCTGTAAAATAAGCTACCCCCTGGCTGCTAACATCATTCACTGCTTTTGCTACTACACCGTCTTTTAGGAAAGGCTCTGTTATAAATGTTATATCATCTACAATTACATCACAGTTTCTATTGGCAAGATCATGAATTCCCGTAGCCAGGTTTGAAGCACTGATAAATCCTGTACGGAATGCCAGTTTAGCTTTGGGGGCTATATCATGTACAATCTGCAACATCGCTCTTCCCTCGTCATTGGCTTGTCCAAAAGGATATTCCTGCACCAATTCCACAGGGTTTTCGCTTCCGGGCAGGTCTCCATTGTCTATATCCGTTTGCGCGGGATTGCCTGGCTTCGTGTTATAGCTATCAGAAAGTACTCCCACCTTTGTACTATCCCCGTTCAATCCATAACCATTTCTTAAAAAATCAGAACGCATGGCAAGGTCGCCTTGCGTGGTAACGAGACCGAGCATACCTATTGCCGGATATAACGGACGCACATAGTCGATATATTGAGTAAGCGAATTAAGGCTTTTAAGATTTGCAATGGGTATTTTACCGGTTATGATCAGGCTATTGGGCCCATTATTGATTGTATCCGGTGATAGCCCATATTGATTAATCAGAAGAGATGCAAGTGCCGGCTTCTGCCCCTGCAAGGATATTATCTCTACCCATACGCTGTTGCCGGCTATTTTGAAAACAGTAATTGCAGGATCCAATACATTGCCAAAATTTTCCGCAAGAGAATTTAACTCTGATCCGATAAGATTGTTACTGATTTTGCCACCGGGTGGTGGTGGATAGAAAGGAAGGATACAGGTATAGCTGACTTTGACACTAGCCGTTGCAGAACAACCTCCATTAGGATCAGTAACAGTTAACGTGTAAGTACCCGCTTTTGATACGGTTGGAGTTACTGTATTTGCATCCATATCAATCCTGCCGTCTGCCGTAGTCCATTGATAGGTGAGCCCGGCAGTAGATGCGGATCCATTCAGTTTCACGGTATTTGTTGAGCAGTCAATCTGTGTATCCGTGCCCGCATTTGCAACAGGGGTATTGCAAGATATAAAAGGTACATAGTTTATAGTTACACCTCCCTGGATATTCACCTGGGTACCGCTCCAAAGCGCCCCGGTAATAACAGATGATGGTCCTGTTGGTGAGCCGGCTTTTATAGCTGCATATGGAGCCCAAACAGTACCCAGCCAAATACTTGAATTCCCGTTTCCATTTGAACCATTTGATATATTAAAGCTGGCGGTTTTATCATCCTGGTCAGTAGAACCGCTGCCATGAACTTCGGTGAATATGCGGGCTGCGCTTCCCCCATTAATCATACTTGAGGTAGTCTTATTTATAACTATATCATCAACTACATAAATGATAAAATTTCCGGTTGCCTTGTTCAGAAAATCAAAAACGATATTGCTATTAGGCCCCGATGTGGTAAGTGATTTTAAATAGTAAGTTCCGGGGCCACTTAATGTTAATGTTTTATTTGCGCCGACAGATACTGCTCCGTAGGAACCAGGTTTGATCGTTTTAGTTCCTGAAATAGCAGTAGTTCCTGCACTAAAAGTTGTTATTGATGGCATAGCTGGCAAAATCGGCAGCGAAGGTGTACCCGTAATATTATTCGCACCAATAGCAGGCCCTGTATATGTTGTACCGGAAGGATGAGTAACTTTTCCCGTAACCTGGCTCCCGTTGGTTCCCACAACCAGGTTTCCGTTTACATCTATATTTCCTTTGAGAATAGAACTCGTACCTGAAGAAAAGATTGTTCCGCCCAGGCTTTGCGAGTTTGCGGATGTGATTATGCCATTTACAGTATTATTATTCGCCAGGATAATGGTACCTCCGCTATATATATTACCAGCAAAATTTACGGCCCCTGTTGTTTTTACAAGCCTGTAACTGCCCACAGCACCGCCTCCGTTAATATAGGATGAAGGGCCGATTTGTACAGAACAGCCCGGCGAATTACAGGGAGTTTGACCAGGTCCGGTAGGGCAGGCGCCATTGCCTCCAAAAAGCGCAAAATCAGAAATTTTCAACTGCTGCGAAAAAGAAAGTATGGGTAGAAAGGATAAAATAAAAAATACAACAATTCCTTTGAACAGGCGGATAGAGGTGGCTTTTGGGCTCATGACGATGATTTTACAACTTAAAGTCTATGGGTCGTTCAGTCGGTTAGTCGTGAAATAGCAACTACAATAGGGTGATGGACTACAAAAAAGAATGCATTAATGAATAATGCCCGTATTTAAAAGGGATCAAATTTTACGAAAAAAGCAACAATCAGAGGTAGTATAAGTAGGGGGACAGATTGCTTTCTCACTACAACAGTTAGTCCTCGTCGTAAAAGTAATAAAAAATAATTAAACCATAGCTATGGTATAAAAGTAAAAAGCGGCAGGGAACATCCTTTGGCTAATAGCAAAAGAAAGCCTGTTCGAGTTTTTTGTATATTTAGGCGGTGGTGCGACAAAAGTTACTCAGTATTCTCAATATCAGGCAAACCGAATCGAGGTATGTATTTGACCTTCTCCCTGTCCAGTTTTTCATAGGTATATCTACTTCTTTCATTAATATCATCGCGTTTGCATTTTTCATTCATGAGTATTCCATCACCCAATTGCCCTATGGCTATCTTACCGTAGCTATATGCCTTATACTCGTTAATGTATTTTACCAGAAACTGGAACATAAATATCCTCCGCTTGTTCTGCTGAAGCACATCATTACCTTTTCCGCCTTAATTATCGTTTTGCTTTGGGTAGGTTTACGGTTTATCAATGAACATGTTTTCACCTTTCTTCTTTTTGTCTGGAGCGTTATTTTTTATATGATCTCCGGCTATGCCTTCTGGGGCCTGGTTTCACTCCTGTTTAATGTGCGTGAAAGCAAAAGGGTGTTTTCGATAGTAGGCTCAGGCGATATTCCTGCCAAACTGATCGGGTACCTCAGCGCCTCCTTACTGATGCCTTTGATTGGCACCAATAACCTTATCTGGCTTGCTTTTGCATCGTTGATTGTAGGACTGGTATTGCTCAACCGTGTAATCCATAAAAGAAACTGGGAAAGGATTGTAGATCATTCCCACGTTCATGATCACCATATCGATACATCGTTGAAAGAAAGAAACCACTTCACCTTTTTTTTTGAAAACCCGCTCATACTTACCATATCGCTTTTATCGCTGATCAGTTATAATGTTTTTAATCTTATTGATTTCACCTTCCTGTCGCAGGTAAAATTAAAATATGATACAGTTCAGTCTCTGGCTGCCTTTGTATCCATCCTGCTGGGCTTAGGCCGCTTGATTGCCCTTGCCATGAAACTGATTCTGACCAGCCGGGCTATAGAACGACTGGGGATTATTACCTGTTTATTTATCACACCAATTACCCTTATCGCTTTTTGCCTCGTTTTCCTGCTTGGCATTCATCAAACAGAGCAATATGTTTATGTGTTCGGGCTAATGGCCCTGATTACCGAAGTGCTTCGCTCTACTATTCAAGAACCTGTTTTTTTTATTCTTTTTCAGCCATTAAAAGAATCCCTACGGCTGAAAGGCCACATTATTTCGAAAGGCTATATGCTGGCACCATCACTGATTATTGTTGGCCTGTCGCTTATCATTTTCTATAAAACAGGAATACAATTAACCATACCCCTCACTTTTAAAATAATTGTTCTAAATCTTATTCTCTGGGGTATAATCATTTATTTTATCCGCAGCGCCTACCTTAAAACACTCCACAGTTCAATCCGCAAAGGATTGTTCAGCAGTGAAGACGTCCATATACACGACCAGCAAACCGCTGATATTCTTATAAATAAAATTCGGTCAGGCAAAGAGAATGAAATCATCTTCGCATTGAACCTTCTTGAAAATGCGTCACATCCATCCTTCGAAACTTTATTAAAAGAACAGTTGCAGAGCCCTTTCCCGGATGTCAGAAGTTTTGTCCTGGACCGTATGGATGCATTAAAATGGCTGAACCCGCAGATACTGCAGGAAACAATGGATAAAGAAACAGATGCGGATGTGAAACAAAAAATACTCTCCCTTTTATGCAGTTATGACGACAGGTTTCTTACGAAAGCGTCTGCGAGTCTTCATAGCTATGAAGGAGAGATGAAGAAAACGCTTATTACCGCATTGCTGAACCAACCTGAATTTACATATTTGTTAACTGCGGGTAATGAATTAAACCAATTAATCAATTCTGCAGAAACGAAAGATAAACTGATCGCGATAGAAATAATCGGGGAGTTAAAAAATACCCGGTTTACTAACGGTTTGCGGCAACTGCTAAACGATGGAGATCTTATTGTAAAAAGAAATGCCATCATTACTGTTTGCAAACTGAAGTTAAAAGAGCTTGTACCGGATATAACTGAACTGTTTGACCATCCGATTGAACGCTATATCGCCATGCAGGGCTTTATTCAATACGGAGATGATTTTTTTACAGACAATACCGGTCATATTGAAAAAACCTCCGGGCATGAAGACCTTTATGTAAAAATAGCCGCTAAAATAAAAGGACCTAACTCTACCGCTTACCTGCTTTCAAAACTGGAAGAGCCAATTCCTGAAAAGATAAAACTGGTTCATGCCCTGTGGGCAAAGGGCTTCAGCGCAGACACAAAGGAAGAAACCGAAAAACTTCACGACGTACTTGACAAACATCTGGCTGCGAGCCTCGAAAAAATAAAATACTTTCATGCGCTGCCGGAAACGAAAGATTATAGCCTGATGAAAAAATCCGTGGAAAGTGAAATAAGCAGTGATTTGGGCATTGCCCTGAAGCTATGCGCTATTCTTTACAACCGTAATGAAGTAAACAGGACCCTTGAATTGATTGATACCGGGCAGCAATCCCGTATGATAAATGCAATGGAAGTGCTTGAAATGGCGTTGCCAAAGCGCATAATGCGTGACGTCAATCATTTGTTTGATTTCCTGCTTGACCCTACCCATAAACTAAAATCGGTCAGCCGCCAGGATGTCCCGCTTGTAGTAAAAGAAATTGTATTTAAAAAAGAATTACTATTTCAACCGTGGAGTAAGTCAATCTGCATTTATGGAAGCTGGAAGAATAATATATCGGAAGTACTCTTACATTTGAAAAACCAACCTGATTCGGAAAATAATAATCTGCTGTTTCGGGAAACCAGGGATCATATACTTAAAGAGTTAAATTGAGGAACAATGCTGCTAATTGAAAAGGTATTATTGCTGAAGAATTCGGATATATTCAGTAACTGCAGAGAGGCTGACCTCGTTGAAATCGCATCCATTTGCCAGGAAAGTTATTTTGATAAAGGCATCACAATATTCAATAAAAACGATGTCGGCCATTGTATGTATTTCATTCACAAAGGCAGTATCTCTATTCATGACCAGCAACACCAATTGGCCGTTTTATCTGAAAATGAAATTTTCGGGGAATTATCCCTGTTAGATTCAGAAGCAAGATCGGCCAGTGCAACCACACTCAGTGATTGTATATTATTGAAAATAGAACAGGAACATTTTTATGATGTAGTGGCAACTAATTCAGATATCCTGAAAGGCATTATGCGGACACTTTGCAGAAGGCTGAGGGAACAGGACAGGATAACTATCGAGATGAAAAACGCATCTGCCCGGCGCTAAGGGTGAGCCAGCAATTCTGCGAAATGCTTTTGCCTGGCCGGTTCACGTTGTTTTTTTGAAGTGCTTGTATGATAACGATGATTCTCAAAAAATTTTAATTGCAGGTCCTCCCATTGATCATTATCCTCCACAATATGATAGTGCAGAAATTCTTTCCGGAGATTATCACTGCTCTGGTAAAAATCTTCACGGGCAAGATAATCAAGGTCCGCATCGCAAATTATCTCTTGTAAAATGCCCACCGGTTTTTGAGGAACCTGTGTAGCCGTGATCATTCCCTGCACCAGTTCTTTTTGACTTTGCGAAAACCCAAACCTGTCAGCGTCCTCTAAGAAAATTTCACAGCTCATTTTTTCATGGCCCCGGTAAGTTTTTAAAAACCCGGTATCATGATATAGTGCAGCAACTTTTAAAAGAAAAACATCTTCGTCGGAATTCAATTTCTCGGCCCCGGCAATCCGTATAGATTGCGCCAATACATCCAGTGTATGATTTACATTGTGGTAAGTAAGATGATCATCTAAGCCTTTCAATCTATCGAGTACAGCATCCTTAATCTCTGAAAATGCAGCGGGCATAGTTGTCTGTTAGGTTTATCGGGAATACCTGGCATACGCACTAGCTGTAAAACTGCAATTATTCACCGGTAAAAACAAATACCAAAAAGAAAATATTAAATGATCCTATTGCCTCTCATCAAATTTTATTGCTAATAATACGGTTTTAACAGGCCGCTGCATATTTTTTACAGTATTTTGTCGCTGTTTGATAAGCATCAAGCCAACTCGACCGCATGAAACTGTTCACATTACTTTTCTTTTTACCTACGTGTTTACTATTAGTTTTTCAAAATAATACTGCAGCGCAGGGAACAGCCGGGTCTGCGCCGGCCTTTCAGTTAAATATCAAAAAAACAGCGGGTACGATAAAAATTGATGGGGAGGTAGAAGATGAAGCCTGGAAAGAAGTACCCGTAAGCAGTCATTTTTATAAAAAATTTCCCAATGATGAAGGCGATCCGCAAAGGCAAACAGAAGTTAAAGTTACTTACGATGATGCCTACCTGTATTTTGCTTTTACCGCGTATGGTACCAGCAAACCTATTATCCAAAGCCTGAAAAGAGATATTGGTCATGATTCAAATGACGGCATTGCAATTATCATTGATCCGGTGAACCAAAAAACAAATGGTTTCTTTTTTGTACTGAATGCATATAATGTGCAATCCGACGACATTCTTTCTGCAAATAGTGGTTCAGATAATGGGCTTAACTTCAGCTGGGACAATAAATGGATTTCTGCCACCCGGTTATATCCTGACCGGTGGACTGCCGAAATCGCTATTCCATTTAAAACATTGCGGTATTCTCCGGGCAAGACTGCATGGGGAATAAATTTTTTACGCATCGATGCAGAAACAAACGAGTACTCCACGTGGGCGAAAGTGCCGCGCAATTTCCGTTCTTATGATTTAGGATATACAGGCCTGCTTACCTGGGACGCCGCACCGCCAAAAGCAGGAGCGAATATTGCCATCATCCCTTATATAACGGGTGGAGTTAGTGGCGATAAAGAAAATAATGAAAGTACCAAAGTAACAGGGAATGCGGGGTTTGATGCAAAAATCGGTTTATCCTCCGCGCTAAACCTTGACCTTACCGTTAACCCGGATTTTTCGCAAATAGAAGTAGACCAGCAGGTAACCAACCTTACGCGATACAGTATATTTTTTCCCGAGCGACGCACTTTTTTTCTCGAAAATGCTGATCTGTTTTCCCAGTATGGCATTGAACCTATTCGCCCCTTCTATTCCAGGCGGATAGGACTGGATAACGATGGTAATAAAATTCCCATACTCTTCGGCGCCCGGTTAAGTGGCAATGTAGCAAAGCGGACAAGGATTGGCATTATGAATATTCAAACAGGCAAAAAGAATGAATATGCTGCACAAAATTATTCAGCGGTATCTGTCAACCAAAGCATTTTTAAAAGATCTGTCATAAAGGGATATTTTCTGAACCGGCAGGGATTTTTATCGGATGACCAAAAACAAAAAGATCCGTTAAGCCTGTACGGACGCAACGCCGGTATAGCTTATGACTACAGCAATGCAAAGGGAACCTGGGGCGGATGGAGTTATTACAATCATTCATTCAAACCGGGTATTACAAAAGACAATAACTATGTAGACCTGGGTGTAAATTATTCCGGAAGGGCATTAAGCGGAATCGTGGAAGTAGCGGAGGTGGGTACGAATTATTATACCGATATGGGTTTTATAGAACGCATTGAAAACTATGATGCGCTGCGCGATACGAGTATCCGTGTGGGTTTCAAACACATGTTTACAGAGCTGGGATACAAAATTTTTCCCCGGAAAGGAATCTTTAACCAGCATATGGTTGAATTAAGCCGTTATTATGTACTCAATCCAAATAATAGTTTTAACGAAGAAAACTATGAGCTTACTTATTACAACATGATGAAGAATACGGCAATGATACTGGTTAATGCCAGTTCTGAAAGGGTTCAATTATTGTATCCTATATCTTTTACAGATAAAACTCCTTTGCCCGTTGATCGCTATCGCTATACAACTGCCAGTGTAGAATACGATTCTGATTTAAGAAAGCCATTCAGCTATACCGTCAGTGCAGGAGGCGGCTCTTTTTATAATGGCACCAATCGCCAGGTAAGGGCAAGCATAAAATACCGTAGCCAGCCGCATATGGCAATCAGCTTACAGGCAGAATATCATAAGCTCAATTTTCCCGAACCGTATGGTAATAATGAGTTGTTTCTTCTTGCTTCCCGTTTGGAAATCAATTTCTCTACTAAAATATTCTGGACAACATTTCTTCAGTATAATACACAGCGAAACAACTTCAATATTAACAGCCGTTTTCAATGGCGATATAAGCCGATGAGTGATTTATTCGTTGTCTATACGGATAATTATTTCACCGATCCTTTCTTTAAAAACAAAAACCGTGCTTTGGTATTTAAGATGAATTACTGGCTGAATATTTAGTAGCTGTACGTTTTAAACTATGGTCAGCACGGCAATAGTACCCTCTTATCCCATTCATGCCAGTTAAATAATTGATACGATTGCCTATTATCTAAATCTTATAGTTAATAACAAAAAAATGCCCCGCTATGAATAGCAGGGCTCACCCTTAACCATACGAAACCAAGTCGTTTATTGCTTTTTAGCTTTATTTTCTTTGAATCGCTTGTCAGGAGTACCGTCCTTCTTCACATGAGTTGTTTCTTTTGCTTTAGCGGCCTCCTTATTTACTTTGTAACGCAAATCCGGTGTCCCATCTTTCTTTGCCGGAGTACCTGTTGCGGTTGTTTTTGCAGCTGTCGCTGTTTTAGCAGCATCTGTCTTTGCTGCAGTTGTTGCTGTTTTAGCTGTTTCTTTTTTCGCAGCTACTTTCGCCTTTGTGTCTTTTGGAGTCGTAGCTGTCTGGGCGAATGAAGCAGCACTTATGCCGAACAGGGCTATCAGTGCGATTAATAATTTCTTCATGGTTAAACGATCGTTTTTGTTTATTAATGTTTCGAGGATGTAAATCTAAACATGCTCTTAGCTCTTACCGGAAAGAATCGGTGAATCCGTAGTATTTGTCGTTGAAATTTGTCGCCCGGCCTGTAAAGGTTTTTCCACCGCTACCACATTGCCAGTTCTCTTTAATATTCCCCAACCCTGCCCTTCTCCTTTAATTGCTTTTCGAATAGACCTGAACAATACCACATACATTAATTGGCGATATACAAATCGTTGTGGTATCAACCAAACCAGTTTATAAATTTTTTCTTTTTCAAAAGCAAATGCAATAACAGACACCGCAACATCTACCAGTAAAAAGAGAATATAAAAAAGCAGGATTTTGTGACTGCTCTCCGGGCTATTACGATTTACAAACAGCCCAATAAAAAACATAAGGTCGGCAAAAGGGCCAAACAATGGCATAATAACCTGGAACAACAGGATATTGGGTAATGCAACCATCCCTAATCCTTTATAACGAGGATTAAAACAGGCATCCCTGTTTTTCCAAAAGCTTTGCATAACGCCATAGCTCCACCTGAAACGCTGTTTCATAAACTGGCCTAATGTTTCAGGTGCTTCTGTTACAGCAATTGCCTCTGTGCAATTGCGCACCACATAACCGTTTCTTAAAATACGTATGGTTAAATCACAATCTTCGGCCAGCGTATCTATTGCAAACCCTCCTGCTTTTTCAATTGCTTCTTTCCTGAAAGCACCGATAGCACCGGGAACAACCGTAATTGCATTAATTAAATCAAAAGCCCGCCGGTCAAAATTTTGAGCAGTCGTATATTCTATACTTTGCCATTGGGTCAGCAGGTTTTTATTATTCCCCACTTTCACATTTCCAGCCACGGCACCGATATCATCTGTTGAAAAATATTTCATCATCTGGCTTACTGCATCCGGCATTAATTGTGTATCCGCATCAATACATACAACAAATTCGCTTTTTGCATAACTGATGCCAAGATTTAGTGCTGAAGCCTTGCCTCCGTTTGGTTTTGTTATTACATGCACTTTATCATTTTGTGCAAACGCTCCGGCAACCACTTTGTAAGTGTTATCCTTTGAACCATCGTCTACAAAAATAATTTCAATACCCGGGCAATCCTGCAGTAAAAGGTTTTTTACTGTTTTTACTGCGTTCACTTCTTCATTGTATGCCGGAACAATAATACTTACAGAATGCCGGGCCGTGCCCGGAACAATAACCTTCTTTCGGGAACGGAAATATTGCATAACCGCCATTGTTCCCAATAAGAAGATCCGCGCAAAGCCGAGTATTATTGCTACCCAAAAAGCACCGAATAAAAATTTACCTGCCCAGTATATAAATGTGGTAACCCAGCTATTCAGGTTGACAATATCATCGTGAACAGGAGGCATAATGGCATCCTTATTCAG
>JAFDYH010000068.1:24404-27270 GCA_018267535.1 Bacteroidota bacterium
AGAATAATTCCTTTATCCGGGTTTTTTTCATATTGCGATACAACCCGATTATAAATTGTATCGGCATTCATCGTAAAGGATGAATCCTGCGTATCCCAGTCTTCCGGATCGATACTTTCACCAACGGTATAATAGTGATCGGTTTTTCCCCTTGCAACAGGTTCTAATTCCACGAGGGTTGTTGGTTCTGCATCCGCATTATAAGGCGCACGGAATAACACCGTACTTCTGCCGGTACTTGCTTCAATCAATAACCTGGTCGTTTCCATTTCGGTTTCTGCACGGCTACTGCTGACCGTGGCCATATTCGGATGTGTGAAAGAGTGGTTGCCGATCTCAAAACCTTCGCGGTAAATTCTTTTCAGCAGGGGCAAATGATCTTCAGCGTTCATCCCAATTACAAAAAATGCCGCAGGTACTTTTTCTTTTTCCAATATATCAAGTATCTGTGGTGTATACTCCGGATCAGGTCCGTCATCAAATGTCAACACCACCTGGTTATCCACTTTTCCAAAGCGCCGGATCACAAATTTTGTCGGCAATTGTTTAAACAACTGCTCGCTGATTATATTTTCAGCACTATCTACCTGCAAACTGATTTCACCCTTACCCGGTTCGCTTACTACATCCAGCACTTCCCCTTCACCAAAGTAGTCTGGCTTCTCATTAACCAGTTTTACCTGGCTTAATACTGAGTAATCAAAAGGATCTTTCTTTAAAGCATTATTACTCAGATCGCGGTTATAGAAAGACCAGATGCGATCATCTTCAGAACCTAATCTCCATAACGCAACGCCTGCAGCACCATATTCATCCGCAAAACGAATTGTATTGAAGTTGCCACCAGCATCAACAAAATATACTTCATGTTTTATACCGTTATCTGTATACTCATAATTACAGTTATAAGTATTATTATCAAAGTCTATTTCCGCATTATTGATTTTGGCAGTAGATATTGCCTGCTGATAAGTAACCGGAGAGGCTTCATGGTTTTTCGGCCAGTCATATCCATAGCCAGCAATACAGAGTACAATTTTATCAGACGGAATGGACGACGCTGCTTCATCCATCACTTTTTCAATCCAGCGCTGCTCGCTTATACCACCCGGTGTACTGGTACTATAATGCTGGTCATAGGCCATTAAAAAAAGATAGTCATTAACAGGCGCTAAAATTTTCGGATCGAAGTCTTCATCGTTTGGCATGATGTCCTGTGTAACTAAATATCCTTTCTTGTGCAGCGAATCATATAACTCTTTCTGAAAGTTGCGCATGGGTTCCACGGTGGTTTCTTTCAATTCTTCGAAGTCGACATTGATCCCTTGCATATTATACTTCTGCAGGTACCGAACAATATCATTTATCAAACGCTTTTTTTTCGCCGGGTTTCTTAGTATCCTGTCCAGTAGCTCGGGGTCCCATGTACCATTATGTTTACTCGTATCTATATTGCTAATGATGGGAAGTATCTTGACATTATGGCGCTTCATCAGTGAAAGAGCATCTTCTTCAACATGAAATACCAACGTATCCGCATTCTCATCAAGATAGAGCCACTGCGGCAGCACCACATTCATTTTATCAATATAATTCTGAAGGGAGTAATAAGCCTGTGGGTCTTCATCGGTATAAAAACCGGCACGGATACGCTGATTGAAAGGAATGGCTTTTTCTTTCCTGATTAACTCTTCATTCTTTTGTTTCGCTTTCAGGAAATCATTAAAGCCTTTATATTTTTTACCTTCCTTTTTTGTTAACGGTCTTGGCCGAACGGGGTTGATTTCTTTACCGGAAACCGTATCAGAGGAAATTAATTGGGGAAGTCCGGGTTTATTTGATCTTGCCAAAGCAATCCAGACAATCGGAACCATTAAAACCAGCAGGAAGATAAATAACCGGCTGGCCCAGGAAAAGGCAATCCATCTTGTACGGGATGATGTTTGGAAAATTTGTTTATTAGGGCTCATGGTAATCGCTGAATAAGGAAAAGGGTCTATTTCTGAACGCAAGGTAGTAGCGCTAAAAAGGCTTACGCTGTTATAATCGCTGAAGGGGAAGAAAGGATCGATGAATCGGCATTTAAACCAGCAGTAATTTGGCTTCTGCTATTGCCTGGTTGCAGATGGTTTGCAACTGTTCAAAGTTTTGCTGTATATCGTTCAGTCCATTACCTAAAGATGCGTGGTTTTCAATTTGCTCCAGTACAGGATGCAACTTCTGCGATAAACCCACAAAAGAAACAGAAGACTTAAGACCGTGCGCAGCTGACCGGATTCCGTCATAGCTTTTTTCTTTTATAGATGATTGGAGAGACCTGATCTCGTCAGGGACCTGCACAATAAATTGCCGGATCATTTCTGTTTCAAAATTTTTATCCCCTTTTGATAACTCATTTAAATAGTCAAGGTCAATAACTGAAGAAGTTTTATCAACCGGCTGGTAATTTTTATGGGTGTAATGCAGGAGGATATCATAAAGCTCTACCTCATTAATCGGTTTTGATATATAATCATTCATACCAAAACTAATGCACTTCTCCCTTTCGCCTGCCATGGCGTGGGCTGTCATGGCAATAACGGGAACTCTTAAGTTTAATTCATTTCTTAACACCTTGGTCGCCGTGTAGCCATCCATTTCCGGCATTTGTATATCCATCAGCACTGCATCATACTCGTTCGACTGGAGCCGTTGAAGAGCTTCTTTCCCATTATTAACGATATCAAAATCAAATTTCCAGTTATTCATTAAGTGCTTCATCAGTTGCTGGTTCATGCCATTATCTTCAGCAACCAGTATCCTGATTTTATCTTTTATAATTTCATTGATATGCCCGGTAACCGGCTTGGCCGATGATTCTGTTTTT
>JAFDYH010000069.1:0-1996 GCA_018267535.1 Bacteroidota bacterium
CCAGGAAGTATCACCACTTCCGTTGGGTTCTATTAGCACTTCCCGGATATGAAAGAATTTTGCATTGGCTTTGCGTACAGCCCAATCCAGTAGCGGGTAATAATATTGAGTAACAGAATAGACGCCGGGTATTGCATCCAGCCATGTCCATGGAGAAATGACAAGAGTGATATAAATGAAAAAGAAACGAAAAACAATTTTTCTCCATAAGGGCCATTGCAGATCCGCCTCTGTGGAATGATCCATTAAAGTCAGTTTGTGTTTAAAGATAGGAGAAGTTTTTATTTTGGATATACTGACTTCAATTGTTGGTTAAACACTGTATAATTACTTTTGGGGCACACGATATAATTTTTACATTGAAGAAATTGTGGTTCCCGCATTGCCTTTGTTTACTGGTATCTATTGTATTGTTTTTGCTTTGAGAAAACGATTGGTAATAGAGCTGATACGTAATATTGGTGTGTTAAAACTTCCGCTTGAAAAGCATACAAAAAATCAGAGATAAAAGGCTTGACTAAGAAGCTATCTGCTTTCTCTTGATTTGTCTAATTTTGTTTTGGCTTCTTTTACATCCCTTAAAATCTGGTCTAATGCCGCCTTATTTAAATATTTTCCTTTTGTAAACACTGCATCTATACTTTTTACAGCATCGATATTTTGTAATGGATTAGCGTCAAGTATTACGAGGTCGGCTATCTTGTCTTTATCTATCGAGCCCATTATTTTTTCTTTTTTTAAAAACCGGGCTCCGTTAATTGTTGCCGATCGCAGGATATCAATTGGTTTCAAACCTGCCTCCTGGAAAATATGTAATTCATCAATCAAAGATTCTCCCGGATAAACAAATGTATTTAATGCGGCTTCATCGCTTCCGGCCATAATGGTTATACCCGCATCATGGAAATGAGTTAGCTGTGACAGGTTCAGCTTGTATTTTTCTTTTCTGTCTTTCTTTTGTTCCTGGGTTTCATTTTTCATACGGTCAATCCGCCATTGATAATTATCCGTGTATGCTTTGGTTAAGTAGGTTGTCATCATGCTATCTTCTAAATGATTATTGACGTCAAGAAAAGCTAACTGTCTTCCTCCTATAAAAGTAGGTGTGATATACAATCCTTTTGCACCGAGGATTTTATAATTGCTATCCGCTTTCTTTTGATCAAAGGGCGCCTGGTAGAGCTTGTTGGCTTCTACATTGGTTATCTTTCCATCTTTTAATTGCTGAACAATTTCTTTTTCATTATACCCTAAGCGTAAGAGGTAACCGGAATGTTCTACGCTGGAATATCCGGCATCTGCCATTTCTTCTATTGTAAGATCAAGAGGTACATGACCTGAAACGAGGTAACCTCTTTTATGCGCAGCTTGGATGCTTTTAAGAAACAGGTCGCCATGTAAAGTGTTCTCTGTAATTTTTATAAAGTCCGGATGCCAGGTATCCAGTTTATCTAATGCCTGTTTTAATTCTGTTTCGTCTGCAATTTCAAGATCACCTTTCCATATTGAATTTTTGCCTTCGAGCTTCAATCCGGCAGTAAACAAAGTCGGGCCAAATAATTCACCCCTGTTGATCTCGTCTCTCCATTTCAACACCGTTTCTCCCAGGTCGCTGGCGCAGTCGCGTACGGTGGTAATACCGAAAGCAATAAATAATGGCAATAAAACTTTGTTGTCTTCAATAAGATGTTGTCCTTCCAGGTGGATATGCATATCCCATAGGCCGGGTATGATGTATTTATCCCTTACATCAATTCGATGAGCAACCGGAACGTCTTTTTTTAGTGATTGGAAATCGCCGGTTGCTTTTATTGTATTGCCATCAATCAGGATCGCCTTTTCCTTTTTTATAGTTCCGCTAATTACATCAACTATCCGGGCATTATAAAATATAAATTGCCCGGAAGGATTGCTTTGCGAATAAAGGGTAAATGGGGCTATGATTATGAAAATAATAAACAGTAAAAGTGATGCTTTCTTCATATGATTTTTCTTC
>JAFDYH010000069.1:2057-27454 GCA_018267535.1 Bacteroidota bacterium
CAAGCATAACAGCTGACTGGCCTTTATCTGTCAGCATTGTTTTATCAGCGCCTTGTTCAAGAAACAGTTTAGCTAATTCAGTGTGCCCGTTTTGTGCAGCAGCATGCAGGGCTGTATAACCCCCTTGCTGAACCGCATTTATTGCAGCTCCATTTTCCAATAATAATTTACAAAGAAGATAATCAGAAGAGGATGCCGCAGAATGTAAAGGGGTTACTTTCATTGAATTCCAGGATGGTTCATTGATGGCAGCTCCTTTTGCAAGCAACATTGTGGCCGTTTTATACTGGCTGAAAAAACAGGCATAGCCCAATAATGAAAATCCATCAGGCGAAGGCCTGTTAAGTAAGGAAGGGTCATTTTCCAATAAGCCTTTGAGTTGTTCCGTTTCTCCGAGGCAGGCGGCTTCCCATGGAGAAAGATATTTCCTAAATTTCCTGATAACGGAGATAGCTTCCTTATTCCTGTAATAAGCGGCCATCAATAATAGTGAAACACCCTGCTCATTAACAAGTTCAGTCAAAGAAGGAGCAAGCTCAAGAGCTGCTTCCAGTTTATCCACGGAATTGCTCTTTATATAGTCGAATAAATTGTTCCCTGGCATATCATGCATTTGCGGAAATGTTCCTAAGGTACATGATCGGATATTATGTCCACCAAGAAAATATGGACCTGTTAAAAACAGGGATGGACGGTTAAAATACAGAAACAAAAATAAGTTGATAAAAACCTGTTTCCTTTTTTCATAAACCCGCGACTTATTCTATATCGGGTGAACATAGTAACTAATAAAGGTGAAGTGCCCTATGGGAACCCTTGTTTAATAGTTCAGTTTATCTGATCTATCTATACCTGCGACCGTCTACATTTCTGTAGCCGGTAGCAGGGTAAGCAATCAGGGGCCGGGTTCCCGTAAGAAGCCGGCTCTTTTTATTTCATACAATACATGCCTGCATAAGGAACTGCTTTTATCAATTCCCGGGTGATCAAATTCTCCCGTGTTTTGCATCCCGATCCTTTTCATCACATTTTCAGATTTATTGTTCACTGCAGCAGTAAAGGAAACAATTTTATCAAACTCCAGTTGCTTGAAACCAAATTGGAGACAGGCGATAGCCGCTTCGGTGGCAAAACCATTGCCCCATACTTCTTTTTTGAACCGCCAACCGATTTCAATGCAGGGAGTAAAAAAGGCTTCAAATGCCGGAATAGAAAAGCCTGTAAAGCCGATGAATTCCAAACTTTCTTTTATTTCTACAGCATAAAGACCAAAACCATTTTTTGCAAAATCTTTTTTTATCCGTCTGATCATGTTTAAGGTTTGATCTTTACTGAGGGTCGAAGGAAAGTACTGCATAACTTCCGTATCTGCATTCAGCAAAGTAAAAGGCTGTATATCTTCATCTTTCCATTTCCGTAAGCCTAATCGTTTAGTTGATATAATATAAGACATCTTTTAGTTTGTCCGCAATGCGATAAATAAAAGTCTAAGATAGGTGAATCATAACCGGGAATTATCTTTGTTAATTCTTCCTCAGTTTAATTTCTTTATATTTTCTTCAGGAATAGAAAAGTGATGCCTGTAAAGAATCAGGAAACAAGCCGGGTTTAATAATATATGGGTATCGTCTTAAATCGCATTCTTTAGTTGCCGGGTAGGATCAATCAACAACCATAGTAAACCGCCACAGCATGTAATGGCGGCAAGAAGAAAGAGAGGGTAATTAAAATTGTGCATCAAATCTGCGATTTTTCCGAAAAAAAGAGAAACCATCAGGCCACCGGTTTGACCAAAAAAATTCATGGCGCCTGTTACGGTTCCTGCATTATTGCGTCCTATATCTGCACAGACTGCATAGGATATCATAACGCTGAATGCAAAACAAAAATTAGCACCAATTATACAGGCTGCAACGGCAACAGGCTGGTTAAAAATGGCGGTCATAAAAATCAGCAATCCACAACAGGATAGTCCTGTAACACCAATAGCCCGTCGCCCGTATTTTAGCCCAAATCGTTTGGATAAAATATCAGCCATCAAGCCACCCGATAAAAAGCCGCCGATGCCTACCACAAATACAAGTGTTGTGATAAGCTTCATAGCGTTTTCTGAAAAATGCCTTCCTTCCTGCAGGTAGACAGGCATCCAGGTGATAAAGAAATAATTGCTGCATTGACAACAGAAATACATCAGCATTAATCCCCAAACTGTAGGGTTGCGGAAAATAATTTTCCAGGAAATAAGATGTTGTGTGGTTGAGAACCGGCGGTTGGATTCAATCAGGCTTAATTCGACCGGTGAAATTTTCTTTAGTTCGGAAGGAAAATCTTTAAACCACTTATAACAGGCGGTGACCCATACTATGCCAATAGCTGCATTGATAATGAAAGGGACTCTCCATCCATAATTAATAGCAAGGGGAACGATGAGCAGGGGCGCAATGGCAGAGCCGATTTGTGAGCCAATACCAACCCAGGTCAGTGAACGACCGGTTTCCTGCACCGGGTACCATCGTGATATTACAATGAGGATATTCGGGTAAGTACCGGACTCCCCCATGCCAAACAAAAAGCGTATAACCATCAGCGATATAAGCCCTCCTGCAAAACCAGTGGCCGCTGTACAAAGCGACCAGAATAATACAATACGAATAAATACCGCTTTCGGGCCGATACGATCTCCCAGCATTCCCGAAGGGATTTCAAATAAAGCATAGGCAAACGAAAACGAAGCCAGCACCCATCCGAATTGTTCATTATTCAATCCCAGGTCAGCTTTTAATCTTACACCAACAATAGATATGCAGATACGGTCAAGATAAGTAAGCGTTGTTAAGGAGCAGAGGAGTATCAATACACGGTAGCGATATGGCATAATCAGGTGGATATATGCGGCAGGTTGATGCAGCTATATCCAATCCGGTTAAATTATGATTTTTCGGAGGAAAAAATACATTCCTGTTTATAAATAAATTAAAAGTCAGAAACCGTTTCAAGGGATTTTTATATTCTGATTTTAAACTTATCAAAACAGGATTAAATTCGTTTTTTAAATTATCGGTATGGAAGGGAAGAAAGTTCCTGCAGTAAATATATTCCTGGTTGGAGGATTTTTAGGCAGCGGTAAAACTACTGCTATTTCAAATGCCTGTAAGCTGCTTATGGCCGAAGGCAAAAGAGTTGCGGTTATTACCAACGACCAGGGCAATCAGCAGGTTGATACAAATTATATGCGGCAGTTAAATATTCCAGGTGCAGAAGTGGCTGACGGATGTTTTTGCTGCAATTATACCTCACTGGAAAAAAATATTACAGCGCTTACCGCAACATTATCTCCTGAATCAATTTTTGCAGAGTCTGTAGGATCCTGTACAGACCTTGTTGCTACTATTGCAAAGCCCTTCGCTATTTTTCACCCGGAATTCAGAGTCGTCATTTCTGTATTCGCGGATGCTGCATTAATTTATTCGGTTATCAAAGGAACGGCTTCATTTATCAATGAACCGGTAAGGTACATTTACCAGAAGCAACTGGAAGAGGCCGATGTACTGATTATAAATAAAACCGATCTTCTTTCATCAGCGGAATTGAATGAACTCAGGCAGGTAATTCATGAAAGCTATCCTTCAGGTACAATTTTGTACCAGGATTCATTGAACAGGATGGATATAATAAACTGGCTTGATACAATTAACGGGTATACTGCAAAGAGGTCAAGAATGTCATTAGAACTTGATTATGATATCTATGGTGCGGGCGAAGCGGAGCTGGCATGGTTGGATAAAAAGATAAATATACATGCCGTTAAACCGGTTGCAATGCAGATTGCCCTGCAACTGGCTGCCCTGATTTATGCAAAAATAAAAGAGGCCGGATATGCAATCGGCCATGTAAAACTATTGGTTGATGACGGCTACCAGGTCAAAAAAATCAGTTATACAACCAGCGGTCGTGGAAAAGATATTGTGGAAGATTATTTTCCTGCAAAGGAGGTATCTGTATTGATTAATGCAAGAGTAAGGACAACTTCATCTCTATTGCTGGACCTGGTTGACCAGGCAATTCGTGAAACAGGAATATCAACCGGGAGCAGGATTATTACTGAATCGGAAAATAGTTTTCAACCAGGTTATCCCAAACCCTTGCACCGTATACTGGTGTAAGTTGATGGCAATCCATTTCAGGTAGGATTGAGTCGGTGGTTAAAAAATCGTAAAAACGGGGGAATGACAATTCCCCGAAATAATTTTTCTTTTAAAAAGACGTTTAGGTAGCAGGAATAAAAACTGCATGATCTTTTCAAGAACATCCATTTTTCTTATATCTCTTGTTGTTGTAATTACCCCTTTTCTTCTTCCCAAACTTATATGGCTTTCCAATTCAGAAAAGGCAATAGGTACTATGCGCTTTGTTGGGAAAAGTTATACGGGGCAGTTAATTCATGTCTACTCTGAAATCAGTTTTCCGGCAAAGAACGATACATTCTGGTTTAACAGTAATGACAATACCGTTTTTAACATAGGGGAGAAGGTGCCTGTCCGCTATCAAAAAAATGATCCTACGGATGCCAGGGTCAGTATATTTTCGAATATCTGGAGCGATACTGTGATTTATGGTTCAGGGCCGGTGATTATTCTTTTATTAGTGTTTTTTCACCCCAAAGGAATTTCCCGTTCTTTCCGGTTAAGAGTCAGCAGTAACAGGCCGTACATCAAAGTAGTTTGATTCTTCCATTCAGGGTCGTCTTTTCAGGGACGCATCAAGGAAAGGAGTCAACATTGATAATAGCCAGTCGGGATGCATCATAACACTAATATGTGAGCTGCCCGGAAATAATGCCAGTTGGGTAGAAGGTGTTGGACCGAAGTCAATCATATACTTACCTCCCAATAAACGATACATTTCAACTGAATGTTCTGGCAATACGCCATCTCCGTCAGCAGCTATAATTAATGCAGGTGATTTTATGGCTTTTATGTTTTCTGCTGTGAAATCAAATGGCTTTACTTCGAGTTCTTTCAACTTGTAGACAAAGGACGCCCAGTGTTTAGGATCGGGTGCAATACTATCATATTCTTTTTTTAGCGGCGTTCCTTCAAATATTTCCGGCCTTATCATAGGAAATATTGCCCTTGTTTGGGGAGCCCAGCCATCAGATTTATAGGCTGCCGATATCACTATTAATTTCTTTACCGCCTCCGGGTGTCGGATAGCTGCCTGCAATGCGACAGCACCGCCCAGGCTATAGCCTAATATATCAGCACTTTCTATTTTCAGGTATTTTAACAACTCCGCTATATCATCTGCCATTGACTCGAAAGAGAAAGGGCGATCCGTATCAGCGGTCCTTCCATGGCCCTGTAGCTCAACAGCGATTACCTTACGGTGTTTTGAAAGTGCTGGAATAAGGGCGTTGAAAGCGGTATTGATTGTCATGAAGGAGCCATGTATTAAAACAAGCGGTTGCCCATCACCGTGAATTTCATAATACATTTTTAAACCATTCACCGGTGCATAACCAGTTTGCGCTTTTTCCTGTGAGAAAGTGGCGTTCAGCACAGAAAATAAAATAATGCTGATAAGTGTTGATCGTTTTAAGAAGTAAGAATAGGTAGCCGGTTTCATACAGCAATTTCCTTTAAAGTTCAAAAAAATGGTATTGATTATTTCATTAGGTCTAATAATTCATCGGGTCTTTACTGCAATTCGGTAATGCCCTATTTCATTTAACTGAAATTCGCCCTGATCCAGTCACTTAATTTTATCATTCCGGGAAACTCTTGCCTGAAGGCATCCAGGTCTTTCACAAATACACTATCCTGCTCATTCACCCATTTCAGCATTTTGTAAATGTTTTTACCTACTACCAGCCTCACTATGATGCCGGGTATCTTCTGGTATTTTACCTGTCTGCCGAGACATTCAGAAAACAGCCTGGTGACGGCATTCATATCCATTTGTTCAGCAGCGACAGCAAATTCCTTGTTGATATAATACGATGAATTTGTAAATATCGCGGCAGTAATTCTTCCTATGTCATCAGTGCTAATAAATTGCTGTACTATATGCTTATCCAGGGGGGAAGGAAATTTCCCTTTCTCTATTCTTTTTTTTACAGCAGGTATCAGAAAGTTTTCATAAAAAGAAGATGGTCTTATAATCGTATAGGGAAGGTTGATTGTCTTTATATGATTTTCTATTTTGTACTTGCTTTCCCAGTGGGCAACACCGGTATGTAAATTGGCGGCCACAACGGAGGAATAGATAAAATGGCTGACTCCCTCTTCCTTTGCCCGGTCGGCAAGGGCTATGCCTTGCCTTGTTTCAGTATCAGTTCCGTTTTTAAAGGTCAGTGCACAAAACACACCATAAGTATTCCTTATATGCTCTGAGAAAGTATTGATATCATTCAGGTTCCCTTTAATGATTTCGATATTTAATTTTTTCAATGGTTCCAAAGAAGGGGAACCCGGATCCCTTGCCAGGGCCTTTACGATAAAGCCATTCCTGGCAAGCCGTATAGCTACTGCACTGCCTTGCCTGCCGGTTGCTCCTGTTACAAATATGGTTTTCGGCTCTTGCAAAAGAGGGGCTCACTATTGTGATTATTCCTTTTTTTCATTAATTAAGTTATCAAATTTCTTTTACTTAGTAGGCTATTTATTTCTTTATGAAGATGCTTCTATTATTTTTTTTGTTTTTACTGGCGGGGCAATTATTGCCGGCACAAAAAACAGGAAAATACCAATTAGTTTGGGCAGATGAGTTTGAAAAGGATGGAAAACCGGATTCATCAAAATGGGATTATGAAGAAGGTCTGGTTCGTAATGAAGAGTTGCAATGGTATCAGCGGGAAAATGCGAGATGCGAGAATGGCCTTCTTGTTATTGAAGCAAGAAGGGAGCAAAAGCCTAATCCCCTTTATGAGCAAAATAGTAAAGATTGGAGAAAAAGCAGATCCGTCATTGGATATACATCATCGTGTATGATAACCAAAGACAAGTATTCCTGGAGGTATGGCCGGTTCGAGATGAAGGCACGCATTGATATCAGTTCCGGTCTATGGCCGGCATGGTGGACATTAGGCATAGAAAAACCCTGGCCAGAAAACGGAGAAATCGATATCATGGAATATTACAGAGATAAATTACTGGCCAATATACTTTGCTCCGGAAAGAACAATACGAATGAATGGCATACAGCATCCCGTTCTGTTGAAGCCATGGGAGGAAAAAAGTGGTCATCAGAATTTCATATCTGGAAAATGGATTGGACTAAGGATTCAATTGCGATTTATATGGATGACCTTTTGCTGAATAAAGTAATTGTTGATTCCGTTGTAAATAAAGATGGTTTCGGTTTTAATCCTTTCCGGCAACCTCATTATATGCTACTGGATCTTGCTATTGGTGGTCAAAATGGTGGTACCCCGGCGAATACTTCTTTTCCCCGCCGCTTTGAAGTAGATTATATCCGTATTTATCAGCAAAAGGAATAAAAATTCAGGTAACATCTATTTCTAACCTTTGATCAATTCCAATAGTTAGCGGATTTGTAAATTGAATAATGATCGTATTTTTATCTTGTGTTACTGCTGCATTTACTTTTTCTCCTCCTAGGTGGATAGCGGTACTCCTGGTTTTTTTAAGGTCTGACTGAAGGCATATTTTACTAAGGATAAGAGTACCGTATTTAAGCTCCAAACGATAAGCCCAGGTGTTTTTAGATTTCTTTTGTGAAAAACTTCCCCAGCCTTCTGCTGCTGTAAATGCTGCACTGAAATCAGCCGCATTGATTTTAGGGGCAAAGCGGATAAGCCCTTTTGGCCCGTGATATTCGAAGCCACACGCATTTATAAAAGTTCCATAGCTGGCCATGGCCCTTGCATAATGATCACTGCATTCTACTTCGTTAAAAGGGTTTCTTTTGACCGCGGAGTAACGTTCATGAATTGTTTTGGTTAGCAGCAATGCTTCATCCACCATTCCTTCCGCCATCATATGAGCGGCTACCTGGTGCTCAAAGCCACTCATGCATTCATGAAAATAAGTTACCTGCCAGGCATCCCTTACGCCATAAGGCAAATCCTCGTTTTTAGGATTTGTGTTCATCAGCATGCCTCCTTCTCCCGGTAATGCATATGGGCGGCCGCCATGATGCGTTTGAAGATAGGGGCCAACATCTGTTAAGAAATTATATTTCCATAAGGCCTTCAACGCTGATAATGTCTTCTGTTGGTCAATAATCCGTTCTCTTATACCGGCCTGGAAGGCCCATGACTGGCCATACACCTGGTCGATATGACAAGTGTTGTAAGAACCGATAACAGCCTTACCTGCTTTCGGATCGGCTTTATGAATAAAATATTCTCCATTGAATAATTCCTTTTCCATATTGGCCTTTCCCATCTCAAAAAATAATTTACATTTAGCAGCAAAAGCTTCGTCGTTCATTTCTTCTGCCATTAACTGGCCTGCCTTTACTGCCGCAAGACATAATCCAACTATCCATGCAATCTCTCCGGGCCATTTTGCATCCAGTGTGTTTTCCAGTTGTGAATCCACCATGCCATTTCCGTTTTTATCCTGGGCAAGAATAAATTCAATCCCTTTTTTTGTGGCGGGCCATATATGGTTCAGGAATGAGTTGTCTGCCGAAGTCCTGTGTTCACGATATACGCCCAGTACTCTTCCTGCCTGGCCATCAATAGCCGGTTGCTCATCATATTCGCCCCTGAAACCGATATGTCCATCTTCATGAAATGCAATACCAAAATCGACCCGCTGACGGGTATCTCTTTCCAGCGCTGGAAATATTCTCGCCATTGCCTGCGCATATTGCCAAACGTGCGCACATGTTCCCGGGCAACTCCCTACGCCTTCCCATGCATAAAAACGCCCAGAAGAAAAACGATGACAGGTTGTGGTTGCCAGCGTGGATATATTCGAAAAAGTTCTTTCCAGGAACCAATAAGGTAAGGAAGAATTTTTATAATAACTATTGCACCATAACCGGGTTAAAAAAGAGAGCCTTTTGAAATTGGCAGAGACATATTCTGTTACATCTGCCGACGATTTGAATTTTTTTGCATAGTAGCGTTGCGTTTCATTTTTTATTTCATGAAAGGAGAGATTGGGGAAATACCAGCTTATGCAATAATGCAGTTCGTTCTTCTCATTAGGCTGAATTATTATTCTGTCGGAAACAGAAGCGACCAGTTTTTTGTCAAAAGAAGCTGTTGCATGGGTCTTGTTTTCTTTTGTAAAGAAATCCCGGTCAACCAGGTTGAAATCAGCCGAAGTGTTTACGAGCGTTGCGGTATTAAATGACGCCAGTGTAAAATCGCCGTAGTCTGGTTTATATACAAAATTGTCGTCTCCCCAGTTTCTGTTTCTTGTAGTTCCGGTGATATATGATAAACTATTTTTTTGAGTGGCAGCATTCAGCCTCGAATACTGTTCGTCACAAGCCGTGTAAACAGACGATTTGTTTTCAAGCCAGCCTGTAACTGAAATAGTCGCAGGCATACCTGCTTTATTAATAAAATAAAAAGAATAAATAGTTGCCGGTAATCCTGAATCATCTTCGTTTAAAGGAAGAAAAGGCGAGTAGACATTTGCTGATATATCAAACGGTAAATCTTCGCTGGTATAACGAATTGTCGCCATTGGGTAAGTTGCTTCAAAAGCAATTTCATCCCAATCTTCAGGTACTAATTTTTTAATTATTTCCTTGCCCCCCAATTCAAAACGCAATGCAAATCCTTGTTCAACCGGTCTTACATCTTTTACTGGCTGAACATAATTGGCTCCGTCAAAAGGTCGCAATACGGCTTCATTCCCTTGTATTTTTTCATGCCAGGGAATATCTTTATAAATAACACCGGTTTGGTTTTTATTAAATACATCCCATAACCAGAGCCGGCCATCGCCGCCAAGGTATAGCATTCCGCACATGATACCGCCTACCGGCATCCCGATATATTGCAGCTCGTTTTTTGATTTCAGGTAGGTTGTTGGCCTTCCTTTTTCCCGCAGATTTTCGGGTATTGGGCCTTGTGAGTTTATATTTTTTTTACCCGGGTTGTAGATTGATGGGAAGGAGAAACCCGGAAAAGCTGCAGCAGCTGACAACAAACTGCCCTGGTAAATAAAATCTCTTCGTTTCATTGGATTTCAAATAAAGGAGCCAGGAATTTAATTTCTGAAAAAAATAAAGTTATTTTATTTGTCAATAGGAGAATCAATGCGGCTATAAAATAGTAATCCACTTTTCGAAATGAGAAATGCCGGAGATATTTTTAAATTATTGCTGAACATAGCCAGGGAGAACGAGCACATCCGGGCCGTGCTGCTGAATGGTTCGAGGGCCGATACAACAATTCAGCAAGACAGGTTCAGTGATTACGATATTGTTTACATAGTGAAGGAATTATCTTCATTTACGGGCAACCACAACTGGATTGATGTTTTTGGTGAGAGAATCATTCTTCAAATGCCGGATCAGATGCTGATTCCTTCAGTGAGGGACAAAACAGAAAAATATAGTTTCGGTTATTTAATGCTTTTTAAGGATGGTGTAAGGATTGATCTTACTTTATTTCCTGCGGATAAAGTAAAAGATCATTTTGATCCGGGTAGTTTGACCGTTGTTTTGCTCGATAAAGACAATCAGTTCTCTTCCTTACCAGCGGCCAGTAATAATGATTTTATTGTAAAAAAGCCTTCTTTAAATGAATTTACTGATTGCTGTAATGAATTCTGGTGGGTGAGTACATATATAGCAAAGGGATTGTGGAGAAATGAAATAACCTATGCAAAGTATATGATGGAAACTCCGGTAAGAAATATGTTTATGCAGATGCTGGAATGGCATGCAGGCGTGAGAACCGGGTTTTCTGTTTTCTTTGGTAAACATGGAAAATATCTGGAAAAATACCTGGAACCCGGTTTATGGAAACAGGTTTTGAAAACCTATCCCGATGCTGAAACAGAAAATATATGGAATGCTTTATTGCTGATGACTGATATATTTTCCCAACTGGCACTGCTTGTCGCAAATCATTCTGCCTTTGAATACAATACGGTTGAAGCGATGGAAGTAAAAAAATATCTCCTGGCTATTAAAGAACAGCAATAATTTCTTTTCCTCAGGTGGTCGCGGGTGAAATCAAGCCTTTTATCTTCATTTCGGGACGAATCGTCTATAATAACAAGTCAATAACAGGTCATAGGAATAATATTGCAGGGTTATACTAAACAAAAGAAAGACTAACTATTTTATGAACTGGAAATTATTGTTCTTACTGCCTTTAGGGTTAATAGTTTTGAATGTATCTGCTCAGAAAATCAATATTGGTGTCAGGGGAGATTATACATATTCAAGAATTAATGGAGATGGAATGAGTATTGGCTACAAGGCTGGTTTTAATGCGGGTGTTTTTGCAGAATTTAAAATCAAGGCTCGCTGGAGTGTGCAACCGGAGATCCTGTTCTCCCAGCGAAATATAAAAATCGGCAACTTCAAAGAATATTTCGCCAGTTCATCAAATACAGAGCCTGGCCAATATGCCTTCCTGAGTTATATATCTGTTCCTGTTTTACTGAAGTATAAAATAGTGAAAGAACTAACCGTAAGTGCAGGTGCACAATACAGTTATCTTGTTCATGCAGATGAAACGCTATTGAGAGATAAAGCTGAGGGGTTCAAGAAAAATGAAGCTGGTATATTAGCAGGCCTTGAGTATACGCCTTCGCAGTTACGATTCTATGGACGATATTACAGATCGGTATATGATATCAATAATATTAATGACCTCCACACCTGGTATACAAGCCAGTTTCAGATTGGAGTGGGGTATATTCTTTTTGCAGGGAAATAATAACCAGGCGATAGAAAAGGATCTGTTGTTCTTACTTAATACGGGTATAAGACACCAGCTTTAAAAAAAATAAGGCTAGAAGGTTTAATTAAGTTGAGTACTGAATCAAATCTTAAGTGATAGCTATAAAGTAAATTACCTGTTTTTAAAACCATCTGTTCGCAAAGAGAGGATAGAGGATAGGAATAAAAAACTAAGCCCCCCTGTAGAAACAGCGGGACTTAAGTAATGGTTCTGATTAAGAACTTAAAAAAATCTATTTGTATTGCGCCGTTGTGGCCGCGTTTTGTGTCTTTTGTCCTGTAGTGGCTAAAGATATTTCTTTTTTTGATTCTATTTTAATTTGTGCATTTTCTTTTGTTTTGCCGGCAATTTGTGCGAGGGTGGGTGCAATTACCAGCGAAACAATCGACATTAATTTGATCAGGATATTCATTGATGGACCTGAAGTATCTTTAAATGGATCCCCTACAGTATCGCCCGTTACTGATGCTTTGTGTGGATCAGATTTTTTATAGTAGGTCTGTCCATTTATCTCTACTCCCTTCTCAAATGACTTTTTCGCATTATCCCATGCGCCACCAGCATTGTTCTGGAACATTCCCATCAATACCCCACTTACAGTGGCACCAGCCAGAAACCCGCCCAATGCTTCAGCACCTAAACCAGGCATAAAGCCAATAACCAATGGAGATATAATTGCAATCGCTCCTGGCAACATCATTTTCTTGATCGAAGCCTGGGTGGAAATCGCAACGCATTTATCGTATTCTGGTTTGCCTGTCCCTTCCATTATGCCAGGGATAGAACGGAACTGGCGTCTTACTTCTTCCACCATTGCCATAGCCGCTTCGCCAACGGCACGGATAGCGAGTGAAGAGAATATAAATGGTATCATACCGCCTACAAATAAACAGGCTAATACATTTGCTTTATAAATATCAATGCCAGTGATGCCGGCTACACCAACGAAAGCTGCAAACAAAGCTAATGCTGTCAAAGCAGCGGAAGCGATTGCAAAACCTTTACCGGTAGCTGCAGTTGTATTTCCCACTGCATCGAGAACATCTGTTTTTTCACGAACATCTTTTGGCAGTTCGCTCATTTCTGCAATACCGCCTGCATTATCTGCAATTGGACCGAATGCATCAATGGCCAATTGCATAGCTGTTGTGGCCATCATACCGGCTGCAGCAATGGCCACACCATATAAACCGGCACATTCATAAGAACCCCAGATACCACCTGCGAGAACCAATATTGGTAAAAATGTAGATTCCATTCCAATTGCAAGACCACCGATTACGTTTGTAGCATGACCCGTTGATGATTGCCGGATGATACTTAACACAGGGCGTTTACCCATAGCCGTATAATATTCGGTAATAATGCTCATTAATGCACCTACTAAAAGACCAACACCAATAGCACCCATTACGCCCCATTTGGTAAAGATCACACCTCTCAATACCATGTTTTCCGGCAATAACCAGTAGGTAAGCCCGAAAGCAGCGATAGCTGTAAGAATGATCGATCCCCAGTTACCCATGTTCAATGCTTTCTGAACTGTATTTGTATTGATACCAGCGGAGTCGCTGATACGAACAAATAAAGTTGCCAGGATAGAAAAGAGAATACCAACACCTGCAATCAGCATGGGAAGAACAATAGGAGAGAAACCACCTAACGCATCTGTGCCTTCGAGTATTTGAGTTTGTTGTCCGAGAACAATTGTCGCCAGTACAGTAGCAACATACGAACCGAAAAGGTCAGCACCCATTCCTGCTACGTCACCCACGTTATCACCCACGTTATCTGCAATTGTTGCAGGGTTACGGGGATCATCTTCAGGAATACCTGCCTCCACTTTACCTACAAGGTCAGCGCCTACATCGGCAGCTTTGGTATAGATACCTCCGCCTACACGTGCAAACAACGCAATTGATTCAGCACCTAACGAGAAACCTGTCAACACCTCGATTGTTTTCAGCATTTCTTCGGAGCTAACAACAGCTTCAGGAGCAAAAAAATGTTTCAAAATGATGTATAAACCACCAAGGCCAAATACAGCGAGGCCTGCTACACCAACGCCCATAACCGCACCACCGGTAAAAGATACGTTCAATGCTTTGCTTAAGCTGGTACGTGCAGCCTGTGCTGTACGCACATTGGCCTTAGTAGCTGCTCTCATACCAATATAACCAGCACTTGCACTCAATACAGCGCCGATTACAAAAGCAATAGCGATTGCCCAGTGTGAATGCGGGTTGGCTGTGGCCATCACAGCGAGTAGTATGCCGACGATGACAACAAAATAACCCAGGATTTTCCATTCTGCTTTAAGGAAAGCCATTGCACCCTCAGCAATATACTGGCTGATTTCTTTCATCCGGTCGGTACCCGGATCTTGTTTAGCAACCCAATTAAACTTGGCAATGGTGTAAAGCAATCCAATAAGGCCCATAACAGGGACGAGGAAGATCAATTTGTCCATAAGTAGTGTTGAGTCTTAATCAAATTTTAAGGACGGCAAAGATAGGGGATGAAATGCAAATTTTTTAGACAGTTTTCAACCTGATTTTCAAGGATTTTACAGGGTTTTGATATAGGAACCATGTTTTAATTGCCCGCTTCTGAATTTGGTTCGGGTCATTTTTGCGGGAAAGCCATAGCCACCGGTGCCCCACATGCGATATTACAACCGGGTTTTGATAAAAACTACTCAGGGTCACTACAGAAATACAGTTCATTACCGCATTTTATTTTTGAACAGCCATCCCTTTCAGGTAGTTGATCTTGTAAAACAGATGAATAAATTCCGGTCAATAATCATTAATGTAATAGGTTGTGGCCTTTTCCTTGTGCTGTCACTCCTGTTTTATCCAATAGCAGGGGCAATGGATTGCCCTCATTTTTACCAATTCGCATTTTAAGAAGGTTATGTTTCATTATATACTCTTATTAATAAACCTATGATGATGTCAGCCGGTTGCGGAACAGGGGTAGGCAAGGTATTTCCGGGCATTTCATATCCTAACTGTTTAAGGTTTTCTGTGCAAATAGATAAATTCAGCGGCAGGGGAGAGGCGACTGATACATTATAGTAAAACAGCAAAGTGTTTTTTGGGGATTTGTGCTGGAAGTTGTGTTTGAAGTAGAAGGTCATCTTCTTCATGTCCGCGATGGGCTGGCATTATGGAATACTGAACAAGTTGGTATGGAAGCTTTAAGTAATGATGCTATCCTTTTAGTCATTGAAACAGAAAATGTGCATCAGGAAAAAATATAGAATGTTAGACTCAGATGGTAGTACAAAATAGGTAATTTTTTCTTTTTTGGAATAAAAAGCCCATGTGCGTTAGTGTTATCTAAGATATCTTATTCATTTTCCTTTCCAATCAGGTATTCTAAAAATCAGTCATTTAGAGAAAAGTAAAATCCGGGATATTTAATTAATTCAGACAATGTATTCAGAAAGTATAAATTCTGGAACAGCATTTGATTAAGCTAGATTGGTTTTTCATAGGATATTGGATTTTAAAAGCGGGCCGGATTTCTATCCAGCCCTTTTTATTTTGTTGTATATAAACTGATTTCCAAAAATGCATTTCCAAGATGGTTGATAATATCGCCGGCTATCATGGCTTCCATTGATTCCTGTTTGGCCGCATAATCACCTGCCCGGCCATGAACATAAACCCCAAGTATAGCCGCTTCTGTTGAACTATAACCTTGTGCAATAAGGCCGGTCAGGATTCCGGTCAATACATCTCCGCTGCCCGCAGTAGCCATACCGGCATTGCCCGTATTATTAAAGAATCCCTTTGTATCGGGCGAAGCAATAAAACTATGATGCCCTTTTAGTACAATCACACAATTCAGCTCTTTTGCTTTTTCAGCAGCAAGTTGTATTCTGTCAAAATCATTCTTAGAGCTACCGAATAGCCGTTCAAATTCTTTCGGATGGGGTGTAAGGATTGATCCTGCCGGAATGATTTTCTGCAAATCTTTTTGTAAAGCTAAAATGTTTAATGCATCTGCATCGATCACCATCGGGTTTTTGTACGTATCGAAAATCTCATACAAAAGAGTTGTTGTTTCTGGGGCGGTTCCTGTGCCTGGGCCGATCCCGATAGCGTCGTATTTCAACAGGTCATCTTCTATTTTGGTGTTGAATGAGGAATTGAAGTCCGTCATCACCATTGCTTCCGGCAAAGAGGTTTGCAGGATATCATACCCGCATTTTGGAATATGGGCGGTTAATAAACCGGCGCCTGCCTTCAGACAGGCTTTTGAAGAAAGAACAGCCGCCCCCATTTTACCATAGCTGCCAGCTACCAGTAAGGCATGACCGAAATTCCCTTTATGTGAAAAACGGTTTCTTGGTTTATAAATTGAGTGAATGATAGGCGCATCGGTCAATTCATTAGCGGTTATAACAGAGTTGTAGTAAGCCGCTTGTAAACCAATATCTAGGATGTGAATATTACCTGTGTACAAACTATTTTCTGCAACCAGGAATGCCGGTTTATAACATTGAAAGCTTAATGTATCGTTTGCCTTAATAGCGATATGTCCTTTGGAAGATTGATCGGCCGACAAGCCACTGGGAATATCGATTGAAACAACCCGGCATCCGGAATGATTAATATGATTCACCAATTTTGCGGTAACTCCGTCCAGTGGCCGGTTTAATCCCGAACCGAACAGGGCATCAATAATAATTTCACCCGGATTGAATTGATGGAAGCTTTCTTCAGATTGTATAAAGCGTATATCAACGTTTGAATGATGAAGGCGTTCCAAATTTACCTGGAAATCATCTGTTCCTTTATGGCCGAATTCAAGAATATAAACCTGCACATTGCAATAACACGCTGCCAGCATTCTTGCAATAGCCAACCCATCGCCACCATTATTTCCTTTGCCGCAAAAGATGGTAAAAGAATGGGAGAGAAGTTCTTTTTCCTTCAACCATTCTACACAGGTGGTGGCAGCTCTTTCCATCAGGTTGATGGAAGAGACAGGTTCATGGTCAATTGTGTATTGATCCCAAAGTCGTATTTCAGTGGCATTTAAAATCTTCACGGCAGAATTTTCTACCTAAAGTTGCCAAAGAAATCTCAAACAAAAACAGGAGATTTTATTTTTTTTGAATCGGAGATACGATACTGGATATGGCAGCAAGACTTTGACCCGATGTAGACGACTCCGATTTTTCTTCATTCGTAGTCAGTTTTTCCTCATCATCGTCCGCGCCATCCTGCACATAATCACCGAAGAGGTCGTATGCTTTTTTAGCAGAAGAATAGATATTGCTGTTATAACGGTTACCAATAATAATAATGGTTGCTTTCTCTGATAGTAACCTGGCGAAAGCAGCATTGCTGCCGTGCCAGCGGCCATTGTGATAAATTATTTTCTTTCCGTTTTTCAGCATCAGTAAGCGCCAGCCCAAACCATAATTATGAATTGAAGGACGTTCATTACTGTAAGGAGTATACGCCAGGTCCATCATTTGCTGGTTGATGATTTGCCCATTCGACATTGCAATATCCCATTTCAATAAATCCCTTGGCGTAGAATAAATATTTTTATCTCCATAAGTCAGATCCAGGAAATCCGGTTTCCATACACGGCCTCTTGCGTCAAATGAAGGTGTAAGGCGTGAGGAATCTGCAGCGGTTGCTACAAACGTATCATTCATTCCCAATGGATCGAAAAATGTTTTCTTCATGTATGCAGGATATGCTTCCCCGGTTATTTTTTCAATAATCAAAGCAAGCAATGCATAGTTGGTATTGGAATAACTGAAACGTTTATCAGGAAATGCTTCCTTGTTTGGTTTTAATGTAAACAAGGAATTTAATACGTCCTGGTTGGTCACCATTCTGGTTTTATCCCAATGCAGGTTTTCCAGGTAATGAACATAGTTTGGTAACCCACTGCGATGACTTAGTAAATTTTTTATAGTAACGCCGGGATAGGGAAAGCCAGGGAAAAATTTGTTCAGTTCATCGTTAAGATTCAATTTCCCCTGTTGTACCAGTTGCATGATAGCCATACCGGTAAAAGTCTTGGAAGCCGAAGCAATATGAAGGGGTGTCCGGTCAGTTAAAGAATCCTTTATACGCAGGTCACGGAATCCCTGGTAATCCTCGTAAACAATGACCCCGTTTTTGGCAACAAGTATACCTCCGTTAAAACCGCGATGTAGAAGCTGTGATTCAAAATGTTGTTGAAGAAGATCGTGATAGTACAAATATTCCTTAGCGCTGAGGCTGCCTATATTTAAAGTGACTTTTCGGATGCTGTCTTCTTTCGGCGCCTTGGCTTTATTCGTCTGCTGGCTCATTGAATTGCAGGAACCTAAAATAACGGCAACTGCAATAGTGTACAGGATGGTCTTCAAAAGGATTCAATTTAGGGTTATATGCAAAGTTATGATTTGCAATTATAAGAACGTAACAATTAACACTTTATTTTTCCGTATATCTACGGATATTTGCACCATCATGGAAATAGGAAAAACAAGCTATCCAAAAGAAAAAGTACGGATTTTATTTTTAGAAAATATCAGTGATACAGCGGTAAGAAACTTCAAGCAAAACGGTTATACAAGAGTTGAAAAAATAACCAAAGCATTATCAGAAGCGGACCTGATCCGCGAAATAAAAGATGTTCATATTCTTGGCATACGATCCAAAACCCAAATAACAGCGAATGTGCTGGATGCTGCAAGGAAATTGCAGGCAATCGGGTGTTTTTGTATCGGTGTAAACCAGGTAAACCTCAGGCATGCTACACATAACGGGGTTACTGTTTTTAATGCACCTTATTCAAATACACGTTCTGTTGCAGAGCTGGTAATCGGCCTATCAATCCTGCTTATTCGTCGTATACCCGATAAAAACAAAGCTGCTCATGAAGGTGTCTGGATGAAAGAGGCGAAAGGAAGCTATGAACTTAGGGGGAAGACCTTGGGTATTATTGGCTATGGTAATATTGGATCGCAGGTAAGTGTGTTAGCAGAAGCAATGGGGATGAAAGTTTTGTTTTATGATGTAGAAACAAAGCTGCCTTTGGGCAATGCGGAAGACGCCCGTACGTTAAAGGAGTTGCTTAGCCGTGCCGATATCGTCACATTACATGTGCCCGAAACTGCACAAACAAAAAACCTGATAAATAAGAACGTCTTAAAATATTTTAAGAAAGGCTCAATATTGATCAACTATGCAAGAGGCGAGGTGGTAGACCTGGAAGCATTGCGTAGGTGTATTTTGGATGAACAGATTAGTGGAGCGGCAATTGATGTGTTTCCTTGGGAGCCTGAAAAAAACGGAGATCGTTTTGAATCGCCTTTGCAGGGATTACCGAATGTGATCTTGACGCCTCATATCGGTGGATCAACAGAAGAGGCACAACAAAATATAGGTGAAGATGTAAGTGCGAAACTGTTTAACTATTTGGAAAAAGGAATCACATTCGGCTCGCATACGGTACCGGCACTTTCATTGCCATCCCAGGAAAAAGGGCATCGCATCCTGCATATTCATAAGAATGTGCCGGGCGTATTATCTGAAATAAACACACAGTTGTCAAAGCATAATATCAATATTCTTGGCCAATATTTGAAAACAAATGACGAAATAGGATATGTTGTGCTGGATGTAGATAAAAAACTTTCTTCAACCGCCTTCCAGTTGCTTAAAGAGGTAAAACAAACGATTAAAGTGAGACTGTTATATTAATCCATACCAATGGCAAGTGACACAATTAAAAACTTAATGGAAGCATTACAGGTTTCTCCTGATAATATTCCTTTGCGCCTTCATTTAGCGGAATTGATGCTGAATGATGAAATGTACTCTGAAGCAGGCGAACAATTCAGTGATGTTTTGAAAAGAAATTATGGCAATTTCAAAGCACAGTTGGGGCTGGCTACTTGTTATTTCAATACCGGTAAATATTCCGCTGCGATTGTTATTTATGAACAAGTAACAGGAAAAATGCCTGTGGAGGATCAGGTGCGTTATGTAAAATGCCTGATCAAAGAAAACTCCATGCAACAGGCCATTGAGGTTTATCAGAAAGTGCTCGCTGCCGATCCTTTATTCAGTGATGAAGAAATTGATAATTACCTGCGACTTCCTTCTTCCACTGCTTATAATAATGATGAGCTGACTGAAGAAGACTTTAATGAAGAGGATAATTATTTTATGGAAAAGCCGAAATGGAAGTTCAAAGATGTAGGGGGCATGCAACGGGTGAAGGATGAAATTTCTATGAAGATTATTCAGCCACTAAAAAACCCGGAATTATACAGGGCATTTGGAAAAAAAACGGGAGGAGGTATTTTATTATATGGACCTCCGGGTTGTGGAAAAACATTTATAGCAAAAGCCACTGCCGGTGAAATAGATGCGAAATTTATTAATATCGGTTTGCATGATATATTGGATATGTGGGTCGGTAACAGTGAGAAAAACCTGCATGAGATATTTGAAATGGCAAGGAGGAATACCCCCTGCGTTTTATTTTTTGATGAAGTAGATGCAATGGGTGCGAGCCGCAGCGATTTGAAACAATCGGCAATGCGTCATGTTATCAACCAATTTCTGGCGGAACTGGATGGTGTTGAATCTAATAACGAAGGGGTCTTGATATTAGCGGCGACTAATGCTCCCTGGAGCGTAGATCCTGCTTTTCGTCGTCCTGGCCGCTTTGACCGAATCATTTTCGTAGAGCCGCCCGATGAAGCAGCTAGAAAAGATATCTTTAAAACCATGCTGCAGGGGAAGCCGGTTGATAATATTGATCACAAAAAAGTAGCAGCGGCTGCCACCGATTATTCCGGCGCGGATATCAATGCCGTTATCGATATTGCTACAGAGGAGAAGTTAAGAGAAAGCATGAATAAAGGAAGTCTGCAACCGATCACTACAAAAGATTTACTGAAGGCGGTTAAGCAACATCGCGCCACTACACTTGAATGGTTTTCCTCCGCCCGTAACTATGCATTGTATGCAAATGAATCAGGGTTATACGATGATATATTGAAATACCTGAAAATAAAAAAATAAATGCCGGAGATTACGGGCTACCTGGAACGGGCCGATCAATTATTAAGCCAGGGAAGGCCCAAGGAAGCTGAAGCATGGGTAAAAAAGGTATTGGAAGCCGAACCCGAAAATGATTACGCTTTATCAGTATTGGCAAGATGTTTTTTGAATAGCAAACAATACGATAAAGGGATTGAAGTCATTAAGCAAGCCCTCTCTGTTGATCCTGAAGTTCCTCACTATTACTATCTCGCCGCATTTGGGTACTATCAGAAAAGCGAAAGGGCATCAGCGATTTTTTACTTAAATAAAGCAATAGAGCTTAATCCTTACTACGCTGAGTATTTCGGTCTGCTTGCTTTTATTTATATTGACGAAAATGGCTTTAAAGAAGCATTGAACAATGCCAATGAAGGGCTGGCAATTGATGCCGGCAATATTACCTGTTTAAATGCAAGGTCTACTGCATTGAATAAACTTCGGATGACAGATGATGCGGTAAATACGATGCAGGATGCATTGGCCCAGGATCCCGATAATGAGTTTACGCATGCAACAGTCGGATGGAATTATCTGGAGAAGGGGAAACATAAAGAGGCGGCTAATCATTTCCGTGAGGCCTTGCGGATAGATCCGGATTATCAGAATGCAAAAACGGGTTTAAAAGAAGCCTTGAAATCAAAGATCGCTCCTTATCGCTGGCTATTGCAATACAGTTTCTGGTTGCGAAATAAGGGCAAACAGTTTCGCTGGATATTTATACTTGGTATTTTCTTTGGCGTGCGTATTATAATGGCGTTGGGCAAGGAAAATTCCGGGTTTGAAAACCTCGGTTTATTTGTTGGAGGGCTTTATCTATTATTTGCCGCGGCATCCTGGATTATAAATCCGCTGGCTAACACTTTTTTACTGATGGATAAAGAAGGTAAATACGCGTTGACGAATTCGGAAAAATGGAATGCCATTTCATTTATGATTTGTGTATTTGCGGGTATTGCAATAATTGTATTGGGCAATTTTATTGCGGATAAGAATTGGGGAGAGAATTTGCTGATTGCAGGTTTAGTTGTTCTTAGTCTTTGTATTCCTCTAGGACATATGCGTTTCCCGGTACGATTTCAACACAATACTTTTTCACAGTGGATCGAACTCGGATTAATTACGTCAGCAATCATCACTTTGCTTATCGCATTTCTTCATATTCCTGTAACCATTATGGGCATCATTTACTTTATCTTCTTCGTTGTTTATACCTGGGCAAAAGCTTTTTAGTCGCGAATGAAGAAGAAGCCTTTTAAATAAATCAGGGTTGCCACCCGGCAGCAATATCCCTTTCAATAAGTAAAAGGCCTGGTCTTTTATTAATACCGGTGATGACGGCCACCATAATTTCCACCACGTCTCCATGTATTGTAATCGCGATGATTGTAATATCCCCTTCCAACATACGACCTGTCTAAATAATAGCGGTTATCATAGCCGCGCCAGTAAGTATAACCTTGCGGGTTGCGGTAGTAATATCTTCCGTCCTGGTAACGGCTCACCGCAATGCCTGGAAACGGATCCACAATCAGGGATAGAGATGCAGAAGGCGCAGGAGCGTAGGGTGTGTAAGGGTGGGCGACCACGCAGCTCGTGAAAAATGTGATAATACCAATAAAAGCTACCGTTTGTAAAATTTTAATGGTTTTCATTTTCTAAATTTTAAATTTATCAGATGATTCAAATGCTGAAATTTCCAAAATGAATTAACATGAAATACATTTTCTTTTTGTTTACAGCCACTGTATTTATGACGGAAATAAATGCACAGACAGCAGAAGATTCTGTTAAAACAGTTGTTAATAAAATGTTTGAGGCAATGCGTAATGCGGATCCTGCGGCGCTTAAAACAACCTTTTCTGATAATATTGTTTTTCATACTATTGCCACCAGTAGGGAAGGAACTGTAACTGTACGATCAGAAGATCCGAAAGAGTTCATTGATTTTATCAGTAAAGAAAAAAAAGGGAATGCGGATGAACGGATTGTGATTGAGACGATAAAACTCGATGGACCCCTGGCTTTGGTATGGGCGCCTTACAAGTTTTATTATGCCGGAAAATTCAGTCATTGCGGCGTTGACTCCTTCCAGTTAGTAAGAATAAACGGGGAATGGAAAATTCAATACATTATAGATACCCGCCGCAAACAGGGTTGTGAATGATTATTTTTTAAGGCGGTATTTCTTATTCACCTTAGGGCTATTGAAATAATTGTTTAACTCTTCTTCGGTCATGTTGGTTGCCATTTCAACGGGTACATCTATTAACTGAGTCTGAATTTGTTTCAATTCATCTTTCAATTTGTTTGTTTTTTTTACAACATCCGGGTCCTTATCACCTATCACCTGGTTGTCAAACAGCATGTAGTCTAATCGCTTGATGGAAGAGCGGATCAGTGTTGCCTGGTTTTGTTCCACTGTTTTGGGAGGAGCTGTTGTTTCTTTTACCGGTACAAGGGCAACGCCCACGCTGGGCAACACTTTACCTGTGTTTTGTGCACCGGTACTTTTTGATGTGTTTAAAACTGTTCCGGTCAACGCTGTAGCGGCAGTAGTAAGGTCGAATGTGCTCCTGGCCCCCCTCGTTCTCTTTAGTTTTTTATCAAGCTGGAGAAATGTATATTTTAATTTCAGTGAATAAGTAGTGATGCTTTTTGCCACCTGCCTGAACTCCTCGTTGGCCAACGGGTAATTCAATGCGTCTTTTACAATTACTTTGACAGTGGCCGTATCCCTTATCTTAAATTTAGTAAACCCGATAAAAATAAGACTAACCGTTTTTTGCTTGTCTGGATCGGTTTCAGGGTTTACAAAGTCATAGCCGGGCGTCCAGTTAAATTCATCATCACATTTTTTGACCAATGAGAAGTTCTTAATAGAAATACTGCTGGAAAAAAGTATATCCTCTATGGGAAAGCTGCCGGTTTCACATTGTACCTTAAATGATACAGGCTCGCCTTCGTACACAACCAACGTTCCGGAAATACTAGGTTTTAACCGGGAAGGGAGTATTTCTGTATTATAAAAGGTAAGACTAAAAGAAGTATCGTACCGGTCTTTGGGGTTGCTTAAATTTTGTACCCCTATAGTTACTTTATACTCATAATCATATTTCAGCTTTCCCGAAAGGAAATAGGATTTATCGGGTTTAAAAGTTAATAATCCGTTATCCTTGTCGATTTTTAAGCCTGCCGGGGAATTTCTTAAATACCAGTAATACCGCGAAGGGTCACGGTTAATCTGGAACTGGTAAACCAGCATAGAATCTACATGCTGGTTAAAGTTGGGATTGAGATTCATAATGCGCAGAGTAGTGTCTGCATGCACAACATGCAACAACGAATCAGCCTTTAACAAGGTGAGGCTGTCTTCGTGAGTAAGAACCTGCCCTGAGCTTTTTAAAACAAGTATAGAAAACAAGAAACTTAAAAGGGTTAGTTTTTTCATTGTTCCTGGATCGTGTGCTTACTTTAAAACACGTGCAATATTAAATCATTTTAGTGGAAAGAGTTTTGCACCTGTGCTGCTTCTATATTATAAATGATTTGTTAAAATAAAAACCCCGTCGTGAAAACGACAGGGTGTAAACCAAAACCAACTGCTTATGAGAAAATCTTTACTATGTTGATTACTGTATTGTAATTTCTTTTGCCGCTTCTTTGACTTCTTCTTTCTTTGGAAGGTTTAATGTCAATACACCATTAACATATTTTGCATCAATATGTGAAGCATCAATTTTTTCATCCAATGTAAAAGAGCGTTTGAAAGAACGATAACTGTATTCACTCCTTAGCTTTTTTTCATTTTCCTTCTTCTCTTCTGTTTTCTTTTCTGCAGATACCGTAAGGATATTTGCTTCCACGTTTACTTTAAAATCATTCTTTTCAAAACCAGGAGCAACAATATCCAATTGAAATGTTGCTTCTGTTTCTTTGATGTTTACTGGTGCAAAACCGTTGGATACGGATTTGTTAAAACCTTCATTAAATAAAGAAGGAAAATCGGTAAAAAAATCATCAACAAAACTGTTGAGTCCTCTGTTGAACGGCTTGTTGAATTTTACGAGTGTCATAGATTTTATTTTTGTTTTTTAAATTCAGTTATGCGGATTGTTTTTCAAATGCTGTACCATGCCGGATGTTTTCACTTATTTCTGACAAATACAAAAAAGGGTTTCAGCAAATAGGACAAAATTTCCGATTTGAAAATCTTTTGCTGACAAAATTTCCGTTTACAAACATAACAGACGGGCCGAACTTTTTATTTATTTTTGTGTTTTAATTGTTTAAACAAAAAATATGTATCCCGAGGAAATAGTTATACCAATGAAAGAGGAGCTGACCGACAATGGGTTTACTGAACTCTTGTCCGCTGCAGAAGTGGATAATCAGCTTAAAAAGGAAGGAACGAC
>JAFDYH010000069.1:27564-34245 GCA_018267535.1 Bacteroidota bacterium
CCCTATCCGCCATCTTCGCCGGCCATCGCTTTGTTTAAAGACGGCCAACTGGTACATTTTATCGAGCGCCACCAGATTGAAGGCAGGCCTGCACAGATGATCGCTCACAATCTTATCAGTGCATTTGATCATTATTGCAATTGATCTACTGTAATAGAAAGTTTCAAACCTCCCTCAAGGGAGGTTTGTTTTTTGGTATATCCTGTTTGCTGTTCATTTCAGTTGTATATTCGCCACTTATAAAAGTAACCGCAAATTTTTCTGCTGATGTATCCTAACCTGTACTATGCGTTTAAAGATCTGTTTGGAGTAGAATGGAAATTTTTGCGGGTAGCAAACACCTTTGGTGTGTTTGTCGCCATTTCATTTATTCTTGCTGCTATCGTTTTAACTGCTGAATTAAGAAGAAAAAGTAAAGAGGGTCTGTTACAGCCAACAGAAATTTCAGTGATTGTAGGAAAACCAGCTACTCTTGCAGAGCTATTGCTGAATTTTTTCATGGGCTTTATTTTCGGGTACAAATTTATCGGGCTATTCCTGATGGGATCTGCAGCAGCCAGCGATCCACCTGCATTTATATTTTCTTCTTTAGGCAGCTGGCCTGCGGGTATTATCCTGGGTCTGGTTTTCGCGGGTTTTAAATGGTGGGAAAAAAACAAGCAAAAATTACCGAAACCTGAGGAAAGAAAAATCAGGTTTTGGCCACACGATCGGGTAGGGGAGATGACGATATTGGCACTTGTATTTGGCCTTTTAGGAGCAAAACTGTTCGATTTCTTTGAAAACTGGGATGACTTTATAAAAAAACCGATGGATTATATCCTGTCGCCGGCAGGACTCACATTTTATGGCGGCCTTATATGCGCTGCTATAGCTATCTGGATCTATGCAAAAAAACATAAGATTGGCTTCTGGAACCTGAACGACGCTGCAGCCCCTGCACTAATGCTTGCTTATGGTACGGGTAGGATTGGTTGCCAGGTGGCAGGCGATGGTGACTGGGGAATCTATAATTCAGCTTTCCAGGTGGATAATATCGGAAAGGTTTTTCCTGGTTCAATAGAAGCCTATAATTCTATACTCAAGGTTGATTCGGTCTATTTTCTTTCTCATTACAATACATTGGCTGAAGTGCCCTATTCCTATTTCCCTAAACCCGGCGCTATGAATTTTCTGCCAAATTGGTTTTTTGCATACGGATACCCCCACAACGTAAACGAAGCAGGGCTGAAGATGGTTGACTGTGTAGATAAATACTGCAATCAATTGCCTGTTCCTGTTTTCCCGACACCTCTTTATGAAACTATAACATGTCTTATTCTTTTTGGTGTTTTGTGGTTTTTCAGGAAAAAATTAAAAGTACCGGGAACACTGTTTGCGTTATACCTCATTTTAAACGGTGTTGAACGATTTTTCATAGAGAAAATAAGGGTGAACACCCATCTTAGTTTATTTGGCTTTCACCCCACTCAGGCTGAAGTAATTTCTACCCTGCTGGTAATTTCCGGTATAGCAATATGGGTATCTCTCAATAAAAGAGAGAGGCTATTACCCACCATTCCTCCTGCAGATAAATAAAATTGCTGAACTTGAAACTCTTGCCAGTAAAGCGTTTGAACCGGGTTATGTGAATTTTATCTTTTTTAAGGGGTAAAAGCCTGAATTTTAAAAGCAAATCATTATGAGATTCCAAGTTTGCGACCTATCTTTGCAGTTAGGTCACGGACGGTAAATTCAAGCATACGCTATTAACTATCCATTTGCAATTTTCTGCAAACAAAGACTGTTATTTATTGTTCTATTAAATTAAGGAGACGCTATTATGAGGCAGCTAAAAATTGCCACCCAGATTACGAACCGGGATTCCCAGGCCGTAGAAAAATATTTGCAGGAAATTTCCAAAATTTCAATGATCACCCCCGAAGAGGAAACTACCTTAGCTCAGCGGATCAAAATGGGCGATCAGAGGGCTTTGGATAAATTGGTACAGGCCAACCTTCGTTTTGTGGTATCTGTTGCCAAGCAATACCAACATCAGGGATTGTCTCTCAGCGACTTAATTAACGAAGGAAACCTTGGTTTGATCAAAGCCGCCCAACGCTTTGATGAAACAAAGGGTTTCAAATTCATTTCTTATGCGGTATGGTGGATCCGCCAGTCTATTCTTCAGGCCTTAGCAGAACAAGGCCGTCTGGTTCGTTTACCTCAGAACAAGATCGGTACTTACAATAAAGCTAATAAAGCTTATATGGCTTTCGAGCAAGAGCATGAAAGAGAGCCTTCTACTGAAGAGCTTGCTGAATTGCTTGAAATGAGCGAAACAGAAATCAATAATATTTTCCAAAGCAATACACGTCACACTTCATTAGATGCGCCGGTACATGAAGCGGAGGACGTAGCGATGGGCGACCTTCTTGAAGGCGGTGATGATACTGATGATGATGTGATGAAAGATTCATTGAGAAATGAAATCCGTCGGGTGTTAAAATCACTCTCTCCAAGAGAAGCTGAAATCGTAAACGCCTATTTTGGCCTGGATGGCGAAAATGGAGTTACCATTGAACAAATAGGCCAGAAATATGATCTGACCAAAGAGCGTATCCGTCAGATTAAAGAACGGGCTATTAAACGTTTACAGAAAGCCCGTTACAGCAGTGCTTTAAAAGCATATTTAGGATAAGATGATATTCCTGTTTATAGCAGGATAAACGATAGCAAATTGGTAGGTTTATTTTAAAACAGCTCTGGTCTTTTGATTAGGGCTGTTTTCTTTTGCTTACCCGAACTATTAAGGCATTTTTGCAGTTATTATTATCAATGCGAATAAAAGTAGTTTTCACATTTATTAGTTTAATTATACTAGTCAGTTCCTGCGAAAAAAAAATCTCTTTTAAACTAGATGATACAGCGCAAAAACTGGTAGTTGAAGCCTCTATTGAAAACGGGCAAGCCCCCACCGTAGTACTTTCAAACAGCGTCGATTATTTTTCTCAGATTTCCCCCTCTATTTTGGAGAGTAGTTTTGTGCATGGGGCAGATGTGTCAATTTCCAATGGGACTTTGACGCATCAACTTAAGGAATACTCCTATTCACAAGATGGCTATACTTTCTATTACTACTCCATAGATTCATCTAACCTTGCTACGGCATTTGCAGGAGAACTTAATTCTTCGTATTCGTTGAAAATAAATACAAACGGGAAAGTGTATAATGCCACAACCACTATTCCCCAATTAACCAAGAAAATAGATTCTTTATATTGGAAAAGGGCTTCTGATTTTTTGCCGGATTCCCTGGTTGCATTAATGATAACCGCCACTGACCCGCCGGGCTTTGGCGATTATGTTCGTTATTATACAAAAGACAATAGCGATCCATTTTATCCCGGAATTAATTCGGTATTCGACGACCAGATAATAGATGGCACGACTTATACCTTACAAGTAGACCGCGGCTATCCCCGAAACCTTGGTCTGACGAAGGATAACCTCATCTACTTTAATAAAGGAGATACAGTCACTTTTAAACTTTGCAATATCGATAAAGCGACTTTTGATTTTTGGAGAACAATGGAATTTTCGTATGCAAGCGTGGGCAATCCATTTTCATCACCAACAAAAGTATTGAGTAATATTAGCGGAAATGGATTAGGCTATTTTGCAGGATATGCAGCGCAATATCGTACTATCATCATACCTAAATAGGTTTTGCACAAGCTATTCAGATGCTGATTGTTTGAGCAGGTTATTACCGATTTCAGTTTATTTTTGCCGATTATCTTTAAAAGATAAAGAACCAATAACAGGAGTTACAGAACAATATGGAAACAAAACCTAGTGAAAGAGTTCATTGTTTGATTATAGGATCAGGGCCTGCAGGATATACCGCGGCTATTTATGCATCCCGGGCAAACTTAAAACCGGTATTATACCAGGGTATACAGCCGGGAGGTCAGTTAACTATCACAACCGAAGTAGAAAACTATCCCGGCTACCCAGAGGGGATACAGGGTCCGGAAATGATGGTTGATTTTGAAAAACAAGCGGCGCGTATGGGTGCCGATATCCGTTTTGGTCTTGCCACAAAAGTTGATTTTTCACAGCAACCCTATAAAGTTTGGATTGATGATGAAAAATTAATAGAGGCAGATGCAGTAATTATAGCTACAGGCGCTTCAGCAAAATGGTTAGGCCTGGAAAGTGAACAAAGGTTAAATGGCTATGGTGTAAGTGCCTGTGCTGTATGTGATGGTTTCTTTTTTAAAGGAAAAGAAGTGGCAATAGTGGGAGCAGGCGATACAGCGGCAGAAGAAGCCCTGTATTTATCCAAACTTTGCACAACGGTGCATATGCTTATACGGCGGGGTGAAATGCGGGCAAGTAAAGTAATGCAGGACAGGGTGTTTAAAGCACCGAATATAAAAATCTACTGGAACACGGATACAGAAGAAGTATTGGGAGAAAAAAAAGTAGATTCTATACGGGTTAAAAATAATAAAACAGGGGAAACTCAAATTATACCGGTAAGTGCATTTTTTGTTGCAATAGGCCACCAGCCTAATTCTGAAATATTCAAAGGATGGCTGGATATGGATGAAGCCGGATACCTGAAAACAATTCCTGGTACTTCCAGGACAAATATTGAAGGCGTTTTTGCATCAGGAGATGTACAGGATAAAATCTATCGGCAAGCAGTAACCGCTGCAGGCAGTGGCTGTATGGCTGCCTTGGATGCCGAACGTTATCTTGGTGCTAAGGAAATACATTAATGCCTTTTATTTAGCCATCAAATTTTCTGCAATTCATGAGTGAAGAAAAGATAGTAATGGTTGAATTAAAGCATCTTCGCTTTTATGCTTTTCATGGTGTATACGCAGAAGAGTTAAAAGCAGGAAATGAGTTTGAAGTGGATGCGAAAATCAGTTTTAAAACCAATACTAACCTTATCACCCATCTTCACGACACTGTAAACTATACAAGGGTATATGCTATTATCCGGACATTAATGGAACATCATGAGCCTTTGCTGGAAACAGTGGCAATGAAAATCGCGGATGAAATTCATAAGGAATTCCCTTTCATTCATTCAACTGAAATCAGGATAATAAAATTGTATCCGCCTATTATCAATTTTACCGGCCAGGTTGGGGTTACTTATGTGAAGCAATGCGGGGATTAGTCTTTTCATCAGGCAGGTATTGGGAAATAAAACAATGAGGGATTGCTTTTTGGGGTTGCTGGATCCACTCTGTTTTTTTCTTAAACGCCATATTCCGGTAGTATTGAGGTGTAAAACCGATTTCTTTTTTAAATAAAGCGCTAAAGGAACCGATACTTTCGAAACCTACTTCATTGCATATCGCTGTCACAGATTTGTTTTCAGTTAGAAGCAGCCTGGCCTTATCCAATCTTTTCTGCGTAATATACTGATGGGGTGTACGGCGATAAATGCGTGTAAACAGGCGGTGAAAATGAAATCGGGAAAAATAAGCTTGCCCCGATACGGTATCCAGGTTAATAGGGCCATTAAAGTTTTCATCAATAAAAACTTTTGCCGAAACAATCCGCTTGTAGATATCTGTAGACAATCCTGTCATGTTAGAAAATTATTTTCTTTTTCTGAATATATTAAGCCATGGCTCTAGGTTGGTAGCCCAATCATTTATTTTCTCTTAAATTATTCGTGAATGTAACCCGGTAGTCATCCCATACATTGAACAACCTCATCCAATTGCCGGTCATTTCTATTTTCTCTATATTTTTTAATGGAATGATGGATTCTGTACCATTTCGGGCCAGGTACATACTAGTATCATCGAATTCAATTTTTCTTTTTTGCAAGAAAATGAAAACTGAGTTTATAAAAAACAGGATAAAAAACAGACATGAGAACAGAAAAATAATCATTAATAAGATTTCCCGGCCAGCTGTATGGCCTTTATGATCGAGGCTTGTCTTCATAGAAATATAAATGAATAAGGCAAGGACGAAAAAGATAACCGTTCCTGCAATTGCTAGTCGATGATAGGTAAGGCTCTTTCTCATTTATTGGTTTGCCGGGTTTTTCCACTGTTTGCCCAGTCTTTCAATCGTGCCTTTTATTCTTTCTTTTCTTGTTTCCTCTCTTTTTGCTGTTACTATCCATTCGATATATTCTTTTTTATTGGTAAAAGAAAGGGTATCGAAATAGGCCGCTTCTTTTTTATTCTTCTTTAATGCAATAGCCAGGTCATCTGGCAATTTTACTTCTTTAGTAGAAGGGTTTACCCATTTAAATATTTCTCTTTCCTGTTTAGGTATTGCTTCTTTCTTTTTATCTGCCTCACTTTTTGGCCGGAGGCCGAATACAGACCATGTATCGTCAAATGAGATAAGGCTGATCCATGTCAGCTTATCGCTTTCTCGGAGAAGGCAATCCCAGCCCTTATCCCTTGTCAGGTCAGTTTGAATTTTTGAAGTGCCTTTCGGATAATACACCCAGGCAATTACATTTTCTTTGAGCAGCTTCATTACTTTAGTTATTTCCTTTTCCAGTTGTACCCGGTTTAGGACAAACCAATGTATTTGATTGTATTCTTTTCCAGTCTCGACTATTCTCACGTTTGCAGGAAGGCTGGTTAACTTCTTTTGAAAATCTTCGGGAGCGTTTAAAGCCAGTAATGTTGAGCCTGCTGTTATCCT
>JAFDYH010000069.1:34254-41039 GCA_018267535.1 Bacteroidota bacterium
AGTTTTTGTGCTATACTGTTTGCCATAGTTTTAATTCACACTAAAGATAAAATACTGCTGTGAATTCTTTTTATTGGTTCTTGCTTTCTCATAAGATAATTCGTTGTAGGTTGAGGGAAAGAAACCGGAAAAGGACAATCATGATTTGAGCCGGATAAACAAAAACAGAAAAGTTAAAAACGGCACTGTAACGATCAGTGTTATTACTTATAAATACCGAGCAAAGCTTATCTGCAGGATGTGTGCGAAAAAAATACTGGTTTTTACGGTTTAAAAGTGGTAAATTAGAATTACTATCCTCAACCCATAGGGAACGATTCAACCCGATTTCTTGACCTTTTAAATTTTAAATCCCATGGTTCAGACCGACATCTCACAGCTCTCCGGAGAGTGTAGTACCTGGAGAGCTAACCTGCGTTCTTATCGCGAAGAATTTACGCAGGATAAAACAAAACTCCAGCAGGCCGCAGGTCACACTCTCCCAAAAGACCGGTTACAGGATGTAGAACATCTCCAGAATCAATTTCACATCCAGCTCATCAACATTCACGATCTCAAACAGGCAATTAAAGTTCACGACCGCAAAGTGAATTATGAAATGGAATCCAACAAAGGACAGTTGCATGATGAAACAGTAGCCGAGCACGAAAACCTTTTTGAACAATACCAGTCGCTCGAAAGCACACTCCAGGATCTACGCAGCGAATTCAAAGGCTTTTTAGAACGAACGCAGTAATCATTAAAATAGTTGATAGTTTTATCGTTGGGCGTTGTTACCAAACAGGTAATGGTATTTCATCTCTGAGCGATATTACATGGTGAACTTAACAGGAAGCAAACAAAGGTGAAAGGTTGTGCTTCGGGAGCGCATTTTCCACTTTTACAACTTTCTCCTTACACATTCAATTTTAAACGATTTGTTATGCCTGAATTTGATACCTCTCACGTAAAAAACATTGTCTTGCTCGGTCATGCTGGCTGCGGCAAGACAACATTAGCGGAATGCATGCTTTATGAAGCGGGGCTTATTAACCGAAGGGGCAGTATTGCTGAACGCAATACGACCGGTGATTACCACGAACTGGAACAGGAACGGGGTAATTCTATTTTCAGCAAACTGATGCATACGAAATGGCGCGGCTATAAAATCAATATCATTGATACACCGGGGTACGATGATTTTGCAGGTGAGGTAATTTCCGCCCTTCGTGTAGCCGACACCGGTATAATGGTCCTGAACGGGGTCATGGGTGTGGAAGTAGGAACAGATATTATCTGGGAATACACCGAACAGTTTAAAACCCCGATGATATTAGCTGTTAATAAACTTGATGATGATAAGGCTGATTTTGATAAAACTGTCCGCGAAGCGAAATCACATTTCGGCAATAATGCGGTAGTAGTGCAATACCCCCGGCAGACCGGTTCTGGTTTTCATGAAATTATTGATGTACTGCGTATGACTATGTACAAGTTCAAAGATGCAGGAGGCAAACCTGAAAAACTACCAATACCGGATGACGAAAAGGCAAAAGCTGATGAGTTGCACAAAGAACTCATTGAAGCTGTAGCCAGTAATGACGAATCCCTGATGGAAAAATATTTTGATAAAGGGGAACTGGATGAAGATGAAATGAAAACAGGGCTGAAAAAAGCAATGATCAATCATGATTTATTTCCCTTGTTCTGCTTATCTGCAGAGCGGAACATGGGTAGTGGAAGGCTGATGGGTTTTATTGATAATGTTTGCCCGAGTGCCAACGAAATGCCTGCACAAACTACAAAGGGTGGTGATAAGTTAACCTGCGATCCCGGTGGCCCTGCCTGTATATTTATTTATAAAACGGTTTCAGAGCCGCATGTTGGAGAAATGTCTTTCTTTAAAGTATATTCCGGCACCATAAAGAGCGGGATGGAGCTGGAAAATGAATCCACTGGTGTATCTGAAAAATTAAACCAGTTATTTCTGGTAGAAGGCAGCCGGAGGGTAAGCACAAACGAACTGGTAGCCGGTGATATTGGCGCTACCCTGAAACTGAAGAATACGCATGTGAACAATACGCTGCATGCTAAAGGGAAAAATTATGAACTGAACCCGATTCGTTTTCCTTCTCCCAATATGACGGTGGCCATTGAAACCCTTAAAAAGGGAGAGGAAGAAAAACTATCACAGGCGTTACACCAATTGAAAGAGGAAGACCCTACATTAATTGTGGAATATTCGCCGGAATTAAAGCAAACACTGATCCATTGCCAGGGGGATATGCATCTTGCCGTTGCTAAATGGAAAATTGAACACCTTTTTAAAGTAGATGTAAAATTTATAAAACCACGAATACCTTACCGCGAGACCATTCGTAAGGTCGCTGATGCTAATTACAGGCATAAAAAGCAAAGTGGTGGCGCTGGTCAGTTTGGGGAAGTGTTTATGCGGATTGAACCCTGGTATGAAGGCATGGATGAACCCAAAGACTTAAATGTGCGTGGAAGGGATGTGCATGAACTGGATTGGGGTGGCAAGCTGGTTTTTTATAATTGCATTGTCGGTGGAGCTATTGATACCCGTTTTTTACCTTCTATCTTGAAAGGGGTGATGGAGAAAATGCATAATGGCCCGCTCACGGGTTCTTATGCAAGGGATATACGGGTTTGCGTTTATGATGGGAAAATGCATCCGGTAGACAGTAATGATATTTCATTTAAGATTGCAGGTCTGCAGGCTTTCCGTCATGCATTCCAGCAGGCCGACCCGCAGATACTTGAACCGGTATACACAGTGGAAGTACTTTGTCCCGATGATCTTACGGGCGCGGTAATGGGTGAATTACAAAGCCGCCGGGCGATAGTAGACGGTATAGATGCGGAAGGCCATTTTCAGAAAGTGATGGCTAAGGTTCCATTGGCTGAAATGGATGGATTTTCATCATCACTTCGGTCCATTACACAAGGGCGTGCCAAATTCAAAATGCGTTTTCATGAATATGTGCCTGTACCTTTTGATGTACAACGCAAGCTGATTGATGATTATAGTAAGACAGCCAAGGAAGAGTTGGTTTAACCAATCGCAAATTCTATTTCAAATGACCATCGTAAAAAATGGTCATTTTGCTTTATAAGCGGGTTTTTGTTTTGCCGACTCTGTATACTTAATCATTTTTTCCTGAGCTTGTGATACTGCTTAGCGTGACAGGAATACTTTTTTGAAGAATGGTGAATGCCAATGCCCCAGCGGCGAGCCAATAGCTATCGTTCGGCATAGGGCAGTCATTAACATACTTTATAAATGATTCTTTTGTCTTGGTTCAGGGTAATTCCCTGAAAAATAAATGAATTCAGGCTATATAAAACCAAAAAGCAGGAGAAATATCTCCTGCTTTTACTTAAAGAACTAATACTATTTATACCTTATCATAACTCACACATTCTTTCAATTCTTTTTCAGTATATGCAAGCCCATATTGCTTTAGCACATCAGCAGGTACACCGTTCCATTGATTAGGTGTATTGCCAATATAGCCCACATCTTTTGTTCCAATCTCTGAGGTATAGAAACCAGTAGCCGTAAGATTGCGTATTAAGCTGAAAAAGGCGACACCCTGCTCATACCCCGGTTTGATGGTTCTTTTAGAAATTACTTTCCCCGTTTTATCTTTTACAACAGGGTATGCAATGTCGTCAACAATTTCTATCTGCTGTTCATGCGAACAATCCTTAAATGCTTTATCAAAACGGTTCAGGCATTGTATGTCCAGCCAGCGAAGGCCGCCCCGCATGGGCACCTGGTGCTCGGGCATATCATTTACTATGAAAGCGATAAACTCCGGCACTTTCGCATCACTGGCGCTGCCGCTTACATCATCTTTAGGGATGATGATATCGCCCAGTATTGTTATCGTCGCCATTTCATGATCATTAAAAAATTTTTTTGAAGCCACTTCCTTTTCATATTCGGCTTCTTCTTTAAACCGGTTGAGGCCGGGCGTTACACTGGTGTTAGTGTCAGCGATTACCTCTTTCTTCTGTTCGTTATTACAGGCTTCCGCCAGAACGCCTGCCGATACAGTGCCGATTAATAATGTTTTTATCGATTTTCTTCTATCCATAATCGTAAACCCGCACTACGGGGATTTTGTTTTATAGATTTAAAAAAGGGTTGTAATCATTTTCGTTTTAATCATCGTATTTCTATAGATTATTCTTTTTCAACTCATCTACCAGGTGCTCACTTGCCCGCATTGACAAAGCCAATATCGACCAGGTAATATTTTTATCACCCTGCGATACAAACTGCCCGCCATCTACACAGAATACATTTTTACAGTCATGCGCCTGGCTCCATTTGTTGAGTGCTGATTTTTTAGGATCATTGCCCATACGCACGGTGCCGGCTTCATGAATGATATTGCCTGGTGCATGCAAACCATAATTATTCTCAGGACCATCATCGCCACCCCATGTTATTACAGCACCCATAGCATGCAATATTTCAGCGAATGTTTCCTTCATATGTTTCGCCTGCTTTATTTCATAATCCGAATACTGGGTATGAAAACGCAAAACGGGTATACCATATTTATCGACTACTTCCGGATCTATTTCACAATAGTTATCTTCTCTTGCAACTGCTTCACCACGACCGGCCATACCCACATGCGCACCAAAGAAATACCGGTAATCTTCTTTCAATGAAGCACCATAGCCACCAGGTTCTTTTTGTTTGCCTTTGATTTTATAAGTACCATTGAGGTTTTCAATTCCCCAGTTGAAACCATATAAAGGTTGCCCAAACCCGCCGCCATACTCAATATGATAACCGCGGGGGAAATCTAATTTCTTATTGTCTAACCACCAGGGCGTATATACGTGCATACCGCCAACACCATCTTCATTATATCGTTTGCGATCAAATAATTCAGGAATGATACCACCCATATCCGCACCGGTAGAATCGTGCAGGTATTTACCAACAACATTACTGCTATTGGCTAATCCATTCGGGTGACGTTGTGATTTTGAGTTCAATAACAATCTTGCACTTTCGCAGGCACTGGCTGCTAATATTACTGTGCGGCCGCTTACCTGGTACTCCTGCATATCTTCTTTATTGATATATGAAACACCGGTAGCCAAACCTTCCTTATTTGTTAATATTTCACGGGCCATTGCGTTTGTTACCAGGTCAACATTGCCTGTATTAATCGCCGGTATGCAAAGGCATGATGAAGAAGAAAAGTCGCCATAAACCTTACAACTGCGTCCGCATTGTGCACAATAAAAACATTGGCCGCGTTCTTTATTTACTGGTTTAGTCAAAATAGAAAGGCGGGAAGGTATAACGGGGATGCCTATGCCTGTTGCCGCTTTCTTTATAAATAGCTCGTGCAGGCGTGGCTTTGGCGGAGGAAGAAAAAATCCATCGGGGTCATTTTCCAACCCTTCATTGGTACCAAATACACCCAATAGCTGATCTATTTTATCATAGTAGGGCTTTACATCTTCATAACCAATTGGCCAATCTTCGCCCAAACCATCAATACTTTTTCTTTTAAAATCTTTGGGGCCGAAGCGGAGTGAAATGCGTCCCCAGTGATTGGTGCGGCCGCCGAGCATGCGGGCACGCCACCATTCCCATTTCTGACCACCATTATTTGTATAGGGCTCACCATCTATTTCCCAGCCCCAGTAGCATCCATCAAAATCACCAAAGGGACGGAATTTTGTGCTGGCGCCACGGCGGGGCGACTCCCATGCATTTTTTAACTGGCATGAATCTTTTTTCGGATCAAACATCGGCCCGGCTTCAATAAGGCAAACCTTGAGGCCGGCATTTGCCAATACATAAGTGGCCATACCTCCACCGGCACCGGAACCAATCACGATAGCATCATACTGCTTGGGCTGTTTCTTGATTTGTAAATCTCCCATAATGCGGAATTGATTAATTTTTTAAGTGGCAGAATTAAAGACACAATTTAAAGCAAGTTGAAATACTTTTCATAGCGGCTTTGTTGATTTGCCTTATATAATTTTATTTATGGCTAAAATACCATTAATTATCATAAATAAGAGACTCATTTTTTATTTTAATACTCTTTAAACAACGCACTATTATAACAAACGATGCTTTAACTTTAAATTCATTAATGAAAAAGAGGAATGGCCATATTTATCGGGATTGACATTGGTACGACCCATGTAAAAGTGATAGCGGTGAATGATTTTTTTTCAATCATTTGTGAGGAAAAAGCAGCTTATCCTTTGTATCAGCCAAAGGATGGATGGTGCGAACAAGATGCAGACGAAATATTCAATGCCTTTATAATTGTTTTCAGGAAAGTAATTGCAAGGATTGACGGTAGTCAAATAAAAGCGGTGTCTTTTAGTGCAGCCTATCATAGCATTTTCGCTATTGATGATAATGGGAAACCACTGACACCTGTAATAACATGGGCCGATACCAGGAGTAATCAGTATGCAAAGCAACTGAAGCAAAGCGGGCAATGGAAGGCGATTTATGAGCAAACCGGAACGCCTGTTCACCCAATGGCGCCGCTTTGTAAAATAGCCTGGATAAAAGATAACCAGCCGGCAGTCTTTAATAAAGCAGCTAAGTTTATTTCTGTTAAAGAATATGTATGGTTTAAATTGTTTGGAAAATTTCGGGTTGATCATTCCATTGCATCGGCTTCCTGTTTATTCGATGGCCGGACTAAAAAATGGTGTGAAGAATCATTGGCTTTCTGCGGTATTAAGGAGTCGCAGTTATCCGTACCTGTTCCTGTATT
>JAFDYH010000006.1 GCA_018267535.1 Bacteroidota bacterium
TGGATACCGCGGCCGAGATAAGGATTGCTGTCACCACCCTGCACGCCTTTTACGCCTAATGCTGTTAACATTTCTTTGCCATCTTCCAGCATATCCTTGCGCATCTTCAATTCGTTTTCTTTCAATTCACAATCGAAGGATAAAACATTCAATCCCCATTTGTCTTTGACGTTTTTATCTAAGGTAATCTTGTTCTCATGATAAGGTAATGTTTCGCCAAAACCACCCATGCCGAATGTCCATACACCCGGTTCGGTCAGGGCTTCTTTGAAATCCGCGCCGATACTGTATTCGGCCACATCTCTTTCCCATCCTAATCTTCCTGCGCCTCCCTGGTAACCGAAGCCACGGAGATAATCCCGTTTATCGCCAAAGAAATTCCTGTAACGTGGGATATAAAATCCATTAGCCCGGCGACCAAATACATATTTATCCTCATAACCTTCCACATAACCTCCCACTCCTACGTTTAAATGATGGTCCATCACATTATGGCCCAACTCACCGCTACTGCTGCCTAAACCATCCGGCCATACATCGGTTGCTGAGTTCATCAGTATCCATGCACTGTTTAATGCCGATGCATTTACGAATACAATCTTCGCATTGTAGACATAGGTTTTATTGGTTTCTGCATCGAGTATTTCAACGCCTGTCGCCCTTTTTTTGTCTTTGTCATATAAAATTTTCGTAACGATTGACCATGGTCTCAGCGTCAGGTTACCTGTTTTCATCGCAGCCGGTAAGGTAACCGATTGTGTACTGAAATAGCCGCCAAATGGACAACCATACCAGCATTTATCGCGGAACTGGCATTTTCTTCCGCTCATCTCTACTGTCGCATGGGCGCATCTTCCGATAATTATTTTGCGATGACCATTAAACAAAGTTTTTATCCTGGCTGCCATATCTTTTTCTACACAATTCAATTCCATCGGTGGCAGAAAATGGCTGTCAGGTAATTCAGGTAAGTGCTCAACGCTTCCGCTGATACCCGCAATTTTCTCCACATAAGTATACCAGGGTTCAATGTCTTTATAACGTACCGGCCAATCGATAGCAATACCTTGTTTTGCATTTTCTTCAAAATACATATCGCTCCAGCGATAGCTTTGACGGCCCCACATGAGTGAACGGCCGCCGACATGATAGCCACGGAACCAATCAAACCGTTTTACTTCTGTATATGGAGAGTCTTTGTCGCTTGCCCACCAATCGAGGTTTCTTTCATTGAGAGGGTAGTCTCTTTTTAAAACGGGATAATCTTTTATCATTTGCTGGGTTCGCTCCCCGCGATGCGGATAATCCCAGGCTTCCTTATTTGCTTCTTTATAATCTTTAATGTGCTTGATGTCCATCCCACGCTCAAGCATAATCGTTTTCAACCCCTTTTCACATAATTCTTTAGCTGCCCATCCGCCACTGATACCGGAACCAATGACAATAGCATCATATTGATTGTCTGCCATAGAGTGTTTTATTTACAGATAAATAGTAGAGTTAATTATAAAAGACATCGAGGCACAAAGACTCAAAGTATTATGTTCGTGGTTCGAAGTTTAATCTTATAAGGTGCTCAATGCTTATTGCTTAGAGCCTGATGCCTAAAACTGTTTTCATACATCGCAAATCTTTACAGCCTTCTTCAGGGCTGCAATCTTGGTTTCGTTATCTTTTTCGTTGGGAATGAATTCCTGTGCTACATAGCCTTTATAGCCGGTTTCAATAATGGCTTTCATGATAGCCGGGTAATACAATTCCTGTGATTCATCAATTATATGCCTGCCGGGTACCCCCCCTGTATGATAATGGCCAATATATTGATGATTGTCCCGTATTGTCCTGATTACATCCCCTTCATCAATCTGCATATGATAGATATCGTAAAGCAGCTTGAAATTTTCAGAGCCCAGCCGTTTTGCCAATTCAACACCCCAGGCTGTTTTATCGCACATGTAATCTTTGTGGTCCACTTTACTGTTCAGCAATTCCATTTGAATAGTAATGCCATTCTTTTCGGCAACAGGTAATATTTTTTGTAATCCTTCCACGCAGTTTTTCAAGCCGGTTTCATCATCCATACCATTACGGCTGCCGCTAAAGCAAATCACATCTTTATATCCTGCTTTTACCATCATCGGTATTACTTCGAGATAGTCCTTTATTAATTGCTCATGATATTTTTTGTCATTGAAACCTTCTGTCAGGCTGACCTTACCACCGATATAACACATAGAACTGTAGATGCCATATTGCTGAAGTGTAGGCCAATCCTTGGGCCCCATCAGGTCAATAGCGCTGAAGCCGATTTTCTTCACGACTTTGCACAGTTCCTCAACCGGAATAAAACTGTAACACCATTGACAAACGGAGTGATTGATATTGCCTTTTAATTTCAAGGGAGTATTTTTTTCATCGTCAGATGGGGAAGCGTATACATTTCCTGCCAGCAGGGAGGAAGCGCTTAATGCTGCTGTTCCTGTAGCCAGTTTTTTCAGGGCTTCTCTACGGTTTGATTTTTCCATTTAATTCTATAGAGTTGAAAATTACGAATTAAAAACAAAGAACATTATGCCGTTTGTAACACTTTTTTATTGCGGCCACGCATGTAAAGATTTAATCCGATAAATGCTACAATTAAGATAATCGGGATAATCATCGTTACATTGATTATTTCAGGCCCTGCCGCTTTTTTTGCTTCATTAAGGGCTGCTGCCGGGTCAGTATTCGTTATCGTAGCTAATTTATCATTTACCAGCCTGTCATAATAGCCGCCCATAAATATCATATATACAGAAACGGCAAACATTCCAGCACCGCCCATAAAATTCATACCAACAGCCCCTGTTTTAGGCAGGTTTTCCGATACAAATCCAAGCATGGTTGGCCAGAAATAACATACACCAATACCAAATGCGATAGCACCAACAAAAAGCATGTTCCCTGTTGTATGTCCGAGGAGATACAAACCTATTGTTGCAAATATGGCGGACAATAACAACACGCCTGCCGGCGAAAAACGATGTACGATGGGTTCAGCAAATGCTCTTCCCAGTACCATGATGCCTGTTTCAATTGTTAAAAGAAGAATGGCATTATCAGTTACATTTTTTAATAACACGTCTATCCATTGCCCGGTAAAGAGTTCAGTAATGGCGGTGCCAAACATTAATATGATCATCACTATAAAAAGTGGATTCAGTAATGCTTTATACATTTCACCTGTCGAAACTCCGCTTGCTACACGCTCTGTAACGGGAAACTCCAGTTTGCTGAAAAGATATAGATATAATAAAGTAGGGATGATCATCAATCCTACCTGTACCTGCCAGCCAATACCGATTTTATCCAACAAAAAAACCAATAAAGTACCGATCACAATCCCTCCCGGAAACCAAAGATGGAAATGGTTCAGCTTGGTAGTTTTATTGTCAGAATAAATGGTGGCAACAAGCGGGTTGCAGGCGGCTTCCACAGTACCATTACCCAGGCCGATTAACAATGTAGAAAGAAACAGGGACCAGTAGCCTGTTGCAAAAACAGTTAATAAAATGCCGGCAAGATGAAAGATACCGGCACCAACCAGTAATTTTTTCATGCCGATTACATCTACTACCATTCCTCCGAACACAATGGCAAGTGGGAACCCCCAGAAAGCGGTTGCCGCGATTGTTCCTAATTGTTCTGCATTTAACTGAAATTGTACTCCAAGGCGGGCAAGAATACCAGCCCTGATACCGAAAGAAAGTGATGTTACTAACAAAGCCAGGCAGCTGGCTACAAAAAGTTGTTTGCGGTTGATGGCCTGCATATCGTTTGGTTTATTAAAAAATGAAAAAGTGATGCTAAATGTACTACTAAAAAAATATATTTGTAGCCCTTGTGCTTAAATTAATTCACGTCAATTTTTAAAATTTTTTTAATTAAGTGTCATGTTAACACGAAAACTTCGAATGGGAATGATTGGTGGAGGTAAAGATGCTTTCATCGGCGCCATTCACCGTTATGCTGCCTTTATGGACGGACAGATTGAACTCGTTTGCGGTGCACTCAGTATCAATCCCGACATTGCCAAAGACTCAGGTAAGGCTTTGTATTTACCTGAAGACCGTATTTATCTTACCTACGAGGAAATGATAAAAAAGGAAGCTGCATTACCGGCTGATAAACGAATGGACTTTGTTACCATCGTTACGCCCAACTTCGCTCACTTTGCTCCGGCAATGATGGCATTGGAAAATGGCTTTAATGTTGTGATTGAAAAACCAATCACATTTACACTGGAGGAAGCAAAACAATTAAAGAAAAAAGTGGATGAAACAGGGTTAGTACTTTGTTTAACGCATACTTATTCAGGTTATCCTTTAGTAAAGCAGGCCCGTGCCATGGTACAGGGTGGTGCTTTTGGTAAAATAAGAAAGGTATGGGTTGAATATCCTCAGGGATGGTTGAGCAAATTATCCGAAAGAGAAGGCAATGCACAGGCGGCATGGAGAACAGACCCGAAAAAAAGTGGAAAAAGCGGATGTATGGGTGATATTGGCACTCATGCTGCACATCTTTCAGAATATATAACCGGGTTAAAGATCACACAGCTTTGTGCCGACCTTAATATAATGGTAGAGGGGCGTGCACTGGATGATGATGGAAATGTTTTATTAAAATTTGACAACGGGGCTGCAGGAGTATTGATGGCATCGCAGGTAGCAGCGGGAGAGGAGAATGCATTGAAGATTCGTATATATGGTGAGAAAGGCGGCATTGAATGGGCACAACATGAACCCAATACTTTATTGGTAAAATGGCTGGATCAGCCTACGCAGATACTAAGAGCAGGTGGCGGTTACGGCGATCGTTTAAGCAGTTTTGCAATTCACAATAGCCGCACACCAGGTGGTCATCCGGAAGGATACCTGGAGGCATTTGCAAACATTTACAGAAACTTTGCTTTAACACTTTCCACAAAATTATCCGGCGGTACTCCCACAAAAGAAATGCTCGATTTTCCTAGGGTAGAAGAAGGTATCAGGGGAATGGCGTTTATAGATAATGTAGTAGAATCGGGCAAGTCGGATAAGAAGTGGACGGAGAACAAAATCTGAACTGGGATTGGGAAGATTAACAGGATTTATAAGATGGCTTAATTGTACTCTGTAAATCCTGTTAAAAGAAAATGTTCTGTTCTTTCCCATTTATCCCAGGAATCTTATTAATCACAGTTCAGACAAAATTTATTTATGACAACATTAAAAGGCCCGGGAATATTCTTAGCACAGTTTATGGGCGATACCGCACCATTCAATAATCTGAAAACGATTTGCGAATGGGCAAAGAGTATTGGATTTATTGGTGTTCAGATCCCTACATGGGATAGCCGCTGTATCGATCTGCAGAAAGCGGCGGAAAGCAAAACTTATGCAGATGAACTAAAAGGGATTGTGAATGCTGCCGGTTTACAGATAACAGAATTGTCTACCCATCTACAAGGACAATTAGTTGCTGTACATCCTGCATACGATTCTTTATTTGATGGATTTGCTCCGGAGTCGGTCCGGAATAATTCAAAAGCAAGGACAGAATGGGCGGTTCAGCAATTAAAGTATGCGGCCAAAGCTTCTCAAAACCTTGGTCTGAATGCGCATGCAACCTTTAGCGGCGCTTTGTTATGGCAAACGGTTTATCCATGGCCACAACGTCCTGCAGGGTTGGTAGAAACAGGGTTTAAAGAATTAGCAAACCGATGGTTGCCGATATTGAACGAGTTTGATAAATATGGAATCGATCTTTGTTATGAAATACATCCGGGGGAAGATTTGCATGATGGTGTGTCCTATGAAAGATTCCTGGAACATGTGAATAATCATGCAAGGGCATGTTTATTATATGATCCATCGCATTTTGTATTGCAATGCCTCGATTACCTGGAGTATATAGATAATTATCATGAACGCATCCGTATGTTTCATGTAAAAGATGCAGAATTTAATCCTACCGGGAAACAAGGTGTATATGGTGGCTATAGCAACTGGATTGATCGCGCCGGTCGTTTCCGTTCATTAGGCGACGGACAGGTGGATTTTAAATCTATTTTCAGCAAACTTGCCGCTTATGATTATAAAGGCTGGGCCGTGATGGAATGGGAATGCTGTCTCAAGCACCCTGAAGATGGCGCAAAAGAAGGGAGTATATTTATTAAAGATCATATAATCCGTGTAACAGAAAAAGCATTTGATGATTTTGCAGGTACCGGCAGTGATGAAAAATTTAATCGCTCAGTTTTGGGTTTGCTGTAATAACTTTAGGCACTTATTAAAACTAAAATCATTTAGTATACAGACCTGATCCCGGTTGCGGAAGTGTCTGATAATAATTTAAAATTTAAAACTAAAATTCCACATGAAAAGAGTATTGATTGCAGCTTTTGCGTTGAGCCTTCTGGCATCCTGCGGGAACAATGATTCATCTTCTTCAGCAGGAGAAAAAAAAGATACGACAGCTGCGAAACCTGCAGGAAATGACCTGAGTGATAACCCTGACTACCAGAAAGGGTTGGCGATTGAAGCAAGCCAGGATTGCGCTACCTGTCATAAGGTCGATGAAAAAGTACAAGGTCCATCATTTCAGGATATTGCCGCTAAATATGCAGGCCAGCCTGATACAATCGTTGCTCATTTGGCTAAAAAAATAAGAAGCGGTGGCAGTGGTGTATGGGGCGATGTTCTAATGATCCCACACCCGGGATTATCGCTGGATAGTGCGGAAGCGATTGTAAAATATATCCTTTTATTAAAAAAATAATTCCTGATGATTAAGACCAGACTATTTCTTTCTGCTATTACGGCGGTATCATTGCTTGCCTGTAATAACAGCAGCGACTCTTCAGCAGAATCAAAAAAGGATACATCGGCTGCAACAACTGCCACTACAGCCACTGTATCATTAGTGAGTCCGTTAACCGAGCAGGAAAAAGCAGATGGCTGGCAGTTATTATTTGATGGCACATCCAAAGGCTGGCATAAATACCACGGCGGTTCTATCGAAAGCGCCGGCTGGGTGGCCGACAGCACCCTTCATTTTGATGCAGCAAAAGCAGAACAGAATAAAAACGGGGCCGATATTGTAACTGATGATGAGTTTGAGAACTTTGATTTAAAACTGGACGTTAAAATAGATACGGGTGGTAATAGCGGCGTAATGTTTCTTGTACATGAAGGAGAAGATTCAGCCAAATATTACAACACTTATTTTACAGGACCTGAAATGCAGGTGCTGGATAATGCCAAACATCCCGATTCAAAGATTCGCAAACATCGTGCAGGCGATTTGTACGACCTGATCGCTTGTGCTAAAGAAGTAGCAAAGCCTGCATTGGAGTGGAATGAATATGAAATAAAGATAGACAGCGCAAAACTGAACATGTTTGTGAACGGAACAAATGTAGTAAGTACTACCTTGTGGGATGATAAATGGAATAAGTTAGTGGCCGGCAGCAAGTTTAAACAATGGCCGGAATTTGCAAAAGCGAAAAAGGGGCGTTTTGCTTTGCAGGATCATGGCCACAACGTATGGTTCAGGAATATTAGGGTTAAGAAGTTGTAAAACTTTTTTAATGTATATAAAAATGCCCCTTTAAAGGGGCATTTTTTATTTGTATTATTTGAGTAAGATATATCGTTTGGTAATGTGCATTCATCTTTCTTATAATTTTGAGTAGCTTCAAAAACTCCGGAATATGAAAAGGTTTATTATTGCTCCCTTATTTTTTATGCTTGCAGGCGTTTTTCTTTCGTTAGCAGAAGCACAACAACGTCCCAATATAATTTTTGTATTAACAGATGATCTTGGTTATTCGGATTTAAGTACATATGGTAACCCTGTTATAATGACCCCGTTCCTGGATTCGGTAGCCAGCAAGGGAATAAAAGCTACAAACTATGTCGTAACGAGCCCTTCCTGTACCCCTTCCCGTGCTTCATTGCTAACCGGCCGGTATGCATCCCGGTATAATCTTCCATTCCCGATTGGACCGGGATCGCCGCTTGGTTTACCCGATGGGGAAGTAACTATTGCTGAAATGTTGAAGAGTGCAGGGTATGCAACTGCCATGATCGGTAAATGGCATTTAGGTGATAAGCATGATTATAACTATCCAACGGCGCAGGGATTTGATTCTTATTATGGAATGCTTTATAGCCATGATTACCGCTTCCCTTATGTGAAAACCGATTCGACAATAAAGATCTACCGGAACCGCACACCCGAAATATTAAAACCAGAAGACTCACTATTGACCAATCTTTATACGAAAGAAACCCTTTCAATAATTGACAAACAAAAAAAGGGTAAGCCTTTCTTTATTTATCTCGCTTATAATTTACCTCATCTTCCTGTTGCCTATGCGGCATCAGCCAGTTACCTGGCCGATAAACAGGAGGCAGGGCCTCTGGGTGCAGTTGTTGAAGAATTGGATTCCAGCCTTTCCGTAATTTTTAAAAAATTAAAAGAAAAAAAATTCCTGGATAATACCATCTTTATTTTTTCCAGTGATAATGGCCCTTGGATAGAATTTCCCCCGCGCATGTCTCTGGATAGTGTAACTAAAAGATGGCATGTAGGTACCGCAGGTGTTTTCAAAGGTTCGAAAGGGCAATCTTATGAAGGGGGAATCCGCGAACCATTTATCTTTTACTGGAAAGATCATATCCCGGCAGGATCAGTACTAACAAGTCCTATCAGCAATCTTGATATTCTTCCAACGCTGGCCCGTTGGGCAAATGCGCAGTTGCCGCATGGCCGAACTTTAGATGGGCAAGATATCAGCGATTTGTTAACAGGAAAAGCTAATCAAAAAAATTATGTTCATCGCCCGATTTATATTGTTAATAACGGCAAACTTGAAGCTGTAAGGCTGGGTGGGTGGAAATACAGGGAAGTTGCTGCCGGTGTAAATGATATATCAGGAAAACCATACGATGCAACAAAAGAACTTTTCAATTTAAGTGTTGATCCCGGTGAACGAACTAATGTGATCAACGAGTATCCCGGGAAAACGAAAGAACTGAAAGTTCTTTTTGATGCATTTACGGGGGATAGAGAAAACTAGAACATTTATACTTATCCACTTTAGTTTCTTTTATAAAGAAATCAATTGAAATGAAAGTAAACCTGAAATTGCTGGTTGCATTATTCATCACTTTACAATTATCTGCACAATCATTGCTAGCCCAGAAGAAGCCTAATATAGTTTATATACTGGCGGATGATCTTGGTTATGGTGATATAGGCGCCCTTGGACAAACAAAAATTGAAACGCCGAATATGGATGCCCTTGCAAAAAATGGAATGTTGTTTACTCAATACTATGCCTTTCCGGTTTGCGCCCCGTCGCGGTATTTATTAATGACAGGCAAACATTCAGGTCATGCTTATATACGCGGCAATGATGAATGGGATGAACGGGGGCCCGTATGGAATTTCCAGGCGATGGAAGCGAACCCTGCGCTGGAAGGTCAGCGGCCGATACCTGATTCTACGATCACGATAGCTGAAATGTGTAAAAAAGCCGGTTATACAACAGCGATAGTTGGCAAATGGGGATTGGGGGCTCCTATGACTCAGGGTGTTCCCAACAGACAAGGCTTCGATTATTTTTATGGATTTATCTGTCAACGCGAAGATCATACGTATTACCCGGGACATTTATGGGAGAATGATGTACGGGTACCTTTGGATAATAAAGTCGAAGACCCGAATGTAAAATTTCCTGCAGGTCTTGATTCTTTGGATCCGGCGAACTATGCCCGTTATCAGCAAAAAAATTATGCTTCTGATTTTTTGATAGATGCAGCTCTCCGGTTCCTGGATAAAAACAAATCGACTCCTTTTTTCTTATATTATGCAAGCCCGCTTCCTCATGTATCATTGCAGGCTCCGCAAAAATGGATAGATTATTATCACGTAAAATTTGGTGATGAAAAGCCTTTTTTAGGCGGCAGTTATTTCCCCTGTCGCTATCCAAGAGCTACTTATGCCGCAATGGTATCCACATTAGATGAAGAAATAGGGAAGATCGTTAAAAAATTAAAAGAACTGAATGTTTATGATAATACTCTAATTGTTTTCACGAGTGATAACGGTCCTGCCTCCAGTGCAGGTACTGATTCACCCTGGTTCAATAGCGGCGGTCTTTTTAAGAGCGAAGCTGGTTGGGGAAAGGGTTCAGTGCATGAAGGCGGTATCCGGCTTCCTTTTATTGTACAATGGCCGGGCAAAATAAAAACCGGAAGTAAATCGGAGCATGTTGCCGCAACCTGGGACTTCATGCCAACACTTTGCAGTATTATCGGCATTACCCCCCCACGGGGCATTGATGGCATTAGTTATTTGCCAAGTTTATTGGGTAACAGCAATGCGCAGCAAAACCATGGATTTCTTTATTGGGAGTTTCCGGAATACGGCGGTCAGCAGGCGGTTCGTCTAAACAATTGGAAAGGGATAAGGCAAAACATACAAAAGGGAAATTTAAAAATAGAGTTGTTTGATCTGTCAAACGATATCCGCGAACAAAATGATGTATCTGCTGATCATCCCGATATTGTTAAAAAGATAGAGCAGATAATGAAAGAAGAGCATCAGACCCCCGCAGTCTCAACATTTTTGATGAAGGCTTTGGAAAAAAATTAATAACGTTAATTAAACTTGTATCAGTTGAAAGTTTCGTTTTTTTTCTTTCTGGTAATTTCTACGCTTTTTTTCAATGTGAAGAAAGAGCGATATATGCATTTATTCGATCCCGTAAATAGCAAACCTATAGTTTATGCGCATTGCAGCCCTGCAATAGCAAGACAAATAAAAAGAGGAGGTATTGCTTTAACTATCAGCAATACCGGATATGAAGAAATGAAACTTATCCGCGGTGGCAGTTTTAAAATGGGCTCGGATGATTTTAATGATAGTAAACCTATCCATAAGGTGCATATTCATGACTTCTGGATGGATGAGCATGAAGTAACTAATCAGCAGTTTCAGGAATTTGTAAAAGCAACTGGCTATATAACTGTAGCCGAACGTTCGCTCGATCCAAAAGATTTCCCGAATATACCAGTTGATAAATTAGTTCCGGGCTCGGCTGTTTTTACACCTCCATCATATGCTGTGTCATTAAATGATCCCCTGCAATGGTGGAGCTATGTGCCTGGCGCTGATTGGAAACACCCCAGCGGAGAAGGGAGTACAATTAACGGAAAAGAGAAAGAACCCGTCGTGCAGGTTTGTTATGAGGATGCCGATGCTTATGCAAAATGGGCCGGTAAAAGATTACCCACTGAAGCGGAATGGGAATACGCGGCAAGGGCAGGCAAAGAGTATAGATTATATTATTGGGGTGAAGACCCTAAACCTAACGGTTACTGGCCAGCGAATATTTTCCAGGGCCGCTTCCCGGATAGCAATGCCATCGCCGACGGATTTAAAGGGACGGCTCCGGTAAAGTCATTTTCTCCCAATCCTTTTGGTTTATATGATATGGAAGGAAATGTATGGGAATGGTGCAGCGATCTCTATAGAGCCGATTATTATCAATATTCGCCGGCTACAGATCCGAAAGGACCTGACTCAAGCTTTGACCCTGACGAACCTGGTGTTGTAAAGCATGTGCAACGCGGTGGGTCCTTCTTATGTAGCGACGATTATTGTATCCGGTACAAGGCCGGCAGCAGGGGGAAAGGAGAGTCAAGCAGTGCCAGCAATAACCTGGGCTTTCGTTGTGTGAAAGATGTCAATCAGAAATAATACGTTTTAAAATTCTTCATTGCACTTTATAGATGCGGGTATTGACGCTTCAATAAGTATTCTTTCAATAATATATGAATGTTTTCCTGTGGCGAACCCTTTTGTCAGAAAGGGTAAGCATAATTTACATAGATAATAGAAAAGACCTTTTACGTGAGTAAAAAGGTCTTTTCTATTATAAATACACAAAAACCACAGCTTTACTTTAGCTTAATGAATCCTTCTTTGCATTATGTTTTGCGGGAAGCCATTTCGAATTCCTTTTATTCCTTTAAGTAAACTTTTATTAGTAGCAGTACGGGCGGCCAAAATTTGAAAGTCCCGGCAGGAATTGCAATTTTCATATTGAAATGAATTAACTATTTGACCTCCGGTTAATTTATCTGTATAGTCTGCACGGATAGGAAAGCCGTTATCGCCCTTTTGCCATTTAGTTTTAAGGGGGTCCTGGTCATAATAAAGATATGGTTTCCCGTTTTCATCATATGAAATAGATTGTTCACTTGAATACCACCTGTCGCCTGCTCCAAATGCTGAGTTGACCCAGGCAAAACTATACTCTATTCCTGGCCTTGCAAGGTAAGGATTTTTAAAATTGTCTTTATATGTATAAATTGCTTTGGAGACGGGCAAACCCGCAGCATAAAAAGTCCAACTTTCAAGATTTCCCTGCGGAGTATAGGTGTTTATTGTATAATAGTCGTAGTTAAGACTTTCGTTTTTTATCAGCTGCCCTTTTCTGTTGTAAGTATTAATTACTTCATCATCTACTACGTCTGTATTGCCAACATACCAGATTTCTTTTACTATTTTATTATCCTCACGAATGAAACGGATAGTCGATATGAGTTCTCCGTCAATATAGGCTCTGGCCATTTTCATTTTTTTATTGCGGTCATATTCCATTTTATAAATTGTACCATAAAAAGTTGACCATTCGTCAACCAGTCCATTTTTGTAAGTAAGCCTGTCAATTTGTTCAAAGTCATGGATCGCATCGTAATAATAGTATTCGGTCAGCCTGCAGTCATTACCGGAACCACGCTTTTCCGAAGTTGCATCTTTACTTTCTTCTGCTATTTGTGAAATATCTTTTTCCTTTTTGCAACCCATCAACGATAGAAACAGAGCAAAAAAAATGAGCGAAGGCGTAATGATTTTTTTCATACCTAAAGTTTGTAATGGTTAAGGGATATTATTTGTTTGCTACCAGAAAGAGGTCTTAGCCAGAAGTTAGCGGGTTGAAATAGTATACTGCTAAGTTGCAGCAGGAAAATGCTGTTTCCTATACCTCAATGGGGTATTTTATGTAAGCTGGAGTAATTTTTTTTATGAAAGTTTAACGCAGTCCGTGCTGTTTTGCCTTTTGAATTGCTTCACTTCTGCTTGCTACGTGCAGCTTTTTGTAAATATGCTTTACATGGGTGCGCACTGTTTCATAACTGATAAATAGTTTATCAGCAATGGGTTTATATTTATGGCCTTCTATCATTAATTCAAGGATTTCTTTTTCCCGGTCGCTCAATCCAAAACTGGTATCCTCAGGCGTGACCAATATAACATTGCTGGCAGAGAAGAAATTCAGAATTTTTTTTGCCACAGTTGAACTGATAGGAGCACCACCATTATATACTTCATGAATAGCTTCAATACATTTATGCGGAGGATCAGTTTTAAGAATGTATCCTGATGCGCCGGCACACAAGGCACGAAATATTCGTTCACTATCGTTAAAAACAGTCTGGATCAGAATTTTAATATCCGGGTAAGCTGAGCTGATTGCTTTTGTAGCTTCTATACCACTCATGCCAGGCATTTCAATATCCATTAGTATGACATCCGGCCGGCTGCGTTTTATATCTGCATCCCAATGATTACAATCGGAAAAAACACCGGTGCAAAGCATCCCCGGCGTACCGTTCAGAATCGCCTGAAGTGCATCCCTTACCAGTTTATTATCTTCAAATATCGTTATCCTTATTTCCATTATGGAATTATAAAGCTGAATCAGTCTATTTGTTAAATCAATGCCCCATCAGGTGATTTTATATTGCAGGGATGCAGATGAGCCTTTGTTTTCCTGCGACCATAAAATGAGTTCGGCTCCAATCTGGTCCGCTCTTTTCTGCATATTGTACAGGCCGTTTCCTCTTTTTATCATACCTGTATTAAACCCCTTTCCATTGTCAATAATAGAGAAATTAAGTTTTCCATTTTTCATTTCTACATTCAATTCAAGTAAAGTTGCGTTACTGTATTTGACCGCGTTGTTAATAGCTTCTTTGCAGAAAAGATAAATATTACGCTTGCTTTCAACGGGTAAGTTATGCTCAGCTAGATAATCAGGCATATTTACATTTACCTTCATACCTTTTACTCTTGCCATATCTGATGAATATTCTTCCAGTCTTTCCATTAATTGTTTTAATGTATCTCTTTCGGGATTAATACTCCACACAAGGTCACTAAGCTTATGTGTCATTTCATCCGCAGATTTTTGTATAATATTTATTGATTGCTTCACTTCTTCATATTTGCCTGATTGCAGCAAATCAGTAATCATGTAGCTATACATATTAATACCGCTAAGGGTACTGCCAACGTCGTCGTGTAGTTCGCCTGAAATTTTATTTCTTAATTTCTCTACTTCCAACTGCGATTGCAATTTTTCGAAGGCCAGTTGATTTTCCTGGAAATGCCATTTTTTCAAAATCGCCGCCAGGTAAAAAAGCATATCGCCCAAAATACCGAGACGAATAAAAAATAGCGGATAGCCATCCGTAAACAGATAATGCCACCCATGATTTCGGAGAATAATCATAAGAACGGAAATACACGTACCGACAATAGAGCATAATAAACCGTTTGCTACAAGTAGACTAAAAGGGGGCTTCTTTTTGAACAGCATATAAATTATTACAGCGGCTGGTATCACTGCAATTATCTTCACCGTATAATAAATAAGCTCATTGTTGATATGGAGAAGACTAAATAGTATGAAAACCAGTGCAAGCAAAGGCACAATCCAAAGGGTAAAGCGAAAGACGCGGTCTATATTTTTATCAGCAGTAATGTCTGTGAAAAATGATTGAAGAAATAAAAGATAAAACAGGTTTTCAATAATAATTAATGGAATGTTTAAATAATCATACCAGGCTGAACGCCACACAATATCTTCAGGGACTCCGAAAAAGGTGTAAGGAGCGTTAATGAAAAAATATGCGGCGGCAAATAATAAAAACAAACTATAGTATAGCAAGTCTTTTCTTTTTGTAAAAAAATATAAGGAGATAAATACGATTGCCTGGAAGGTTAATATACTCTGGAAAAAAATATAAAAAATTTCCAGTGCCTTGTTCTGCATTTTTAAAGGTTTAAATGACCGGGATTTATCGCTGGAAGAAATACCTTTCGGTTCTTTTGCAGCCGGGTTGCCTTCCGGGTGAAGGATTTACTGAAATTAAAAAATATATTTCTATATAAAAAAGGAAATCCATGCATCGAATGCATGGATTTCCTTTTGCCAGACCTTTAACCTGTATTTTATACTTTCGGTACTTTATAGCCATTATGGTAATGTGCTGTGAAGTATTGTGCATTTAGTTTATCATCGGTTAATTTCTTATTGGCGGCATCCCAGGTTACTTTTTGTTTGCTGCGGTAAGCGATATTTCCGAGTTGACAGACGGTTGCGATATGCGCACCGGTTTGTATAGGGCAATTCAGGTCATCAAATTTTCTTGAGCGTACTACATTAATGAAATTCTCGGTGTGCTTATCAAGACCATTATCAGTCGGCTTTTTTCTTTCTACGGACACTTTTTTATCGCTTCTTTTTTCTTCAATTACTTCCCATCCGCCGCGATCCAGTTCCAATGTCGCATTATTGCCAATGAAAGCAATACCATGATCTCTTCCGAACAAGCCGTTATCGATACCCATTGCATGATCCCAAATCAAATTGAATTTTTCAAATTCATATAAAGCGCCCAGGGTATCCGGTGTTTCCTGCGATAACTCGGGATAAGCAAATTGCCCACCCAATGCAGAAATTGTTTTTGGTTCCGGCATACCCATTCCGAATACGGCATAATCCATCAGGTGTACCCCCCAGTCAGTCATTAACCCGCCGGCATAATCCCAAAACCAACGGAAGTTAAAATGAAAGCGGCTTGCATTGAAAGGTTTTGTTTCAGCAGGACCAAGCCACATTTTATAATCCACTCCTTCAGGGGGAGCACTATCTGGTCTTTTAATGTCAGGTTTCATCCAGCCCTGGTAGCACCAAACTTTTACGGTTCTTATATTTCCCAACTGTCCTGTTTTGATAAAATCAACTGCGTCGCGAAAATGCTGCTGGCTTCTTTGCCATTGACCGGCTTGTACCGCTTTATTGTATCTTTTTTGCGCAGCTACCATAGCACGGCATTCTTCAATGGAATTGCCAACAGGCTTTTCTACATACACATCTTTACCTGATTCAGCAGCTTGTATCATAATCAGGGCATGCCAGTGATCAGGTGTGCCGCAAATGACAGCATCTATATCTTTACGATCAAGCAATTGCCTATAATCACCATAGGTTTTGATCTTTGATGTATCAATATTCATCTTTTGCAGGTCACCCATTCTTTTATCCAGTACATTTTTGTCAACATCGCAAAGGGCAACCAGATTAACGCCTGCATTTTTCAGCATTGAGGTCGTATCTGCCCAACCCATTCCATTGATACCAATAGCACCAATATTGATCTGGTCAGCGGCAGACACTGTTTTCTTCAGCATTGAAAAATTCTGTTTATTAAATGATTGCAAGGCTAATCCCCCCATGGCAAGCATAGAGGAGTTGGCGAGAAACCGTCTTCTTGAATTCATGATTTGAAAATTATAGATATGTAATAAATAATAATGAAAGATAATAAAAATGAATCTGAGTTGCGACATACAGAAAAATATTTCTGCATACGATTTATTTCATAACTTTTGTAACAAATCAAAACCTGCTATATGAATACCGAACTTTTCACGCACGTTCACTGGCTTGCGGTTATCGTTGCCGCTATCGCTTATTTTATGTTGGGTGGCTTATGGTATTCCAAAGCCTTGTTTGGCCCCCGGTGGGCTGCCCTCCAAAAAATAGATATGAACGATCCGGAAATGAAAAAAGGGGTAGGGGCCATCATGTTTTATTCGTTTATCATGATGCTTTTAACGGTGATCGGTCTGGCTATCCTGGTAGTCAGAATGGATATAATATTGGTATCCGGTGCCATAAAGTTAGGACTGGTTACCGGCTTATTGGTTGCTGTTACTTCGGTAAGTATAACCTTCGTGTATGAAAGAAAACCGATGGCGCTCCATTTTATCAGCGGCGGTTACCTGCTACTCGGTAATATAGTAGCAGCCATCATATTGGTATTGTGGAGATAATTGAGCATCAGTTAATTTTTTCATTTTAATATTCTTGCTGTCTTTGTTGCTGAGCGATCAAAAGCGATTGGTATACTCATCCGGGGAGGGAGCCTGTTGCTATACTCGGTTTTTGGTATAACTATTTTTTCACAATACAATTGATAACAGCACAGGCAGGCTATTATAGCGGCTTTGTTACCATTTTCCGGATTTTCCAACCACCGCCAGGCAGATAGATCCAGTTTGCTTCAAACCGGCCATGCAGGTTTGAAGTATCCTTGTTGGGCAAAATAGTTACCTGGTGATATTTGCCGGCCTGGAAAGCACTGTCACCATGAAGCAGGATTGAATCAGTAAGGGATTCGTTGGATAAAACCCTGAAATCAGCAAACTTTAGAAGAAACTTTCGGATAGAGTCAGGACCCTTTGCAATATCTCCAAGCTGTCCGTCGGGGGCATACAGTTGAGATAATGAATCGGTATCCATTTTTACCAGAAGCCTGTCATAGGTTTTTATACAGCGGATCAGCTCTGATTGATTATGGCCAGCATTGCAGCTGAAGAGAAAAACAAATAACAGGAATAGTGGTATTCGTTTTAAAAAGTAATCTTTTCTCATTTAATAAAGTTACAGTTTTGCAGGGAAGTCGGGCAGGTAAGGCCTGATGCATTGCTGAAAAGTTTTGCAAACCGGATAAGAGGTACCTGAGAATTTCTGCTTATGTGGCTTTAGTATATTGAGACGGCATCATTTGTTTTCCGGCGATCTCTATGGACTCGGCTTCTGTTCGGGCTTGCAGCAGGACTGGCTTTTATAACTATCTGCCGGCAGTTGAGGCTAAAAGAAAAAAGGTTGATGAAGATACAATGCACCATTGTACCTGAGTACAGCTTATGTTAGTGGCCCGTTGCTTTTTTGTTGTATTTATCCATTCCATTACAATTTCTGTCAATTCAGTTTTCCTGTTTTCAATGGCTTGCATATTTTTAAAAGTTGCAATTGCGCTATCGTTTCCTTTCCTTGCCAATAAACTAAAATCTTCTTTAATTAATCTCTCCTTTGGATGGCCTTTAACTTTTGCCCCACAGTGGAAAATTACTTGTACTAATTTCGGTGGTTGAATTTTTATCGTAATCCTGTCCTCTTTGCCAAAGCAATAATTGGGGCCATTCTATTTTTATTCTCTGTCAAAGTAATATTTACAGATAAAATACAATTTCGTAATTGTTCAATTTCATTCTAAATGGATGATTTGTTCATCTAAAAAACAGGTTAATTCACTAGTTAAGTTACTTGTTTGCCTTTATAAATTGAACAAGTATTATAATCAGGATTAAATTATTGAACTCTTTCTATTCCTTTTTTTATTCCACTTTTTATCATAGCCCCATAGCCATTGTCAGGCATTATGTCCGAAAACGAAAGTGCCAATTGATAATTTTTTCTTGCATTGTCAAAATCTCCTATGTCCTCGTAATATTTTGCTATGTTTAGATACAGCGAAGGATAACATTCTTTAACCGTATCATCATTAATTTTTAATGCAAAGTGTAACGCAGTTTCGTCCCATTTGAATTTGTCAGTAACATTTTTTTGATGCCGAGCTACATAATGAGCAGCAGTAAATTTTTCAAAGTCGTTTTTAGCTTCATTCCAGGCTTGTAAAAAGAGTTTGCTTGCTTCTTCTGGGTTACCTTTTCCTTCCGTGTCCATTCCCAGAGCGCAGAGATTGACGATTTTATTGTTTGGGTCGAATTGCATATCAGCCTATTTAAGATGTGAGAAGTAAAATTAAAATACTCTTGCTTAAAAAAACTTGGACATAGCTCAAAAGGGATTATTTCTAAAATAATATCTAAGTTTTTCTATCGAATAGAATTTCTTTTGTTGTGTCACCTTTACATAACCGATTGCTATCGGGAGAATATTAAGCGCTTAACCCGAACCGCTGCGGAAGCTTATACCTGGCCAATGTTTCAATATCCAGTATTCCTGTCGCAACTATTTCTACAAATAATTAGGTAATCTATTACCTTTCTTGATATCCGGAAATGCATAACAGATAGAGGATGAAGATAAGGCCTGATTTATAAATACTAAGTAAACATAACGGAATACTCAGCGCGAAAAAAATAACTGCTATTCAGTTGCTGCGGTTAAGCCTTCGTTGTCGTTATTTCTTATGGCAATTGAAATTAAGTAGCAATGTTCAGCTTTTCCTGCATTCAGCTTTTGCCAAACAAATGTCATCTGCTGTACTCATCGGCCCGCAAACAGGCAAGTCTGAAGGAAAATTGCACTTATTTTTAAAATTGTTTGTTTAAAATATGATACTCAATTTTAGCCATATATGGAAAGTAGGGCAATATTCCGATAAGTTCCCTGGTTTTGCTTTCGTCAGTATTTTGGAATATTAAGACGGCGTCCTTTTTTGATACTGAAATAAAAAAGCTTTCCAAAATACCTTCGTCTTTCCATTTGTTAACATACTCCATTTCTTTTTTAGGTAACGCCGGGGTAGATTTTATTATTTCTATTCCGTTGTCCGAAAGTGTGATTAAAGCCATTATTCTATTCATCTCTTTTTTTAATTTTTTCAAACGAATTTAAAAACTTATTGTCATTTGTTATTTTAAATAACAAGGTTTGGTTATAAGTCTTACAACCCCTCATTTGTTTCATCAATTATGCATTGTTTGGCTTTTTGTTTTATCAATATTGGTAAATAACCCTTTTATTGGCTGACTAAGCTTATCCACAGAGGAATCCTAATGCCTGGTTATCATACAGGCTATTGGTTATTTATTATTGGATAATCAGCTGCCTTCGCAGCCTCCCATCCAATCATCGCCGTTTTTCTTGTACTTCCCCAATGGTATTGCCCGAATGAACCGGAAGATTGGATAACCCGGTGGCAGGGTATAATGAAGGCAACAGGATTATCCCCAATGGCAGTGCCGACAGCCCTTGACGCGGAAGGCTTATCTATTCTGGCGGCAATGGACCCATAGGTTGAAAGTTGCCCTACAGGTATTTTTAGTAGTGTTTGCCAGACTTTCAGTTGAAAGCCTGACCCTTTCACATGCAGCTTTATTTCGCTCAGTTTACGCCAGTCTTTTGTAAAAATATACAACGCATTTTGCTGGATCATATCCACTACCTGGTGGTATGTTGCGTTGGGAAAAAGAGTTTTCAATTCGCTCCATGTTTTCGCCTCGTCGTCTGCGAAAGCCATATAACAAATACCCTTAACCGTAGAAGCAACTAGGATTTTACCAAACGGGCTTTCTGCAAAACTATAATTGATCAGCAGCGATTCACCTCCATTCTTAAATTCTCCCGGCGTCATCCCTTCTATTTTTATAAATAAATCATGTAAACGGCCTGTGCCGGACAGGCCGGTTTCATAGGCAGCATCAACTAATGTTGCCTGCTGATCTTTTAAAATACTTTTTGCATATTCAAGGCTTATAAATTGCAAAAATTTTTTGGGGCTCACGCCTGCCCAATCAGTAAACAGCCGTTGAAAGTGAAAAGGGCTCAGGTGAATTTTTCCCGCTACTTTTTCAAGATCGGGTTGTTCTTTAAAATTCATTTTGATATACTCAATTGCTTCCGCAATGCGCTGAAAGTTGATATCGTTCTGTGTGTTCATTGCAACTGTAATTTAGAACACAAATGTATTACCACGGAAAAGTATGGGAAACCCGGAACTTGCGGAGATTTTCATGTAAAGGGCAGATTGTTCCTGTTTCTTTATGGCATCAAAGAAGGAACCGTTATATTAACTCTGCCTGCAGCCTGAATACTATTGACCGAACTGGTAAGTATATTCAATCTTACCGGTTAATTGTTTGTCTTTATTGAAACAGGCTTCTCTTGCTTTTAATCCTTTGCTATCGTATTGATAACGCCAGATCAGGTATTGGGCGGCCTTATTGGAAGGGATTGTTATTTTTTGTATTACCTGTCCTGCATCAGAATATTCAAACATGTAGTCAGGGATCAACTTTTTTAGTTTGTAATTATAGCGAACAATATCTGTCATTTGATTTTTACCATCATAATAATAATACACGGGGTCGCCGGCTTTCCCTTTCTTAAAAGGTGTTTCCTGTACGATATTCCCGTTTTCATCCGTTTGGAATTTTATCGTTGTGGTATCTATTGCGTTGATGATACGCAGCATTTGCACCGGCTGGCCTTTATCATTATAGGTCCATTGGTGGTCTTCTATTTCAACACCCGTCTTCATCGAATCTTCCGAAGTACTTTTTAAAGAAATTAACTGGCCGGCAGGATTGTAGGTGTAGGTTGCTGAATTAATAGTCGTGCCGGACGTATCAGTTGTTTTTGTTACCCTGGTATTTTCATCGAACGTGGAGTAAAGGACAGATTCATCAGTAACACCTGAGCGTGTAATGGTGGTCATCATTTTGGCTGCTTTGTCAATCACCTGTATTACCTGGAAATTATCGGATACACTACCATCGGCTTCAAAGCTTTTTAAGGAAACACCGCGTACATTATTGCCCATATAAGTTTTTAACTGGGAATTGGTTTCCCGGGTACCGATAATGTCTTTATAATAATACTGGGCATGGACAGAAATTGAAAAAACAAGCAAAAAAGAGGAAAAAGTGTTTTTCATGAATCAATTATTGATAAAGCTCAAAAATACCTGAATTATACAGTAACGAAAAAGAAATGGTTCTATGTATTTTTTGTGGTTATTTTAGTAAAAAATTGTGAGCCTTCTCAACCTATATGAATTTCTTTAAGCGCTTATTTAAAACGATGGGCTTGCTTTTTTCCAGCCCTGGTTTTCTCCCTGCTGAATATAAAAGAGGGGGCAGGGCCGGGTACCTCAATCCCTGGTGGTTATTTTTAAGCACGGTAATTCTTTTTTTTATTCTTTTCTATATTGGTTTCAGAAGCCAGAATATTTATCTGAGTAATACCGATAGTAAGGGATTGGTAAAAAGCGGAACTCTCGCCATTCTGAAGGAGAGTTATAAGAATGCAAAGACAAGAGAGGACTCTTTCGAAATACAGAGGGTCATCAGGAAGCTGGAGGCCAGCAGAGAAAGAGACAAAGAAAACAAAGAAGCACTTGATATTTTTAATTCCTCAGACACTATTTACAAAACAGTGGCTGCTTACGATTCCATGCAGGGTTTACTGCCCGCAGTTAAAAGAGATGATTGGTTTGAAAGAAGGGAAAAATTAGCCGGGATTATTGTAAGGGAGCGTTATAATAATGATGCGACACTTTTGTCCAGGGATTTATCCAACAAGTTTATTCATTATTTCCCTTATCTCGTTTTTGCTTTATTGCCGCTGAATGCTTTATTCTTTGCACTGCTTTATATCAGGCAGAAAAAATTTACCTATCGTGATCATGGCATTTTTCTTATTTATGTTTATGAGCTCCTTTTTATACTTATGCTTTTATATCTTGGGGTTTTGGCATTGCGGGAGTATACAACGATAGGCCGGTTGGTATTGTCGGTTATAGCGATTCTTGTTTTCGGCCTTATCTATACCATCCGGGCAATGAAGAAATTTTATGAACAATCGTGGGCAAAAACCATCTTTAAATTCATTTTGTTCAACCTACTTTGCACTACGGCCCTGATGGCGGCCTTTTTACTTTGTTTCGGGATTTCCATATCCTGGCTTTAAACGGATACTATGCAGACAACTTCGGAGGCTTTTTTGAAACTCATCCAGATAATGGATGAATTGCGTGAACAATGTCCATGGGATAGAAAACAAACAATTCAGACGCTGCGCCCGATGACCATTGAAGAGACGTTTGAACTGGTAGATGCAATTACGGAAACTGATTGGAAAGGGATCAGGGAAGAGTTGGGCGACCTGTTGCTCCATATTGTTTTCTATTCCAAAATTGGAAAGGAGCAGGGAAAGTTTACCCTTGAGGAGGTAATTACAGGCATCAATGAAAAACTGGTTGCCCGTCATCCCCATATTTACGGAGATGTGAAAGTGGAAAATGATGAAGATGTAAAACGAAACTGGGAAAAACTAAAATTAAAAGAAGGCAAAAAATCTGTACTAAGCGGTGTGCCAAAATCGTTACCTGCTACGGTAAAATCCATGCGATTGCAGGAAAAAGCAAAACAGGTTGGGTTTGAATGGGAAGCAAAAGAACAGGTTTGGCAAAAAGTGGAAGAAGAGTCAAAAGAATTACAGGAAGCGGTCGCGAGTGGTGACCGGGATAAGATAGAAGACGAGTTGGGTGATCTTATATTTTCCCTGATTAATTATGCACGGTTTTTGCATATAGACGCCGAAAATGCATTGGAGCGAACCAATAAGAAGTTCATCAGCCGGTTTACAGAAATGGAACAAAAAGCTCTGGCCACCGGTCGCCATCTGAATGATATGACCCTTGATGAAATGGATGCCATCTGGAACGCCATCAAGCAACAGCAGTACAAATAAGTGAAACGTATTTTACGATATCTCTTTGCCAGCAAATATTCGCTGTTATTCGCGGCTATTGTTTTGTTTCTTCTTTCTTACGTCTTTAATACGTATTATACTAACCTTACTTCGGTTTCCAGGGAAAAAAAACTGCTGGAAAATTATATTCACAAACAGCAGCAGGATTATGTGGATTTCTTAAAAGATACTTCTTTGTTAAGAAAACTGGTACAAAACAGTGAATCGCTGGATGAATTTAAAAAAATAGCAGCAAAGCAATATGGAATATTCCTGTTTGCAGAAAATGCCGGCGGCGACTTCAATATGCTTTTCTGGAGTGACCAGCTGATACTGCCGCCACAATCCAGTTTTAAATTAAAAGACGGCGAGTCTTTTGATAAACTTGTAAATGGTTATTATGTTATTCATAAGAATACAATAAAACTGGATGGTGTAAGGAATACCATCATTGCCTTTGCATTGATTCCGGTGCAGTTTGAGTATTATGTTGAAATCCCCGATCTGCCCAAAGAATTTGCTTACAGTAAAACAGCCAGCCAGGTAATTGCAATTGCGCATAATAAGGTTACGCCCTATGCTGTTTATTCCATCTCGGGAAATGTTTTATTTTACCTCGATAAGAAAGCATATGTAGCTATTCCGTCCAATGATGCGGTAACGCTGATACTCCGTTTAAGCGGGTTGTTTTTATTATTGCTTTTTATACATCTTATTGCTGAATCACTGGCACAAACAACCAAAGCATGGAAAGCGATAGTTTTCCTCGCCGGTTGCCTTATTTTATTAAGGGGTATTATTTACCGGTTCCCTTTCTTGTTTAACCTGCGGCAGTTTGCTTTATTTGACCCGGCAATTTATGGTTCAGATATTATCTTGCGCTCACTTGGTGACCTGCTGGTAAATGCAGTTATATTCTGCTGGATTGTTGTATTTGCCTGGTCGAAGATTTCGCATAAAACCAATTTCGGCATATTAAGTACAAAAGGATGGAAATGGGTGGTTGGCGCCTTTGCATTAATTATGCTGATCCTTTCTACTTTTTTACTGGCCAATACGATCCGCGGAATGGTAGCAGATTCACGCATTTCATTTAATGTAAGCGATTTTGACAGTATTGATATATTTTCCATTGTCGGTTTTATAGTTCTTGCCTGTTTGTCATTAGGCTATTATTATTTCACGCAGATATTGTTCCGGTTGATATTTCCTGTATTCGAAGGAAAGGCAGCCGGTCTGATATATTTTGTAATTGCGACAAGCGGGTTGATTTACCTGACTACTTTAGCCACGGGTTTATTAGTGCAGTTCTTTCTTTTTGTACTTATCTGGCTCATTATCTATACCTGGCTCATCAGCCGTCAGGCAATTATTTTTCAGCGTTTCCAGATTAATATTGCAGGGGTGATGTTCTGGATATTCGTGTTCTCCGCATCCATTTCAGTAATTATGCTGAAAGAAAACCAGGAAAAGGAATGGCAAAGGAGAAAAGCGATTGCCGAAAAAATCTCCGCAAAGTTTGATGAAACAAGGGCGAATGAACTAAAGATTGCCATGGTTTACCTGGATAATAAGTTTTGGGTAAATAATTTTCACCGGCTGTCAAATGCAGATAGCAGTAAGTTTTTGCGGGATAGCATTATCAGGGCCAGCTATCAGAATTACGGGACCAACTACGACACCAAGGTTTTTGTATTTGACCGGAATAAAACACCCCTGAATAACGAAGACCCGGATACATATGATGCATTGAATACGATATTGACGGTGCAGGCACGGCCTATTGAAAAAGTGCCTGACTTATTTACCTATGAAACTTCTTATGATAAGATCAGTTATATCACGCGGCGGGAAGTAAAAGACAGCCTGAAAAATCCGATAGGGGATGTATTCATCATTTCTATTCCTAAAAAATATGGCGGCGAATCGATGTTGCCACAGTTATTCAAACAATATGATGAGGGCGATCCGGAAAACTCCCAGGTCTACTCTTATGCTTTATACAGTAAAAGCGAATTGATTTCCTCTTCATCGAAGTATCCGTTTGTTACGTCCTTAACCAATAACCAGGTACCCAAAAATGAATTTGAAAAAAGAAAAAATGGTGATTACGATGAAATGTGGTATAAAGACATAAATGAGAAAGTGGTTGTTATCGCCAGAAAAGAAGATTCTACTATAGAGTCCATTACTTTGTTTTCATGGATATTCTGTTCTTTCCTGTTTATGGTCACTGTTGTGCAACTGGTTTCGTTGCTGTTAAAAGCAGGTTATAACTGGAAAGAATTCCGCCGCTTGCTGCAAATGAATATCCGCACACAGATACACGTTACATTTATCCTCATCAGCCTTTTGTCATTTATTATTATCGGGGTGGCTACTATTTCTTTTTTTTATAGCCGTTTTAGCCGGAGCAACGTAGACAAACTAAGCCGAACCATGAAAGTGATGGTGAATGAAATGCAGAAGAAACTGATCCGGCAGAACATTATTAATGATACGATTAATGTGGGTGATTCTTTTTATGTAGAGAAGGAATATGATTTAAAATCCCTGGTAAATGAAGTAGCTGAAATCCATAATGTGGATGTAAACATTTATGATCTGAATGGTGATCTGGAAGTATCTTCTGAAGCGAACGTATATAAGCGGGGTGTATTGAGTACGAAAATGAACCCGGAAGCCTTTTATCATTTGAGCAGGATGCGTGAAGTTCAGCATGTGCAGCAGGAGCGGGTAGGCGATATGCCATATACCAGTATTTATGCTCCCGTGCGTACGCGGGAAGGTGGTGTAGATAGCTATTTGAATATTCCTTACTTTACCTCACAGAATGATTTGAACCAGGAGATATCTAATTTCCTGGTTACGCTCATCAATTTAAATGCATTTACCTTCTTAATTGCAGGTGTTATCGCTTTATTTATTACCAATAGGATTACACGATCTTTCTCTTTAATCAGCGAAAAGATGAAGGAAGTAAACCTTGGTCAGATGAATGAAGAAATTATATGGAACCGGGATGATGAAATAGGTGAACTGGTAAA